>JBAPUA010000130.1:0-1710 GCA_049282435.1 Cyanobium sp. | reverse complement strand
CCGTAGCACTTGGCCAGCACGTTCTTGCGCATCGCCTTGATCGTCTCGCGGGCGATGATCTGCGCGCCGATCGACGCCTGCACCGCGACGTCGAACATCTGCCGCGGGATCAGCTTGCGCATCTTGGCCGCGACCTCCCGGCCGCGGTAGATCGCGACCGAGCGGTGCACCATCACCGACAGCGCGTCGACGCGCTCGCCGTTGATCAGGATGTCGAGCTTGACCACGTCGGCGGGAGCGAACTCCTTGAACTCGTAGTCGAGCGACGCGTAGCCGCGCGACACCGACTTCAGCTTGTCGAAGAAATCCATCACCACCTCGGCCAGCGGCAGCTCGTAGGTCAGCATCACCTGCCGGCCGAGGTACTGCATGTTCTTCTGCACGCCGCGCTTTTCGGTGCACAGCGTCAGCACCGGGCCGACATAGTCCTGCGGCATGAGGATCGTCGCCGTGATGATCGGCTCGCGGATCTCCTCCACCCGCGACAGGTCGGGCAGCTTCGACGGGTTCTCGATCTCGAGCACGGTGCCGTCGCGGTTGAGCACCTGGTAGATCACCGTCGGCGCCGTCGTGATGAGGTCCATGTCGTACTCGCGCTCGAGCCGCTCCTGCACGATGTCCATGTGCAGCAGGCCGAGGAAGCCGCAGCGGAAGCCGAAGCCCAGCGCCTGCGAGACTTCCGGCTCGTAGTGCAGCGAGGCGTCGTTCAGCTTGAGCTTGTCGAGCGCGTCGCGCAGCGCTTCGTACTGGTTGGATTCGACCGGGTACAGGCCGGCGAACACCTGCGGCTTCACGTCCTTGAACCCGGGCAGCGCCGCGGCGGCGGGCCGCGCGGCGAGCGTCACCGTGTCGCCGACCTTGGCCGCGTGGATCTCCTTGATGCCGGCGATGATGAAGCCGACCCCGCCCGCGGACAGCTCGTCGCGCGCCACGGCCTTGGGCGTGAACACGCCCACCTGCTCGCAGCCGTGGACGGAGCGGTTGGCCATCAGCAGGATCTTGTCCTTGGGCTTCAGCGTCCCCTGCATCACCCGCACCAGCATCACGACGCCGACGTAATTGTCGAACCACGAATCGATGATCAGCGCCTGCAGCGGCGCGGCCGGGTCGCCGGCCGGGGCGGGCACGCGGGCGATCACCGCCTCGAGGATGTCGTCCACACCCTCGCCGGTCTTGGCGCTGCAGCGCAGCGCATCCTGCGCGTCGATGCCGATGATGTCCTCGATCTCCTCGATCACCCGCTCGGGCTCGGCGGAGGGAAGGTCGATCTTGTTCAACACCGGCACCACGGTGACGCCCTGCTCGATCGCCGTGTAGCAGTTGGCGACCGTCTGCGCCTCGACACCCTGCGACGCGTCGACGACCAGCAGCGCGCCCTCGCAGGCGGCGAGCGAGCGCGAGACCTCGTAGGCGAAGTCGACGTGGCCCGGCGTGTCGATCAGGTTGAGCTGGTAGACCTGCCCGTCGCGCGCCTTGTACGACAGCGCCGCCGTCTGCTCCTTGATGGTGATGCCGCGCTCGCGCTCGAGGTCCATCGAGTCGAGCACCTGCGCCTCCATCTCGCGGTCGGCGAGCCCGCCGCAGCGCTGGATGAAGCGGTCGGCGAGCGTCGACTTGCCGTGGTCGATGTGCGCGATGATCGAGAAGTTTCGGATGTGCTGCATCGGGTGGGCGAGGCCTCAAGGCGTCATGCGCCGGGCTGAGTTGAAG
>JBAPUA010000129.1:0-46270 GCA_049282435.1 Cyanobium sp. | reverse complement strand
ATGATGGCAGCACTCCGATCATTCGATGTCCTCATTGTCGCCAGCAGCCCGTTCATGCCGCTGGCCAACACCTCAAACGACGCTCAGGCCACCGTCCAGACGGATCACCTGGCCGCAGATGAAGTTGGAGGCATTCGATGCAAGGAAGAGCACCAGATCAGCCACTTCGCTCGGCTCGCCGAAGCGTCCAGCGGGAATTCGCGCTTTCATCGGCCCTGCTTTGCTGGCCTCTCCCCACACCTGTTGGCCCATCTCCGTGAGGATTACGGTGGGTGCAATTGCATTGGCCTGGATGTTGTAACGGCCCCACTCGGCCGCCATCGTCTGAGTCAGCATGTTGAGACCTCCCTTGGCAGCCGAATAGGCAGCATGTCCCTCGGGGGCCAGCACAGCGGCAACCGAAGAGATATTGATAATCTTTCCCCGTCTCTGCTTGATCATCGCGGGCACAAGCTTTTGTGTGAGCAGATAGGGTGCACGCAAGTTGACCGCCTGGATCTCCTGCCAATGCTCAAGGGTTGTATTCAGTAGATCTTCCACAAAAACAACACCAGCATTATTGACGAGGATGTCGACTGTGCCGAACAACTCCAGCGCCTGATCGGCCAGCCGGTGCGTCGCTTCAACACTGCGCAGATCAGCCTGCACTCCATGGCAGCGACGTCCAAGCCGTTCGACCGCCTGTCGCGTGCTCTCGAGGCCGATCGGATCGCGGCCGCTGATCACCAGATCGGCACCCGCAGCAGCCAAGACAGACGCAATCTCTGCGCCGAGGCCGCGCGAGGCTCCCGTCACCAGGACGCGCTGATGGTCGAGGCTGAAGCGGCCGGCGGCATCGGGCATGGGGCTGACGATTCGATGGATTCAGTCATGGCGCAGCACGTCCTTGCTGCATAGACAGGAAGGACAGCTCCATCTCGAAGCCGGGAGAAATCAATCTATGATTATTCGACCAGGGTTGATGGTGTTATCCAGGATTCTCAACTGCTCTGGATCCTGCGAGCGTTGCCCCTGTGCTGTAGAAGGTGTGCTGTAGGAGGTGTGCTGCAGGAGGCAATGCTTGGCAGGCAATGCTTGGCAGGCAATGTTAAGGATCGACGCGGATCTCCCAGCCCGAGAGAGCGGTGGGCCGATCTCCAGGGCCACGGGTGATCGTATAGCTGAAGCGGCTGCCATCGGGGCTGATGAAGCTCACGAGGGTTTGACCGTAGGGATACACCGCCTTGCCGATGCAGTCGGGGCTTACGGTATAGGTGGTGCGCATCGTGCCGGTGGCGCCGCCGGTCCCGCGGAAAGTCAACTCCACACCACCCTTGCCGTCATACACCTCACGGCCACTTTCGGCGTAGGGCTTGCCATCCAGCACCCCGATCGAGCTGTAGAGATACGTGCCCTTGAGGGTGGCATTCGTGCAACGGCTCGCTGGAGCGGAAGGCGGTTGCGCCGATGCCGAGTTGATCCCCAGCATGGGCATCAGGGGAAGCAACAGGGCAGGCAAGCCCAGCAGACGGAAACGGATCATCACAGGGATGGGGCATGGCCTCGCATGGATCCTAGCCAATGGAGAGTCCTGCACCTGCCTGGGGAGGCTGGGAAGTGTGACCGCAACCTTTCTTTCAGCGCTCTCATGCCCACATCCGGAGATAGAGAAGATCATCGATCGCCAGAGACCTCCCGATTTCATCTGTAGTTAGCGAGCCGATTCCCAGCCGTTGGAAGACCTACACAGAGAGCGATGTTGCCTTGGCCATCTCGTGGTCCTCCTGCATTCTGAAAGCGTGATCGAGACGTTCTGGCACGTGCTTCCTGGACAGGGCTTTGATCCGCAGCCGATCAGCTCCGCTGCCGCCCCAGCTGATCAGCGGCCCTGAGGGCAGAGATCACCGCCTCGGCACGGACCGGGAAGGGTTCGTTGTGGCTGGATTCGCCCGGGATCACGCTGCGTTCGGCGATGCTGCGCAGCTGCTCCTCGCTACCGGCATCCACCCCCACCGCCGCCAGGGTGATCGGCAGCCCCACGGCCTTGTGGTCGCGGTAGATCTCCTCGATTTCGGCCTGGGGGCGCCCCTCAAGCACCCGCTGGGTGAGCAAACCGAAGGCCACCTTCTCACCTTCGAACCAGCTGGCGAGTGCATCGCCCAGACCGCCCGCCAGATGCCGCAATGACAGCATGGCGGCCATGGCCTCCCCGTCCTGGCTGCTGCTGCGCCGCACCGTGCGCTTCGGCGACACCGACGCCGCCGGCGTGATGCACTTCCACCAGCTGCTGCGCTGGTGCCATGAGGCCTATGAGGAGAGCCTGGAGGGCTTCGGTCTGGCGCCGGCCTGGGTCTTCCCGATGGCGGCGGCGGACCGGCCCGCCGGCCTGGAGGCCCCCACGGCGGCCCTGCCGATCGTGCACTGCAGCGCCGACTTTCGTCGTCCCCTCGTCTGCGGCGATCCCCTGGTGATCGAGCTGGAGCCGCTGCGGCTCGATCCCGGCAGCTTCGAGGTGCGCTACCGCTTCCGGCGCGTCCGATCCGGCGAGCAGCCCCAGCAGGTGGCCCAGGGCCTCACCCGCCATCGGGCGATCGATCCGATCAACCGGCAGCCCTGCCCCCTGCCGGCTCCGATCGGGCGCTGGCTGGAAGCTGCCGCCGTCGCCTCCGGCGGCATTCGTCCTGTGTGAACGGGCTGGCCAGCTGCGTCAGAGAAGCTCCCGGAATGGCTGGGGATCAGATGAGCCGATTCCCTCACAACGCGATAGCTCAGCTTCGGGAACACCCTGACGGCCTCCTTCTGGCTGATCCCAGGCCATCGCGGCATCAGAGCGCCAGTTCCAGCGTTTCCACGGGCTTCACGCCCGCTTCTTCCGCCTCCACCTCCCACCAGAGGGCGATCTCCCACCAGAGGGCGATGGCCTCGCGGATGTGGGCCAGGGCCTCGTCGCGGCCGGTGCCCTGGGAGTGGCCGTCGGGAAGGTCGAGGCCGCTCACTGACCAGCCCTCATCGGTCTGCAGCAAGCGGATCCTGGACGAAACTCTGGACTCCTGCACCTGCCTGGCACCGAGCCACCCCACGGAGACACCCCGCCCGACGCGGCTCCCCATGCCCCGCCGCCCTGCAGACCTGGACCCGCGAGCTGCCGGAGCTGGGCGCAGCGGCTGATTCAGCGCCCCCCCAGCCACTCCCGCCAGCGGCCACGCTGCCACTTGCCGGCCTCACTGGGCGCCAGCTCGGGGCAGGGCCACCAGATCCGGGGGCGTTCGGCGGGCGGCCAGGTGGCCACCAACCGCTGCAGGCCCGCCAGCAGCGCAGCGCTGTCGGCTCCGGCCTCGGTCCGCACCAGGGCCACCAGGCGCTGTCCCCAGAGGGGATCGTCCTGGGCCAGCAGCAGCACCGCCGCCAGCGGCAGGCCCTCGGCGGTGGCCTCGGCCTGCAGCCTGGCCTCCAGTTGCTCCGGGAAGACGGTTTCACCGCCACTGCTGATGGCGCCATCGAGGCGGCCCAGCAGCTCCAGGCCCGCCGCTCCGAACCGGCCGGCGTCGCCACTGCGCCACCAGCCATCGGCTGTGAGCGGCAAGGGCTGCAGCCCCCCGGGCTCCAGCCAGCCCAGGGCCAGCCGCCGGCTGCGCACCTCCACCGCCCCACCGGCCGCATTCAGGCGCAGCTCGGCGTCGGCCAGCGGCAACCCGCAGCCCTGTCGCCCCGCCAGAAATTCCCGCGGCGGCAGAGCGCACACCATCGCCGCCGTTTCGGTGGCGCCATAACAGGGCGCCAGGGGCAGAGCCTCCGCCCGCGCCCGCGCCGCCAGCGCCGCCGGCAGGGCCGCCCCACCCACCCAGATCACGGCACAGCCCCGCAACCAGGCCACCGCCTCCGGGACCTCCAGCAGTCGGGCCAGCTGGGTCGGCACCAGCGAGAGCACGGCCGGGCGATCAGGGGGCAGGGGCAACGCCTGCACCAGAGCCGCCGGCTCCCGCAGCAGCGCCGGGGCCAGCCAGCCCAGCTGGGCGCCGCTGTGGCGCGAGCGCAGCAGGGGCAGCAGACCGCTGACGTGGTGCAGCGGCAACGGATTGAGATGCAGGCAGGCCGCCGGATCCAGGCCCAGAGCGGCCAGCCAGCCGGCATTGGCCGCCGCCGCCGCCTGCAGATGGGCCAGGGGCTGCAGGCACCAGCGCCGCGCCCCCGCACTGCCGCCACTGCCCAGCAGCACCGCGGGCGATCCCGGCTCCAGTGCACGGCCCAGAGCCGCCGCGACCCCCGTCTGCCGCAGCGCCGCAGCCAGCCGCCCCTGCTCCCCCGGCCCCGCCAGCGCCACGATGCGCCCCTGGCTCCAGGCGGCTTCCAGCACCTGGGCCGCCGCTTCCGGTTCCCCGTCCAGCGCCAGCAGCAAGGGCTCGGCTGTTGTCATCGAACAGCTGTTGTCATCGAACGGCTGTCGTCATCGGTCTGGGCCGCCGCGGCCCAGACCAGCGTCGGATCGTTGCCAAACAGCGCTCCCGCCGGCCGCCAGCCGGGGGCCAGGCCGGGGGCTGTCGGCGTCGGTCCGTCCTGCTGCAGCGCCGCCAGATGGGCCAGGAAGCGCCGGCCGATGCCGGTCTCGAAGGCGGTGCTCAGCATCAGCCGGGGGGTGCCGCTGATCAGGGCCCGCAGCAGCGGCCTGGGATCCCCCTCCAGGCTGGAGCGCCGCACCTGCCAGCCCGGCCAGCGGTCCCGCAGGCCGGGATCAAGCCGCAGGGATTCATCCAGAGCCACCGGCACCACGGCCGCCAGCGCCTCCAGGCCCCCAGGATCCGCCGGAGCGAGGGGCTGCTCCAGCCACTCCAGCCGGGGCTCCGCCGCCAGTCGCTGCGCCCAGGTCATCGCCGTGGTGCGGTCCCAGCCGCCATTGGCATCGAGTCGCAACCTGGAGCCGGCGGGCAATCGCGCCAACAGTTGCTCCAGCACGGCCCTCTCTTCGGGATCGGGCCCGGCCGCCACCTTCCATTTGACGGTGAGTTCCCCTGGCGGCGGCGGGACTCGCCGCCAACCGGCCACCATCCCAACCCCCGGGGCCGCGACGGCGTGCGGCCGCTCGGCCCTCTCCAGCACCAGCTCCAGGGCCGCAAGCGCCGACTGCCCCGCCGGCAGCAGCCAGGCGGAGGCGGGAGCGGCGCGCCAGCCCCCCTGGGCCGGCGCCCCGAGACCATCGAGTTCAGCCAGCGCCAGCCCCAGGGCAAAGCCCAGGCAGGCCGGCAGTACGGGCAACTCCGCCTCCAGCTCCCGGCGCTCCAGGGCCGGACCGAGACGGCTGATCGCCGCCTCCAGGGCCGCCAGCTGGGGCTGGGCGCTCACTTGGGTCGGGGCGACCTGCCGCGGCCCATGGGACTGCTCCCGCCTCGCCCGGCCCGGCCAGGGAGCCGCCTCTCCCCAACCCACGGCGCCATCCTCCCGGCTCAGCCGCAGCAGCCAGCCCCGCCGCTCCACCAGGGCGCCGTGGGCCGTGATCAGGGCCCTGGGCAACCGGAACTGGAAGGGCCGCCACTCCAGCCGCAGGCGATTGTTGCCGGGAGCGCTCACCGGCCGGCGAGGGCCACCGCCCAGGGCGCGATCGCCAACCCGGCCGCCAGACCCAGGCCATTGAGGGCCTGAAAGCGCAGGGCCAGGAACTTGCTGCCGGCAATGCGCTCCGGCTGGTCGTGATGGGCCCCCAGCAGGGCGATCAGCTGGCGGGCCGGCGGCAGGCCGATCACCCCCAGCAACGCCGTCAGCGGCCACTGGCCCAGCAGCACCGGCGCCCACTGCAGGGCCAGGCTGCCGGCCACGAACCAGGGCACCAGGGCCGCGGCCCGATCGGTGCCGAGCTTCACCACCGGCGAGCGCTTGCCATAGGCGGCGTCCTCCTGCACCTGGTGGAAGTGGGAGCAGAACAGCACCAGGGTGGTGGCCAGGGCCGGCCCACTGCCGAGGGCCAGGGCCGGCAGCCACGGAATCAGCACCGGCGCGGCCGAGGCGGGGGCCAGGGCCAGCAGGGCCGCCGCCGTGGCGCAGGGCCCGAAGGCCAGCCAGCACAGCGGTTCCCCCAGGCCCCGGTAACCCAGCCGGAACGGAGGGCCCTGGTAGAGGTAGCCGAGGCCGCAGCAGGCCAGCACCAGCAGCAGCACCAGCGGCGAGCTGCGCAGGGCCACCAGGACCATCAGCGCCAGACCCAGCAGCAGGGCGCCATTGGCCAGCCCGACCACCCGATCGCGCCGGCCGGTGAGGTTCACCACCGAATGGGGCTTGCCCTCGGTGTCGACCCCGGTGTCGGCATCGAACACGTCATTGGCCAGGTTCTCCCAGGCCAGCAGCAGCACCGCTGCCAGCAGGAACAGCAGCAACTGATCCAGCCGCAGCGGCAGGCCCTTGAACAGGCTCCAGCCAGCCGCCAGCAGCACCGGCATCACCGCCACCGCATACATCGGCCACTTGATCGCCGCCTTCCACAGCTGGCGGCGCTCGGCGTAACGGCTTGCGACGACCTCGGGCTCGGACATGGGGGCGGCGGGCAACGGGCCGGCGAAGACCCATACATTTGAGCAGCCTTCGGCGCTGGCCCCCAGATCCCACCGGTGCAGGCCCCTTCGTCCTTCTCCGCGCTGCTGGCGATCGCCAGCGAGACGGCCCGCCGGCTGGAGGAGGCCGCCGGCCGCCGCGGCGAGGAGGAGGGGGTGCTGAGCCTGGCCCTGCCCCTGGCCGGTCTCGATCCGCTCGAGCTGCTGCCCCAGCTGGGTGCCGACGGCGACAGCGATGGCTTCCGCTTCCTCTGGGATGGGGCCCCCGGGCTCTGCCTGGCCGCCCTGGGCCGCTGCAACAGCCTGGAGCTGAGCGGGCCGCGCCGCTTTGAGCTGGCCCAGCGCTTCAGCAGCCTCAGCCTCAGCCGCCTGGCCGCCGCCCCCCGCCATTGCCCGCCCCTGGCCCGCCCCCGGGTGCTGCTGGCCTTCGCCTTCTTCGACAGCCCCCTGCGCCAGGGCACCGGCGCCTCCGGCGTGCAGGCGGTCCTGCCCCGCTGGCAGCTCAGCCGCCAGGGGCGCCATTGCTGGCTGCGGCTGCAGCGCAACCTCGGCGGCGGCATCACCGCCCGCAGCCTGGCCGAGGAGCTGTGGGAGAAGGCCCGCCAGCTGGAGCGGGCCGCCGCCGCTGAGACCCCGGACAGATCGCAGGGCGGCGCCCGCATCATCGATCGCTCCAGCTGGCAACCCGGCTATCGAGCCGCCCTGGAGCAGGCCCTGGAGCTGGTGGAGGGCGGCGAGCTGCGCAAGCTGGTGCTGGCGGTGCGCCAGCAGCTGCAGCTCGATCGCCCCCTGGACCCCCTCAGCCTGCTGCGCCATCTGCGCCGCAGCCAGCCCGGCAGCTGCCGCTTCCTGTGGCAGCACTCCAGCGGCGAGGCGCTGCTGGGAGCCTCCCCCGAGCGGCTGCTGACGGTGCGCCAGGGGCAGCTGCGCAGTGATGCCCTGGCCGGCACCGCCCCCCTGGGTGAAGCCGCAGCCGAGCTGCTGCACTCCAGCAAGGACCGCCATGAACACGAACTGGTGGCCGAAACGATCACCGCCGTGCTGCAGCGGCTGGGCCTGGAGCCGCGGCGGCCCCGCCATCCCCGCCTGGCGCGCCACGGCTCCCTGGTGCATCTGCACACACCGATCACCGCCTCCCTGGCGGAGCACCAACCCCTGGCCCTGGCCGAAGCCCTCCATCCCACGCCGGCGGTGGCCGGCCTGCCGCGGCGGCAGGCGATGGCCTGGCTGCGCAGCCTCGAACCGTTCGAGCGGGGCCACTACGCCGCGCCGATCGGCTGGATCGACAGCGAGGGGGACACCGACCTGCGGGTGGCGATCCGCAGCGGCATCCTGCGCGGTCAGCAACTCGAACTGACCGCCGGCTCCGGCCTGGTGCGGGGCTCCAGACCGGAACGGGAGCTGCAGGAGGTGGCCCTGAAGCTGGGGGTGCTGCAACAGCAGCTGAACCTGCCGGCCGCGGCGCGCCTGGGCTGAGGCCTGTCGCCACTCTCCTGTCGCCACTCCCCCGTCGCCACTGTTCTGTCGCAGGGGTCCTGTCGCAGGGGTCCTGTCTCCTGGGTCCTGGGTCCTGGGGCCAGGGTCCTGGGGCCAGGGTCCTGGGGCCAGGATCAACGGGATCCGCTCCGATCGCCTGGCCCGGAGTCGGAGTCGGAGTCGCGGCGCCAGCGCCTGCCGGATCGGCGCCGGGGCACCGGCGTTCAGCGCCCGATCCGCTCGATCGTCAGATCCGCCAGCGGAATGCCGCCCAGCCGCTCCACTTCGCGCACGCCGGTGGGGCTGGTGACGTTGATCTCACTGAGGCGACCATCGATCACATCGATGCCGACAAACAACAGGCCCTCAGCCCGCAGGGCCGGAGCCAGTTCGGCGCAGATGCGGCGCTCCGCCCCACTCAGCTCGGTGGCTTCGGGCGAGCCGCCCACCGCCAGATTGCTGCGGAACTCCCCGCCGCTGGGCACCCGGTTGACCGCGCCGAGGGGCTCCCCGTCCACCAACAGGATGCGCTTGTCGCCAGCGCTCACCCCCGGCAGGAAGGCCTGCACCATCACCGGCAGCTGCTGCTGGGAGGTCACCAGCTCCAGCAGGGCCCGCAGGCCCGGCATGGCGGCGGAGGCAAACACCACACCCTGACCGGCCCGACCCCCCAGGGGCTTGAGCACCACCTCGCCATGGTCCCGGGCGAAGGCCGCCAGCTGCTCGACCCGGCTGCTCACCAGGGAGGCGGCCATCAGATGGCTGAAGCGCAACGAGCTCAGCTTTTCGTTCCAGGCCCGCAGCGCCGCGGGCCGATTGACCACCCGCACCCCACTGCGCTCGGCGATATCCAGCAGGTGTGTGGCATAGAGGTAGGCCTCATCCACCGGCGGATCCTTGCGCATCCAGACCACCTGGAAATGCTCCAGCGGCAGACAGGCCACCTGCCCCAGCTCGAACCAGGGGCTGGGCACCTGCCAGGCGCCGGCCACGAGCTCGATCCGACCCAGCTGCAGGGGCTGGGCCAGGGCCCAGGTGCCATGGCCCGCACGCGCCCCAGCGGCCTGGGGGGGCATGGCCGACAGATCGGCGGGGGTGCAGACCCAAACGTCCTGGCCGGCCCGCTGCACCGCCTGCATCAGCGCCACGCTGGAATCCTTGGCGGGGTTGAGGCGCGCGATCGGATCGATCACGAACAGCTGGGAAGCGGTCACAGACAGGCGGCGGAAGGACGGAAGGCCGAAAGATCGAAGCGGTCGCTCAGGCCGACAGCAGCGAACGGACGCTCAACTGCTGGTGCGCGGGCGGGGCAACTCCCGGGGACCCTCGGCCGCTCCCGGCTGAGGCCTGGCGCCGGCTGGGGCCTGGGACAGCAACAGATCGAACTGGCCGCCGTCCTCCAGCGAATGGAGTTCTTCAAAGCCGCCGATCGGCCGGCCATTGATGAAGATCTGGGGGACATTGCTGCGCCCTCCGGAGCGCTTGAGCATCACCGTACGGTTCTGCTCATCGCGATCGACAAAGAATTCGTTATAGGTAACGCCCTTATGATCCAGCAACGCCTTGGCCTTCATGCACGCCGGCGAAAAGCGAGAGGTATACACGTCAACCTTGGCCTGCTGGAATTGTTTCATGTCTCGGGAGTGACGCAGTGTTCGCCTGGGTCTTTCGACGTCGATCTGGCCCCGCAGCATGGGGATCGATGGTCGATCCTAAGAGGCGAGGAGCGTGCTGACAGCCTGCGGCGATAGGCTCCGGCAACACCCCGTTGTTCTGCGTGCTCGACCTCACCGACTTCAAGCGCGACCTCTCCGAGCTCACTGACCGCCTGGGCCATGCCCAGGACTGTCTTTGACGTACCGGCCCTCCATGCCCGTCAGCAGGATCTCGAACAGCTCGCCTCCCAGCCCGACTTCTGGGATGACCAGAAGCAGGCGCAGGCCAAGATGCGGCAGCTCGACGAGGTCAAGGCCCAGCTCGAGCAGCTCGGTCGCTGGCAGAGCTGGGTCGACGATGGCCGCGCCACCCTGGAGCTCTACGACCTCGAAGCCGACGACGACCTGCTCGCCGAAGCCAACACCGGCCTGCAGACCCTGAAGGCGGATCTGGATCGCTGGGAACTGGAACGGCTGCTCAGCGGCGCCTACGACAAGGAGGGGGCGGTGATCTCGATCAACGCCGGCGCCGGCGGCACCGACGCCCAGGACTGGGCCCTGATGCTGATGCGCATGTACACCCGCTGGGCCGAGGACCACGGCATGAAGGTGAGCGTGGACGAACTCTCCGAAGGTGAAGAGGCGGGCATCAAGAGCTGCACCATCGAGATCGACGGCCGCTACGCCTATGGCTATCTGCGCAACGAGAAGGGCACCCACCGGCTGGTGCGGATCTCGCCGTTCAACGCCAACGACAAGCGCCAGACCAGCTTCGCCGGCGTCGAGGTGATGCCCAAACTCGAGGAGGAGGTCAAGCTCGACATCCCCGAAAAGGACCTGGAGATCACCACCTCCCGCTCCGGTGGGGCCGGCGGCCAGAACGTCAACAAGGTGGAAACGGCCGTGCGCATCCTGCACGTGCCCACCGGCCTGGCGGTGCGCTGCACCCAGGAGCGCTCCCAGCTGCAGAACAAGGAGAAGGCGATGGCGCTGCTGATGGCCAAGCTGCTGGTGATCGCCCAGGAGCAGCGGGCCGCGGAGATCGCCGACATTCGCGGCGACATCGTCGAGGCGGCCTGGGGCAACCAGATCCGCAACTACGTGTTCCACCCGTACCAGATGGTCAAGGATCTGCGCACCCAGCACGAGACCACCGACGTGCAGGGCGTGATGGACGGCGATCTCGACCCCTTCATCCAGTCCCTGCTGCATCAGGGAGTGGAGGTGGGGGCGGGGAGCGACGCCTGAATCGCCCCAGGGGCGGCCTGAGCGCCCAGGCGGATCGCGCCGCGGAGCCGGCCCCCCCCCGGGAGCCAGGAGCCGGCTCCGCAGCCAGCCCCCGGCCGGATTGGGCCTCGATCCACAGCTGCAGCCCGATCGAGCAGCGGCTCGCGCCGGGTGGCCCAGCCCGGCGATCACCCCCCTGCAGGTGCCAGGCTGCAGGTCTCCCAAGCGCGTCGCGGCCCAGGCAGCCGCCCCACCATGAGCCCGTCTCCCTCCAGCGCCAGCGAGCCGCCCGGCCAGCCGGCAGCCCCTGCCGCAGCGGCTGCCGGAGCCGCCGGCGACAGCGGCGGGGCCGCCCCCAGCTTCATCAAGCTCGCCATGCGCAACATGGTGCGCAAGGGCCGGCAGAGCCTGCTGCACTTCGGCCTGACCGCCCTGGGGCTGACCGGTTTCCTGCTGCTGATCGCCTGGCTGGGCCGCCCCAGCCTGCCCCAATGACCCCGACCCTCCCCGAGCCGGCCTCTGCCGAGCTGGCCTCAGCCGAGCTGACCTCAGCTGAGCTGACCTCAGCCGAGCTGGATCCGGACCTGGACCTGGCCTTCGGCCTGGAGGCCGATCTCGATCCGGCCCTGCTGCTCCGGGCCGGACCCCTGGGCGATCCGATCCAGGCCGAACAGCGCTGGCGGGAGCAGCTAGGCAGCTGGCTGGAGCAGCTGGCCGACGACCTGCCGCCGCCCCTGCGGGCCGCCGCCTACAGCCTGGGGCTGGAGATCTGCGCAGATGCCACCATCGCCGAGCTCAACCAGGCCTGGCGGCACCAGTCGGGAGCCACCGATGTGCTCGCCTTCGCCGCCCAGGACGACGCGCCTCCCAGGCCGGCCGGAGTCGACGCCGGCGACGAACCCCTGGAGCTGGGCGACATCGTCATCTCACTGGAAACCGCCGCCCGCCAGGCGGAGGAGCACGGCCACGGGCTGGAGCGCGAACTGCTGTTCCTGGCCAGCCACGGCCTGTTGCACCTGCTGGGCTGGGACCATCCCGATCAGGCCAGCCTGGCGTTGATGCTGGAACGCCAGGAGCGCCTGCTGTCCTGAGGAAGGTTCAGCCAGGGGGTTCCTCACCTGGAATTGGGAGGTATGGTGCCGGTCTGAGGCGCTGGTTGGGGGGTCGATGCTTGCTTCCGACAACCAGCCACCGCCCCTGCGGGAGGTCTCTCAGGACCTGCACCGGCGAGGACGGCGGATGCGGGTCGGGGCCTGGAAGGTCGCCGGTGACCTCCCCGCCAGCTTCCGCTACGCCGCCCAGGGACTGGCCTACGCCTTCGCCAGCCAGCGCAATTTTCGCATTCACGTGGTCATCGGCCTGGTGGTCTTCGGCCTGGGGATATGGCTGGAACTCAGTCCGGATCGCCTGGCCGTCCTGGTGCTGACCGTGGCGGCGGTGCTGGTGCTGGAACTGCTCAACACCGCCACCGAGGCGGTGGTGGACCTGGCGATCGGCCGCCAGTTCCACCCGCTGGCGCGCATCGCCAAGGACTGCGCCGCCGCCGCGGTGCTGGTGGCGGCGCTGTCTTCGATGATGATCGCCCTGCTGTTGCTGATCCCACCGCTGCTGCTGCGCCTGGGCCTTTAGGCTCCGAGCCCCGATGGCCCGCCCGCCCCGCCCGCGCCGATGCTCCTGGTTCTCGACAACTACGACAGCTTCACCTTCAACCTGGTGCAGTATCTGGGCGAACTGGCGGCCCAGTATCCGCTGGCGGCGGAGCTGAGGGTGGAGCGCAACGACGCCCTCAGCGTGGAGCAGATTCGCGACCTCGATCCGGCGGCCATCCTGATCTCGCCCGGCCCCGGCGACCCCAGCCAGGCGGGGGTCTGCCTGGAGGTGCTGCGCCAGCTGGGCCCCAGCGTGCCGATCCTGGGGGTGTGCCTGGGCCACCAGTGTCTGGCCCAGGTGTTCGGCGGCCAGGTGGTGCGGGCCCGGGAGCTGATGCACGGCAAGACCTCAGCGGTCCACCACGGCGGCCAGGGGGTGTTCGCCGGCCTGCCCGAACCGCTCACCGCCACCCGATACCACAGCCTGATCGCCGAGCGCGAGAGCCTGCCTGACTGCCTGGAGATCACGGCCTGGCTGGAGGACGGCACGATCATGGGCCTGCGCCATCGGCACTACCCCCATCTGCAGGGGGTGCAGTTCCACCCGGAGAGCGTGCTCACCCAGAGCGGTCACGCCCTGCTGGCCAACTTCCTGCGCGACGCCAGCGCCCAGCCGGCGGCGCCGGCGGCCGCAGCCGTGCCCCAGCCCTGAGCTCCCCTGCAAGCGGCGCAGGGGATGGCGCAGGGGATTTGGACACCGCTGCTAACTTCTCGCCTACATCCAGCCCCAGGGGCCGCTCCGACGCCATGGCCACCCCTCCCCAGCACGCCGGCGAAGCTGAGCAAGTGACCGGCAGCGGAGCTGGGCAGATCATCCGTGGCAAAGTGTTCCGTGGCGCAGTGATCCGCAGCGCAGCCACCCGAGCGACCAGCGCTGCAGCCAGCCACCGAGCCCCAGCCCAGGCCGGCAAGGCCCTGGCCTGCGCCGCCCTGATCAGCGGCGGCCTGGCCCTGGCTGCGGCCCCGGCGGCCCAGGCAGGCTCAGGGGGAGTCACGATCAGCAGCTACGGCCACAGCGCCATCGTCGTGCGCGGCGGCGGCGCCACCGTGCTGCTCAATCCCTTCCAGGCGGTGGGCTGCGCCGCCGGCCTGGCGGAACCGCGCCTGGCCGCCGACGTGATCCTGGCCAGCAGCAGGCTCAAGGATGAAGGCGCCGCCGTGGCCAGCGGCCGGCTGCTGGTCAAGCCGGGCTCATACCAGGTGGCGGGCCTGAAGATCGAAGGCATCGCCGCTCCCCACGATCGGGTCGGGGGCAAACGCTTCGGCTTCTCCACCCTCTGGCGCTGGAGCCAGGGGGGCCTGGACTTCGCCCACCTGGGGGGCACCACCGCCAGCCTCAAACCGGAGGACCGGGTGCTGCTGGGCCGCCCGGACGTGCTGATCATCGGCGTGGGAGGGGGCGCCAAGGTCTACACCGGCCAGGAGGCCGCCGCCGTGGTCCGCGATCTGCAACCGAGGCGGGTGATTCCGGTGCAATACCGCAATGCCGGGCCCTCGGCCATCTGTGATCTGGGTTCGATCGAGCCCTTCCTGCAGGCGATGGCCCCCGCCAAGGTGGTGCGCAGCGGCAGCTCGATCAGCCTCACTCCCCCCCTGGCTGAGGCGACGCTGATCGAGGTGCTGCGCTGAGGGGTACGACAGCCCGCAGGCAGGGCAGAGCTCAGTCCTCGATCAGCCGCCAGGCTTGCCAGAACCGCCGCATCTGCTCCAGGGTGCCGAGGCTGACCCGCAGGCTGCCGTCGATCAGGGGTTTGCCGGCCATCGAGCGCACCAGGATGCCGGCCTGCCGCAGTCGCGCCTCCACCGCCGCCGCATCGGCTCTGGGCCAGAGCAGCAGGTAATTGCCGCCCGCCCAGTGGTGGCGCACCGCGGCGGCCTCCAGTTGGGCCACCAGCCAGTCGCGGGCCCTGGCCACCTCGGCCACATAGGCATCGACATAGCCCTGGTCGGCGAGGGCCGCGAAGGCGGCGGTGACCGCGAAACTGTTGATGTCATAGGGGCCGGTGACCCGACTGACCCGATCCACCAGCGGCGCCGCGCCGATGGCGAAGCCGATGCGCAGGCCCGCCAGACCGGCGGTCTTGGCCAGGGAGCGCAGCACCAGCAGATTGGGGTAGGCGGCAAAGGGATCGGCGACGGCGGGGACCCGGTCGGCCGCCGCCCTGGCCCGGGCAGCCAGCAACGGCAGCACGCTGTCGCCGCTGAAGGCCTCATACAGCTCATCCACCACCACCAGCGTGCGGGGTGCGGCGGCGGCCAGGGCCAGCACCTGCTCGGCCGCCAGGCGGGTGCCGGTGGGATTGTTGGGATTGCAGAGCAGCAGCAGCTTCGGCGGCCGGGGCGCCGCCAGGGCGGCCCGGATCTCCTCCAGCGGGAAGGCGAAATCGGGGAGGCGATACGGGATCGCCTCGATCGTCATGCCCTGCATGCGGGCGCAGGGGCTGTAGTAGCCGAAGGTGGGACTGGTGGTCAGCAGCTGATCTCCCCGATCGCCATAGGCGTGGAACACGGCATGGATCGCGGCGTCGACCCCGTTGAACAGACCGATGTGCTCCGCCCTGAGGCCGGGGAACGCCCCTGGCTGGCCAGCGCCCGCGGGCGCCGCCTGCCCGCCTGCGGTGGCCGCCAACGAGGCCACCATCGCCTGGCGCAGGCCGTCGTATTCGGGATAGATGGCGTAGTGGTCCGCCGGGATCGCCCGGATCGCCTCCACCACCCGGGGGCTGGGGCCCACCGTGTTCTCGTTGAAATCCAGCCGCAACAGGCCGCGCCGCCCCTCCAGGGGAGCGCTGTAGGCCTGCAGGTGTTCCACCTCCGGGCGGGCCGCAGGCGTGAGACCGCGCTGGTCGGCCAGGCCGGTGTCGTGGTCGTGAAGGGAGGCGGTCACGGCCGGCCCGCAGCAACGGATCGGCTCAGGCTAGACAAGGCCCCTACGCCGCCAGCGGCCGCCGCTGCAGCGACAGCCAAGCCGTCGGGGCCTCCCTCACATCCGCTCCAGCGTCGGAATCCCCAGCAGACCCAGCCCCAGCTTCAGGGTGTCGGCGGTGAGGCGACAGAGAGCGAGGCGGGCGGCCCGGACGGCAGGCTCGGCCTTGAGTACCGGCAGTTGGTCATAGAAGCGGTTGAACACCTGGCTGAGCTCGAACAGATAGGCGCAGAGACGGTTGGGCAGCAGCTCCTGCTCCACCTCGGCGATCACCGTGTCCAGCTTCAGCAGCTCGCGCACCAGCGCCCACTCCTGGGGCTCGCTGAACCGCAGGGGATCGGGGAAGGCCGCCAGCAACTCCGCCCCGGCGCCGTCGGCAGCGGCCTGGCCCGCGGCTTCCCCGCTCCCCAGATCGCCGCCCTTGCGGGCGATGCCGGCGATGCGCACCACGGCATAGAGCAGATAGGGGGCCGTGTTGCCCTGCAACGCCAGCATGCGGTCGAAGCTGAACTGGTAGTTGGTGATCCGATTGGTGCTGAGATCGGCGTACTTGACCGCCGCCAGGCCCACGGTGGTGGCCACCTGACGCACAAAGCCGTCGTCTTCCTGGCGGCCTTCCTCGGCCAGGCGGCGGCGCAGATCCAGCTCGCAGCGCTCCACCGCCTCATCGAGCAGATCCTTGAGCCGCACCGTGTCACCGGAGCGGGTCTTCAGCTTCTTGCCGTCATCCCCCTGCACCAGGCCGAAGGGCACATGCTCCAGCCGCGCTCCCGGGGGAGTCCAGCCGGCGCGGCGGGCCACCTGGAACACGCCGGCGAAATGACTGGCCTGGCCGGCATCGGTCACGTAGATCACCCAGCGGGCCCCATCGCCGGCGGGCGGCGGCGCGAAGCGATAGCGGATCGCCGCCAGATCGGTGGTGGCGTAGTTGAAGCCGCCATCACGTTTCTGCACGATCAGCGGCAGGGGCTGGCCATCCTTGCCCTGCATCCCCTCCAGGAAGACGCAGCGGGCGCCCTGATCCACCACCAGCAGGCCGGCGGCCTCGAGATCGGCGACGACGGCTTCGAGGTGGGGGTTGTAGAAGGACTCGCCCCGTTCGTTCAAGCGGATGTCGAGGCGCTCGTAGAGCTGCTGGAACTCGCGCCGCGACTGATCACAGAGCAACTGCCAGGCCCGGCGGCTCACCGGGTCGCCGCTCTGCAGCTTCACCACCTCCTGGCGGCTGGTGCTCTGGAAGGCCTCGTCCTGATCGAAGCGCTGCTTGGCCTGGCGGTAGAAGGCCACCAGATCCCCCAGATCCACCGCATCGGCGGTGTCGAGCGCCTCGGGTGCCACCTGCTTCAGATGCGTAATCAGCATCCCGAATTGGGTGCCCCAGTCGCCGACATGGTTGAGCCGCAGCACCGGGTGGCCGCGGAACTCCAGCACCCGCGCCAGGGCGTCGCCGATGATCGTCGAGCGCAGATGGCCCACGTGCATCTCCTTGGCGATGTTGGGGCTGGAGAAATCGACGATCACCGGCGCCAGGGCCGGCGAAGCGCCGCTCCGATCAGCGCCCGGATCCCCTTCCGCGTCCCGGTCCGAATCCCTGGTGCCGTCGTCGCAGGCTTGGCTGGGCGCGTCAGCCGCGGCCAGGCTCCCCAGCGCAGCGGCAGCCGGCACTTCCAGCGGCACTTCCAGCGGCACTGCCAGCGGCACTCCCAGCCGGGGATCCCCCAGCCGCCGGCGCAGCTCCGCCGCCAGCACCTCGGGCCGCAGGGTGAGGTTGAGAAAGCCGGGACCGGCGATCTCGGGCGGCAGGCAGAGGGCGCCAAAGGCCGGATCGGCCTCCAGCTCGGCCTGCAGGGCGGCGGCAATCTGGCGGGGGGCCCGCTTCAGGGGCCTGGCCAGGGCCAGGGCGCCATTAGCCTGAAAGTCGCCGAACTCGCTCCGGCTGGCCGCAGCCAGCTGGGGATCGAGCGGTTGTCCGGCGGCCCTGGCCGCGGCGGCGGCCTCGGGGAAGGCCCGCTCCATGGCCGCGCGCAGCTGGGTGTCGAGGGCTTGGGCGAAGCGGAGCATGGGCGGCGTACACAACCGGAGAGACCCCGCGGCGGCGGGTGTGGCATCGATCATCCCCCCTCAGGATCACGCCGGATCGCCCCCAGGCCCGGAATCCAGACACCGCCGCTGGCCGCAGGGCCCTGCCGGAGCACCACTGCGATGACGGAGCCCGACGACGGAGCGCATGGCGGCGGCAGCCCACCCTCAGGCCGCCAGCCCCAGCTGCTGCTCCATGCCGGCCAGCACCACATCGGCCACCAGCTGGATGCGATAGCGGCAGTGCTGGGTCGTGGAGCAATCGAAGGTGCCGTGCTCCCAGTACTTGTTGCTGCCGGCGCCGCCGCCGCAGAGGCCGAAGTAGTCGCAGCTGCGGCGGCAGCGCTCCACCCCGGAGCTGATCTCCGCCAAGACGTGCTGAAACTTTTCGGTGTCCGCCAGCTCGGCCAGGCTGTGCTGCAGCACATGGCCAAAGGCGAAATCGCCGTAGTCCGGGGTCTGCACCGAGAGCAGCTCCGGATCAAACGTGGAGACGTTGCCGCGGGCATCGACGTTGACGATCGCGAACGGCACGTTCATGTCGGTGTGCTGCAGGCGCTCGTCCTGACAGGCCAGGCTGGCGATGCCGTCGAACTCCCGCAGCCGCAGCAGGCCGGGACGCTCCGCCATGCGCTGCCAGATGCGCTCCAGAAACAGCCGGTAGCGCCGCTCACCATCGGGGCGGTCCAAGGTGGAGCGGGCATTCTCCCCTTCGGTTTCCTCCATGTTGAAGCCGACGTTGCCGATGCCGTGGCCGCTGAAGAAGTCGACCAGGGCGTCGGCGTGGTCGAGGGCGTCGGCGGTGAGCACGCAGATCACCTGGAACGGGATACCGCGGCGTTGCAGCCAGTCGATGCCGCGCATGGTGGCGGCATGGCTGCCGAGACCGGTGCGGGTGCGGCGGTGGGCGTCATGCAGAAAGGCGGGACCGTCCATCGACACGCCGACATGGATGTCGTTGCGGATGAAGCAGTCGCACCAGGCCGCATCGATCACGGTGGCGTTGGTCTGCAGCGACTGGACGATCGTCTCCGGCGGCAGCCCATGCCGCGCCAGCACCTGGCGGATGCGGGCCGTGGCGGCGTCGTAGAAGGCGATCGGCACCGTCAGCGGTTCACCGGCGTGCCAGAGCAGGGTGAAGCCACCGTCGAAGTAGGGACTCTGCAGCACCCGCTCCAGGGCCGCCTCCAGAATCTCCAGCGACAGGCGACTGCGATCGTCCCGGTTGGGCAGGTAGCAGTAATCGCAATCGAGATTGCAGAAGGGGGTGGGTTGCACCACCAGCAACCGCACGGGCCCGAAGGGCATGGAGGCCACAGGATTTACCAGTTGCGGAAGCCGCCGTTGCGGAAGCCACCGTTGCCGAAGCCGCCATTGCGGAAGCCGCCGTTGAAAAAGCCGCCGTTACGGAAGCCACCATTGCCGAAGCCGCCGTTGTAGAAGCCGCCATTGCGGAAGCCGCCATTGCTCCAGCCGACACCGCCGGGGCCGACGAACACGGCAGCCACGGCATCGCTGCCGATCTTGCCGGCGGCGGCGGGATCCGGCTCCTGCTCCCGCACGGCCTGGGCAATCCGGCGCAGCCGGGCTTCGACGCTGCCGGCGGCGGGCTCCGCGCTCGGGGCATCGACGCGGACCATGCCGGTGGCCAGGGCCATGCCGGGATCCATCGGCAGGGACGCCACGATCAGCAGCAGGCCGAACAGGCGGGAACGGGAGAGGAACGCCATGGGAGCAGGGCGGGAACGGTGAGAGGTAGGAGGTGGGTGGAGCGGCAGGGAGGTCAGAGTCCCTGTTGGTTGGCGTTAGCTGGCGCCCCTGGGGGCTGCGGCGGGCGGCAGGGGGCGCAGGGCCTCAACCCCGAGCATCACCGATTCGAAGTAGGTGCGAATGCGATCGGCGGGCAGGTTGAGGCTGCTGCCCGGTCCGATCCAGCGATCGATGGCGGCCACCGCCTCGGGTGTGCCATCGAGGTAGCCCTGCAGCAGGCGGGCGATGGCCAGATTCACCAGATTGCGGAAGGCGGAGTCGTTCTCCGGCAGCAGGCAGGCGACCGAGAAGCGCTCGTAGGGCTCCTCCGGAGTCAGGGCGAAGGCGGGAGCTCCCTGGCCGCGGGACAGGCTGGCCAGCAGCAGGCTGTCCCCGATCACCCCCTCCACCGAGCCGGCCTTGAGGGCCGCCACGGCGGCTCCGAGGCCGGGAAAGGGCACGGCGATCGCCTGCGGCTGCAGGCCCTGGAGTTCGGTCGCGGCCAGGGAGTCGGCCACCACACCGATGCGGCGACCCTTCAGGGAGGCCGGAGAGCCGTCCAGGCGCCCGGCGGGAGCCAGCAGGCGCAGGCCCGACAGGCCGATCGGCAGGGAGTAATCCAGCTGGGCGTCCCGCTCCCAGGTGAAGGGGATGCCACAGGCCAGATCCGCCTTGCCGCTGGCGATGCTCTGGCCCAGGGCCGCCCCATCCTGGACGGGCAGGAAGCGCAGGGTCACCGGGCGACCCACGGCCACACTCAGCTCCTTGCCGACCTGGCGGGCCACCGCCACGCCATAGCCCTCGGGTTCTCCCTTGGCATTGAGGCTGAACAGGGGCGAAACCTCGGGGATGCCGACCAGGACGAGCTCACCACTGCGGGCCACCCGATCGACCACGCCTTCGGCGCGGGCCTGGGCCATCGGTGCCAGGGCCGCCAGCAGCGTCAGGGCAGCCGGGAGAAGGCGGGACACGGGGTTTCGCGGCACGGAGAACAGCTCGCGGCAGGAAAGGGGGACTTTGGCAGAGGCCGTTCAGGCTGTCAGGACTTCTGGCGCAGCCAGAGACTTTCTTCACAGTGAGCGCAACCGCTCTGCCGATGACCCGGGCCATGGCCTGAGGCGCGGATCCAGCTCCCAGCCCTTGGCCAGCCACGCCTGCGATTCCGGCACTTCCCAAGGCCACTCCCGCGGCAGGCGCAGCGGTCTGAGCCCTCCGCTCCGGCCGGCAGCACCCTGCCTCAACGCCTCTCTCCCACCTCGCCGTTCAGGGGTTCAATGCGTCAGGGGTTCAAAGCGCATGCTGATGTCCAGCCAGGGACTGCGGGTGACCGGCGAACTGGTCGAAATCAGATCGATGCCGCTGCGGGCATAGGCGGCCAGCTGGCTGGGCTCCACGCCCGAGGCCTCCAGCAGCACCGTCTGTCGCCGCTGCTTCGCCAGGGCCCGCAGCACGGGCACGACCGCCGCCAGCGCCCCCGGATCAAAGCCATCGAGCAGCACGGCATCGGCGCCGGCCACCAGGGCAGACCGGGCCTCCGCCTCGGTTTCCGCCTCGACGATCAGCCGCGCCGGCCAGGGGGCCTCGGCCCGCACCGCCGCCACGGCCGCCGCCACCCCGCCGCCCCAGGCCAGGTGGTTTTCCTTGAGCATCACCGCATCGTCGAGTCCGAGGCGGTGGTTGAGGCCACCGCCACAGCGCACGGCGTACTTCTCCAGCACCCGCAGGCCCGGCGTGGTCTTGCGGGTGTCAGCCAGGCGCACGCCACTGCCCGCCAGAGCCGCCACCAGCTCGGCGGTGGCCGTGGCGATCCCCGAGAGGCGCATCGCCAGATTCAGGGCGGTGCGCTCCACCGCCACCAGTGCCGTGGCGGGGCCGTCCAGCTCCAGCACCTGCTGGCCGGAGCGCAGGGGCTCACCGTCCTCCACCAGCAGGGCCACCCGGCAGCGCTCATCGAGCTGGGCCAGCAGAGGCTCCACCAACACCCCGCCGCAGAACACCCCATCGCGGCGGGCGAACCAGCTGGCCCGGCCCCAGCGCCCGGCCAGGGCGGGGGCACTGAGATCGCCCCGCCCCAGGTCCTCCTCCAGCCAGCTGGCCAACTGACGTCTGAGCGCAGGGGTGAGGGCAAGCACGGGCGCCATCGGCTCCAAACGGCGACGGGATCGCCCCATCCAACCAGCGGCCGGCACCCAGGGTCCTGCCCCACCGATCGGCAACCGCCTTGGCCAAGGCACCGATCCCAGGCTGCGCGTGCGTCGCGGCCCGCGCTGGCCCGCGGCAGCGCCCAGCCCGCTGACCCAAATCATTTGCTGACCCTTTCACTTACCGATACAGAAACGGGCAAACACCCGATCCAGCACCGCCTCACTCACCTCCTCGCCGGTGATCTCGCCCAGCTGACGCACGGCCGCCCGCAGATCGATCGTCCAGAAATCCCAGGGCAGCTGCTGCTCGGCCGCCTCCAGGCTGGCCGCCAGGGCGGCGGCGGCCCCGGCCGCCAGGTCCCGCTGGCGGGCATTGAGGGCCACCTGCAGCCCGGTGACATCGCCCAGGCCACAGCGCTGCAGCAGCAGCGCCGCCAGCGCCTCCCGCCCCTCGCCGCGCAGGGCACTGATCACCACATCCGCCGGCTGGTCGGGGCTGTCCCCCCCGGCGCCCGTTGACGGCCCCGGCCCCAGCAGATCCGCCTTGTTGCCCACCACCAGCAATGGCACACCGGCGGGCACCAGCTGACGCAGCTCCTGATCGGCGCCGGTCCAGCCGACCGTCAGGTCATACAGCAGCAGCACCCCATCGGCGGCGGCCAGGGCGCCGTGGCTGCGTTCGATCCCCAGCCGCTCCAGCGGATCCTCCGTGGCGCGGATGCCGGCGGTGTCGACCAGGGTGAGCGGCACGCCGTCCAGCACCAGTTCGCTCTCCAGCAGGTCACGGGTGGTGCCCGGCCAGTCGGTCACGATCGCCCGATCGCGGCGACTCAACAGGTTGAGCAGGCTGCTCTTGCCGACATTGGGCCGGCCGACGATCGCCACCCGCAGCCCTTCGCTGAGCCGCTCCCCCTGATGGGCCTCGGCCACCAGCGCCTCCAGCTCCAGGCGCACCGCCGCCAGCTCGGCACACACCGCCACCCCATCCAGCAGCGGCAGATCCTCCTCGAAGTCCACCCGCGCCTCCAGTTCGGCCAGCTGATCCAGCAGCCGCTCGCGCAGGGCGGTGATGCGGCGCTGCACGCCCCCGTCGATGCCGGCCATCGCCAGCTGGGCCGCGCGCCGGCCCCGGGCCGTGATCATCGCCACCACAGCCTCGGCCCGGGTGAGATCGAGGCGCCCGTTGAGGAAGGCCCGCTGGCTGAACTCTCCGGCGGCGGCCCGCTGCGCCCCCGCGGCCAGCACCAGCTCCAGCACCCGTCGCACCGCCTCCAGGCCACCGTGGCAATGGAGCTCCACCACGTCCTCGCGGGTGAAACTGCGCGGCGCCCGCATCCACAACAGCAGCGCCTCATCGACCCGCTCACCGCTGGCCGGATCGACCACATGGCCGTACAGCACCCGGTGGCTCTCCCACTCCTGGCGGCCGGCCGCCACGAACAGCCGGCGGCCGATCGCCTCGGCCCGGGGCCCCGACAGCCGCACGATCGCCACGCTGCCGGCTCCCGCCGCCACCGCCGTGGCGATGGCGGCAATCGTGGCGATCGTCGGCTCACCGGCCTCCGACCGCTCCCCATCGACCCCGAATTCCCAAGGCTGGGGCTCCGCCTGCGACCCCTCGGCTGACACTGGCTGCAAGGCACGCGTTCACGGACCAGTGTCGGCCCCGCCGAGCCCGGCCGCCGGCGGCGGCTCAGGAGTTGGTCAACCCCGGAAACACCATCAGGTCAATGTGGCCACCGGAGGGATGGCGCCATTCGCGGAACTCAGCCGCCAGGGCGCGATGCTCCTGACTGAGGGCCTGCGCTTCCAGATCCTGAAGTCGCTGATGCACCAGATCGAGCGTGTTGTCGATCAGCTGGGCGGCCTGTTCGGAGGTCATGGCACCAGGAGCGGGTGGGAGGGTTGTAACGGCGGCCACCCCGGCGAGCTGTAGCGCCGCACACCGGCCCTCCCACCTGTCAGCTGGCTCGCACCGAAGCGCCCCTCCGCTGGCGTTGCCCAGGCTCAGCCGCCCTGCCCCAGCTGCGGCGCCCGGGTGATGGCCAGCCTGTCCGCCAGGGGCTGCCAGTCATCCTCCTGATCGTTCGCCCCCCAGATCCGCTCGATCAACGGCCGCACAGAGGTCTGCACCAGGTTCCAGCGCCGCAGGGTCGTCCCGATCGCCGCGCCGGCGGCCCCCCTGCCTGGCCGCATATCGCTGGCTCCACAGCCACCAGGCATCGCGCCAGGCGATCCAGCTGGCACGGGCCGGCGGCGGGGCATCGGCCCCGAACGGCTCCAGGGCCTCGATGGCGGACACAAAAGGTAGGGCAAGCAGGGGGTTGGTCATCCAGCCGAAGGCTTGACGCCCATGCTGGAAGCTCGAAGCTGGCGCCGGGAGCGCCGGCGGCGATGGACGCCTGCCTGCGCAGTCCCAAGCGCTTCGATCCCAGCGCCTACAGCCCAGGCAGGCCTGCACCCCGACCAGCAGATTTCAGCGGAGCCCCCAAGGATCTCCCTCGCGATTGCGGCTTTTTTCATGGTTGATCCCATTCAGATTCAGAGCTCTCGATTCGCGTTCAAGCGCGCTCCAGCCCCCCGCTCGATGCATGAATCTTCTGCAAAAATTTTTCCCCAAATTGATAAAGATGCGCGCCAAGACTCTTTTGAGCTCCAGCCACCCGACGCCCCGTCACCGGATTCGACACCGTTGCATCGTGGGCGATCCCGGCATTCTGACTACAAGGAGCTAGGGCTCAGATGAATCTGTCGGTCGAAACCACAAGACCCGGCAGTTCCGACCACTATCGCGCCCGATACCCCACACCACTCGCCACCCACATTGCCCTTTCCCATCCAATATTCAAACCGTCCAGCAGCGATGGCGGACAGCGACTGGCATGAGTTTCGTAGGGTCAGCTTGATTCCAGAACTGCAAACCCTGCGTTTCATTTTGCTCCCCACCTTCGATGACTCTGCGCACCAGCCCCGGCCCGGCTCGACCATCGACGTCAGCGGCGGGCAAACGACTTCGCACCACAGACAACAACTTTGATCCCCGCGACGTCGGCATGGGCGTTCTGCTGGTCCTGCTGGGTAGTGGTCTGCTGGCCGGACTGTTCGAAGCCACCGAAGCCCTGGGTTTCGACACCCTGCTGGTGGCGAGCAAGTCGCTGTACAACGTCATCACCGGCATGCGGGGCATCGGCCTCGGCATTGTCCAGACCCTGCTCGGCGTCAGCCAGATGCTGGGCTTTGCGGCCCTGGCCGTGGTCTCGATCGCCGCGGTGCTGGCGATCCTCAGTGGCGCCGTGCGCATCGGCTTCCACACCCTGCCCCGGCTGAGCCTGGTCTGGAACCTGCTCTCCCACTCGCTGTATCTGGCCCTGCGGTTCCTGGCCGTGCCCCTGACCGGCGGCCGCCAGCGGCAGCCGCTCCAGACCCGCAGCCCCAGGACGGAAGCGCGCCTGGAGCCTGCGCCGCGCCCCACCTCGACCGGTCAGCGACGGGCTGCCTGATGCCCCGTCGTCAGCCTGCACAACCCTTGCGGCCACTCGACGACCAGACCGTTCAGCCGATGCCGGTGCGACAGATGTCGAGCACGTCGGCCATCGAGCGAATCTGATCCACCGTGTCGCACAGCTGGGCGGCGCTCAGCAGCTCCACCCGCAGATCGATGCGGGCCGGCTTGCCGGCGCTGGTCCGCACCCGGGCGTCACTGACGTTGATGCGGTGATCGGAGAGGCGGGTGAGGATGTCCTTGAGCACCCCGACCCGATCCAGCACCTCGATGCGCAGCCGCACCGGATAGCGGCGCTGCTGGCCCTCGCCAGCAGGATTCCAGCGCACCGGCAACCGGCGCTCCGCCGGCGTCTGGCCGACATTGGCGCAGTCCTGGCGGTGAATGGTGATGCCGTGGTTGCCGAGGGCCACCGCGCCCACGATCGGCTCACCCGGCAGCGGGCTGCAGCAGCCCCCCAGCCGGTATTCGAGCCCCTCCACCCCCAGGATCGGACTGCCCGAGCTCTTGTGCAGCAGCGTGGAAGGCGCAGGCTGGGCCGCCGCCACAGCAGCGGCCACCTGCTCATTGGTGGGGGCCGGCGTCGCCGCCTCACTGGCCAGGCGGATCTCCTCCCGCAGCCGATTGACCACCTGCTGCAGCGTCACGCCGCCGAAGCCGAGGCTGGCCAGCAGATCCTCGGTGCTGATCAGGTTGCAGCGACGCGCCACCCGGGCGATGGCAGCACCGTTGAGCAGGGTATCGAAGCCCTCACGACCCAGCTCCCGCTCCAGCAGATCGGTGCCGCGCTGAATATTCTCCTCCCGATGGCTGCGCTTGTACCAGGCGCGGATGCGATTGCGGGCCGTGGGGGTGGCCACGAAGTTGAGCCAGTCCAGGCTGGGATGGGCGTTCTTGCCGGTGATCACCTGCACGAAGTCGCCGTTCTGCAGGGGCGTGGCCAGAGGACAGAGGCGATCATTGATGCGCACACCCTGGCAGTGATTGCCCACTTCAGAGTGAATGCGATAGGCAAAATCCACCGCCGTGGAGCCTTTGCGCAGGCCCAGCACATCACCTTTCGGCGTGAACACGAACACCTCCTCATCGAACAGGTCCTCCTTGATCGAGGCCAGGAAGTCGCTGCTGTCGGTGCCGCCGTCGTCCTTCTGCCAGTCGACCAGCTGCCGCAACCAGTTGAAGCGTTCGGTGTCGCTGTCGGCGGGGGAGCCTCCCTCCTTGTACTTCCAGTGGGCGGCGATGCCATACTCAGCCACCTGGTGCATTTCACCGGTGCGGATCTGCACCTCGATCGGCCGGTGCCGACCGATCACCGCCGTGTGCAGCGACTGATAGCCATTGGGCTTGGGCAGGCCGATGTAGTCCTTGAAGCGGCCGGGAATCGGGCGGAACGTGTCATGCACCACGGCCAGGGCGCGGTAACAGCCCTCCACCGAAGGGCAGAGAATGCGCACCGCCGCCACGTCATAGATCTCGTGGAAGGCCTTCTGCTGGCGCTGCATCTTGCTCCAGATGCCGTAGAGGTGCTTGGGCCTGCCGGTGACCTCACAGCTCTGCAGCCCCACCGCCGTCAGCCGGTCCCGCAGCAGCTGCACCGTGACGCCGAGGCGGTCCTCCCGGTCGCTGCGCTTGCTGGCCACCTGCTGCTGAATCTCGCGGAAGGCCTCCGGTTCGAGGATCTTGAAGGCCAGATCCTCCAGCTCCCACTTGAAGCGGCCGATGCCGAGCCGGTTGGCCAGGGGCGCATAGATGTCGCGGGTTTCGCGAGCGATGCGCTGCTGCTTTTCGCGCTTGAGGGCGCCGAGGGTGCGCATGTTGTGCAGCCGGTCAGCCAGCTTCACCAGCACCACCCGGATGTCACTGGCCATCGCCAGGAACATGCGCCGCAGGTTCTCGGCCTGGGCTTCGGTCTGGTTGGTGAAGTGGATGCCCCCCAGCTTGGTGACCCCCTCCACCAGCGCCCGCACTTCGGCGCCGAAATGGAGCTCGATCTCCTCGGGGGTGACCTGGGTGTCCTCCACCACATCGTGCAGGAAGCCGGCGGCGATCACCGCGGCGCTGGCGCCGATGTCCCGCAGCAGGTCGGCCACCGCCACCGGATGGATGATGTAGGGCTCCCCGCTGGCCCGGAATTGGCCCTCGTGCAGCTGATAGGCGAAATCAAAGGCTGAAGCCAGCAGGGCCTCAGTGTCGGTGGGACAGCTGAGCCCGACTCCGGGGGGCACGTGGCGCACGCAGTCCTGGAGCCAGGCGGGTAGCGGCACGCCGTAGTCGGAGGGATCCTGGATCGACCGGCAACGGCCGGAGGACGCGACCTCGGCGCGACTGGCCGGCGACGGGGCGGAAGGCTGGGGTTGGGCCACCCCGATCGGCTCGCGACCCGTGGGGACACTGGGCCGGGTGACGGTCGGATCGGGTATGGCCTTCAGCATCCCTTCCCTCGTATCAACCCCATGGTATGCAGCCGCCGTCACAAACCCGTGGATGTGCGCGTCTGGCCATTCAAGCTGGGCGGATCTTGCCAGCGGCCATGGCCCCAGCAGCCTCCCCTCCCGCGCCTGGCCAGGCGGTGCTGAGGATCAACAGCCTGATCGTGCGCTATCCGGGGGCCGGGCGGCCCACCCTCGATGGCCTCAACCTCAGCCTGGCGGCCGGCGATCGCCTGGCCCTGGTGGGCCCCTCCGGCTGCGGCAAGAGCACCGTGGCCCGGGCCGTGCTGCAGCTGCTGCCACCCGGCAGCGCCTGCACGGGCGGCCTGGAGCTGGCGGGACAGGATCCCCGCCGGCTCGATCGCGCCGCCCTGCGCCAGCTGCGCGGCGAGGCGGTCGGGCTCGTCTTCCAGGACCCGATGACCCGGCTCAACCCGCTGATGACCATCGGCGAGCATCTCGGCGACACCCTGGCCGCCCACCGACCGGCCTGGAAGCGCCGCCAGGTGCGGCAACGGGCCCAGGAGCTGCTGGCGCGGGTGGGCATCGATCCGGCTCGCTATGGCAGCTATCCCCATGAGTTCAGTGGCGGCATGCGCCAGCGCCTCGCCATCGCCCTGGCCATGGCCCTCAATCCACCGCTGGTGATCGCCGACGAACCCACCACCAGCCTCGATGTGGCCGTCACCGTCCAGGTGATGGCGGAGCTGCGGGATCTCTGTACCGAGGCCGGCAGTGCCCTGCTGCTGATCAGCCACGACCTGGCGATGGCCGGCCGCTGGTGCGAGCGGATCGGCGTGCTCGATGCCGGCCGGCTGGTGGAGGAGGGCCCCGCCCGGCAGCTGCTCACCACCCCCCGATCGGCCGTGGGCCAGCGGCTGGTTCGGGCCGCCCGCGAGCGGGAGGGCAGCCGCAGCCAGGCCGCCCCGGCCACACCGCTGCTGCTGGAGCTCGACCATCTGCGCAGCTGGCATTCCCTGCCCTCGGCTCCCTGGCGGCAGCGCTGGCTCAAGGCCGTGGATGGCGTCAGTCTGCGCCTGCATGAAGGCGAAACGATCGGCCTGGTGGGGGCCTCCGGCTGCGGCAAAAGCAGCCTCTGCCGAGCCCTGATGGGCCTGACGCCGGTGCGGGGTGGCGCCGTGCGGCTCGAGGGCCGGGATCTGCGCCAGTTGCGGGGCCAGCCGCTGGAGCAGGCCCGCCGCCGCATCCAGATGGTGTTCCAGGACCCGCTGGCCTGCCTCAATCCCCAGATGAGCGTGGGCGAAGCGGTGGCCGATCCCCTGCTGATCCACGGGCTGGCCAACCACAGCCAGGCCCGCGAACGGGCCCGCGCCCAGCTGGCGGCCGTGGGGCTGACACCGCCCGAAGACTTCGAGAACCGCCTGCCCCGCCAGCTCTCCGGCGGCCAGCAGCAACGGGTGGCAATCGCCCGGGCACTGATCCTGCGGCCGCGGGTGCTGCTCTGTGACGAGAGCGTCAGCATGCTCGACGCCGAGGTGCAGGCGGAGGTGCTGGGCCTGCTGCGGCAGCTGCAACAGGAGCTGGGGCTGGGGCTGCTGTTCGTCACCCACGACCTCAGCGTCGCCAGCGGCTTCTGTCAGCGGGTGATCGTGCTCGAAGGCGGCCGCATCGTCGAAGAGGGCCCCGGCGCCGACCTGCTCGACCATCCCCGCGCCGCCATCACCCGCACCCTGGTCGAAGCCTGCCCGCGGCTGCCGCTCCTCAGCTGACCGGCTGCATCGCCCAACCGTCGATCAGCCGTCAAGCCCAAACCATGACCCCCATCTTCACCAAGGATCAACTCCATCGCATCCGCAAGCGCCATCGGGGCTACGGCTATCTGCTGGTCGTGATCTCGGTGGTGCTTCTGGTGCAGCCCCTGGCCGTGGACTGGCCCCTGCTCACCTGCCTGAACTCGATCGCCGTGGCGCTGGTGATGATGGTGTTTCTGACCCGCTACTCACCGCTGGAGATTCACAAACGCTGGCTCTATGGACTCGGCATCAGCGCCATTGGCTTCGAGCTGATCTGGTTGTCCACCCTGGTGCACATGCCCAGCCTGGCCAAACATCTGACACTTCCCCATCTGCTGATCTGGGCCCTGTTCATCGCCTACTTTCTCGTGCGCAAGGTGCGGACTCTGATGATGGAGCCCTATGTGACCATGGGCGTGCTGCAAGGGGCAGCGGCCGGCTATCTGCTGATCGGCTATCTGGGTGCCTTCCTGTTGCACACCTTGCTGATCTGGCAGCCCCTGGCCTTCAATCTCGACTATCTGCCAGCCCGGATCAATCCAATCACCGAGCCGCTGCGGGCCTTCCCCTCGATGGTGACGGCCTCCTTAGAAGCCCTGACAACGACGAGCAATTCGATCAGCAACTCCGGCTATCTGCTGGGCCACATCGGCACCCTGATCATCACGATCCTCGGTCAGCTCTACGTGGCCGTGCTGATTGGCCTGGTGCTGGGACGCTTCCACCAGCGCCTGCCGCGTTGAGCCACCCGGATCGACCGCCTGAAAGAGCCTGAATCCCCACAATCCGGAGCCCTGCCCGCCGCACTTTCGAGCAGGACTGTCAGAGCAGGACTGTCAGAGCCGGGCTTCAGCTCTGGGGTTCAGAGCAGAGAGCGAATCAGGTCAGCGATCAGCAGGTTGTCGATGGAGAGGAGACCACCTCCGGACGTGATCAGCACCAGGCAGATCACCACATACATCGCCGCCTTCTCCCAGCTGGGGGGTTCGCCGACACCCATCGGACCGGCATAGTCCCCCTCAGGAATCTGATAGGGATCCGGAGCGATGAACGGAAAACCGGAGACCAGTTCCAGCACCATCGCGTAGGCCATCGACACCAGGATCGCCAGGGCCGCCAGGGGGGTGAGCAGCCCGGGAATCAGGGCGATCCCGGCGCCCCACATCGAGGCAGCCGACAGAAAACACAGCCATTCCGGCGTCTTCATCGCCGTCGACCAGGTCTTGAGGTTGCGCAGCTTCGGCCAGCCGTGACGGAGGAAGGCCACCCCCACGAACAGCCGCAGCACCAGCAGACCCACACCCGCCGCCAGGGAGGGGCCCGTGGGCACGAGCAAGGTGACGATCTCGAAATCCATCGCTGAGGGGAACGGCGGAACGCTTGTCGGCTCAACGTAGGCGGGGTTTCCGATCGACGCAGCCAGTCGTGTGCGACTGCGAAGAGGGCCGCTCTGTCCATTCCTGGGCATAGGCTCCGGCCCGGAGGTTGGCAAGTGTTGCGATGGCGCCGGTTCTGAGCAGGCTCCCGCCGAAGGCACCCCGTGCTGGGCCATGGTCACGACCGTTCGCGCCTTGCGACTCAGCCGGCGTTGATGACCGAAAGAAGCGATTCCGCCCGGCTTCGTTGCGGCGATGCCGGGGAACCAGGGCGACATCGTCAGGCGTGAGCACACGCGAACGGATCCCGACCCCGTCACCCTCCGCAACCGGCCCAGGGTGCGGGCGGAACCGCAGCTGGGAGCCATCATTCGGTCAGGGGCGCCTCTCCCTTCCCCCAACGCCATGATTTCAAGCTCGGCCGACCTGCCGCCCCCTGGAAGCAGTGCCCCCCTGGGCGCCTCGGTCAGCGATGGCGGTGTCAACTTCAGCCTCTATGGGCGCCGGGCCACAGCGGTGGAGCTGTGCCTGTTCGAACGCATCGGCGATGCGGTGCCGAGCGCTCGTGTGGCCCTCGATCCCGCCCGGCACCGTACCGGCGATTACTGGCATTGCTGGCTCGAGGGGATCGGACCCGGCCAGCTCTATGGCTGGCGGGTGGAGGGGCCCCGAGAGCCGCAGCTGGGCTTGCGCTTCGATCCGGCCAATCTGCTGCTCGATCCCCATGGGCTCGCCCTGGCGATGCCGCCGGGCTATAGCCGTGCCCCGGGGCGCAGCAGCGCCGGCGACTGGAGCACGGCCATGAAGAGCGTGGTGGCCGACCCGCTCGCCTACGACTGGGAAGGAGATCGCCAGCTGCGCCGGCCCTCGCACGAATCGGTGATCTACGAGCTGCACGTGCGCGGCTTCACCGCCCACCCCAGCGCCGGGTTGCCAGCGGAGCAGGCCGGCACCTACCGGGGCCTGATCAGCAAGATTCCCTACCTGCAGGACCTCGGCATCACGGCTGTGGAGCTGCTGCCGGTGTTCGCCTTCGATCCCCTGGCGGCCCCCAGCGGCCACCGCAACTACTGGGGCTATCAGCCGGTCTCCTTCTTCGCGCCCCATCCGGGCTACGCCTGCAGCGACGATCCCCTGGCGGTGATCGATGAGTTCCGCGATCTGGTCAAGGCCCTGCATCGCGCCGGCATCGAGGTGATTCTCGATGTGGTGTTCAACCACACCGCCGAAGGCGACTCCGAGGGGCCGGCCTTCTGCTTCCGGGGGCTGGCGGATGGCGATTACTACCTGCACAACGACGATGGCACCTACATCGACGACACCGGCTGCGGCAACACCTTCAACGCCAACCATCCGGTGGTGCGGCGACTGATCCGCGAGAGCCTGCGGCACTGGGTGCAGCATCTGCATGTGGATGGCTTCCGCTTCGATCTGGCCTCCGTGCTGGACCGGGACCAAACCGGCAGGCCCACCCCCCTCTCGCCGATCCTCTGGGACATCGACACCGATCCGGTGCTGGCCGGTACCAAGCTGATCGCCGAGGCCTGGGATGCCGCCGGTCTCTATCAGGTGGGCAGCTTCGTCGGCGACAACTGGCAGGAGTGGAACGGCTGCTTCCGGGACGACGTGCGCCGCTTCCTCAAAGGCGATGCCGGCCTGGCCCGCAGTGTCAGCCAGCGGCTGATCGGCAGCCCCGACATCTACGGGCACAAGCAACGGGGGGCTGAGGCGAGCGTCAACTTCATCACTTGCCACGACGGCTTCACCCTGGCAGATCTGGTCAGCTACAACGCCAAGCACAACGAGGCCAACGGCGAGGACAACCAGGACGGCAGCGACGACAACGCCAGCTGGAACTGCGGTGTTGAGGGGCCCACGGAGGATGCCGGTGTGCTGGCCCTGCGGGGGCGCCAGAGCCGCAACCTGTTGGCCTTCCTGTTGTTCTCGATCGGCACGCCGATGCTGGCCATGGGTGATGAAATCGGGCGCAGTCAACAGGGCAACAACAACGCCTATGCCCAGGACAATCCGATCAGCTGGCTGGACTGGACGCTGCTGCAGCGCAACACCGACCTGCATCGCTTCGTGCGGGAGCTGATTGCCTACCGCCGCCGGCGTGATGTGGTGATCAATGCCCGTACTCTCACCCTTTGCGACCTGGTGCAACGCCATCAGGTCAGCTGGCATGGCGTCGAACCGAACCAGCCCGACTGGAGCGACGCCTCCCGCTCCTTCGCCGTGACGATCACCAGCATCGACCACCAGTTCCGCTGGCACGCCATGGTCAACGCCTGGTGGGAACCTCTGACCTTCCGGCTGCCCGCCGCCGATGGCGGCCAGGAGTCCTGGCATCGCTGGATCGACACCTCCAGAGCCAGCCCGGAGGACATCGTGCCCTGGGTGGACGCCCCGGCCCTGGAGGGGGACATCTGCACCGTGGGGCCGCGCTCGATCGTGGCACTGATCGTGGGTCTCAGCCCTGAAGCAGTTGCAGCCGATGGCCATCCGGGTCCGCCAGCTGGAGGGCCCGCGTAGCGCCGATCCAGCCGGTACTCAGGCCCAGCAGCTCGCGATAGGAACGGCAGTTCGCTGGCTCCATTGAGCAGCTGCCGCTTCCACTGGCTCATCTGGATCGGGTCGCACCGGAAGGTGCGCTGCATTGCGCCCCCCCCCAATGGCATGGTCGGCGGCGATCTCATGGATCGTCTTGCGCCCACCGATCGCCCCCATGGCGACAGATCCGGCAGCAACGGTTTGACGATCCGGCCGGATCGGTGGGAAAAGGATGGTCGTTCAACCGCCGCAGACGATACAGACCGGGGTCGGCACAGCCTGGCTGTGGAGCTCATGGAGCAGGCCCGAGGCGAGATCAATCCTGAACACCACCACCTGATCCGAGTCTTGATTGCCAACCAGCAGCAGGGTGCCACAGGGTGTAAGCGCAAAGTTCCGCGGCGTCAAGCCAAGGCTCGGCTGATCGCCGACCTGATGCAACAAACCACTGGATTGATCAATGCGGAAAATAACAATGTTGTTGTGGCCGCGATTCGAGGCGTAGAGAAATGCTCCACTGGGATGAATCTGAATCTCAGACGCTGCAGGGTCGCCACTGAAATCATCTGGCACCGTGGCAATGATTTGCCGCTCAGTCAACGTACCCAACACGTCATCCCATTCGAAACCCATTATCTGACCACCATCCTGGTTGATCAGATAGACAAACGGGGCAGCTGGATGAAAGCAAGCATGCCGCGGTCCAGATCCCTTGGCTACCACGAACTCACCATGGCTAACCAGCTTGCCCTGCTGGCGGTCGAGCCGGTAAATGAAAAGCTTATCCAGGCCAAGATCGCAGGCCAGCAAGTAGCGACCCGATGGTGAAGGCGTTATCGAATGGGCATGGGGCTTGAGCTGATCGGCCCGAGAAGACTCGTGGCTTGCTGTGTCGCTGCTTCTTTCAAGGCTTCCATCATTTCCTAGCGGGTAAACGACAAAATTTCCGCCATTGAAATTAGCAAGAAAAGCAAATCCAGCCTCGGGATCAACGCTGACAAAGCAAGCTGAAGCTCCATGAGAAGAGCGTTGATTTAGCAGTGCCAGCGATCCATCGCCCTTGATTTCAAAGGCGCTGACGCTGTCGTCGCTGGCATCCGGATGCTGACTCGCCTCGTTATTGGCGTAAAGGACGTGACCGGATGGACGCAGATCCAGGAAGGAAGGGTTGTCGGTCTTGATAGACGATGCCTGACTCAGGATTCCGCTAAGTAGGTCTAGTTTGTGGGCTGTAATCCCTTCTCCTTTGCCCTACACCCAGTCAAGGCCTGCAGTGTAAGATCTGATGAAGAAGTTGATCTCAGCCATGATAAATTAGCCAACAATATAGACTCTAACACCTTGTCTGATTTTTGGCAGTACTTGTCAAGATCCTGTCTAGCTTTAGAGAGCCTGAAAAACAGTCAGCAGGGCGCGGAGCCATCTGGCGAGGGACTTCAGATACGGTCCATTCAGCGGCGGCTGACAGTGTTGGGCGGTGGAAGCATCCATCCAGAGAGGCTGACTGCCGTGCCAAAGCTGCGGGCGATCGTCGCACCAGCCCAGGGTGAGATTGAGATCCCTGCCGTTGCGATACAGCTCGAGTTCAAGATCCTGCTCCGCAAGCAGTTCGGCTTCTGGGCTGCGGACTTCAAGCCACGACACTGGCAGGAAAGGTGGACGCCCCTGCCCTGGCGCGGGACACCGACGCGGTAGGGCCCCGCTCGGTCGTGGTGCTGGTCGTGGAGCTCAGTCCTGCAGCAGCTGCAGCCGATGGCCATCCGGATCGGCCAGCTGCAGAGCCCGCGTAACCCCGATCCAGCCAGCCTGATCGCCCAGTTCGACGATCCCCGGCGAGATCAGGCGCCCGCCGAAGGCCTCGGCCCGCTCGGCGATTGCCTCAAGATCCGCCACCCGCAGCCGCAGCTGCCAGTGGGCCAGATCCTGAATGCCTTGATCGGTGGGCATGCCGCGCCCGCCGGTGGGTTCGCGGTAGTCAAGGCACTCCACACCGGCGCCCGTGGAGCAGCGATGGCCGGTGATGTGCACCCGGGTGCCCGACAAGCCGTCGAGCCCATCTTGTTCCAGCCCGCTGTTGACGCCATCGCCACCGGCACTCAGACCCAGCAGCTCGCGGTAAAAGCGGCAGCTGGCAGCAGTGTCGGCGATGCCGATGGCGCTGTGGTCGATGCCCAGCAAGGGCCCGGGCGCTTCGACGTGCCAGCGGGCCTCCCCCTTGTCCGGCGGGAACTGCAGCAGCTCCAGTGGATGGCCCTCCGGGTCATGGAACTTGTAGGCGACGATGCCGGCGGCTTCGGTGTTCCAATCCGGCAGCCGCTGGGGCGCCGAGGAGATCGGTGTGATCCGGCCAGCGGAGAAAGCCGGCTGCAGACCCACCAGGGCCGCCTCCATCGAGTTCACCACCAGGCAGCTGTGCTGGAACCAGCGGTCGTTGCTGCGCGAATCGGCCGGGATCGGCCGACCGGGCCTGGCGCCGGGGCCGGGATCAAGCACCTCGGTGAGCTCCAGCACTTCGGCGCCGATCGTCAGCCGCAGGAGTTTGAAGCGCCCTCCTGGCAGGCCCACCAGCTCCCCATAGGGACCGGCCTCAAGGATCACCGCATCCACCTGCCGCTGAAAGCCCAGGGACTCCTGAAAGAACGTGGCGCTGGCTTCGGCATCAGCGCTGGTGAAGCCGATGCTGTCGATGTGGGGGTGGGTCATGGCTGATCGAGACATCAGAGGTTGGGAAAGAAAGGCCTCACGGCAGGGCCGCGGCGCCAGCGGCGGCAATGGCACTGTCCACATCGGGAGTCATGCCGGAAACACCGACAGCGCCGAGGCAGACGCCCTGATCCAACAGGGGCAGGCCACCGGCCATGGCCAAGGAGGGCTCTCCCATGGCTCCGGAGAGCTGCATCAGGGCGGGACGCTGTCCATTGATCGCCGCCTCCATCGCCTCGGTGGGCTTGCCGTTGAGGGCAGCCATGCGGGCCTTGGCCAGGGCGGCCTCAACGCTGGCGGGGCTGGCCCCATCGCGCCGCTCTAGCAGCAGCGGATGGCCACCGGCATCGACGACCGCCAGGCTCACCACGGCACCACGGCGATCGGCTTCGACCTGGGCGGCGATCACAATCACCCGACAGTCGGCGAGTTCAAGCTGGGGAATCAGTCGCATGGTGTGCTCCGCCTTCCAGGCCACCCTGGCTCAGGACCAGACAATCTGCATCAACCAGAGATGTCCCTGGAGTTCGACACCGGCGGCGGCGGCGGCCAGATCCTCATCGCCCAGACCCAGGGTCGCCTCAGCCTGATGGCGCACCAAGTCGACACCGCTGAAGCTGTGGCCGAGTTCAAGGCCGAGGGCGGCGATCGCATCGAGGTTGGGGCAGGCCTGCAGCCGCTGCAGCAGGGCCGGGTCGGCTTTCGCCTTGGCCAAGAAGGATTCGAGCTGGGGATTGGCCATGGGATGGATGGGGCGAAGAGGAAAGGTCAGGTTGAAGCAGAATCCCTAACACAACTGACGCCGAACCGGCGCCGGCAAAGCAGAACAGGAACCGTTACCGACACGCCGTTGGAAACGAGGCCTCAGGGACGCTGGACTCCGCGGGTGTTGGTGAAAAGGGCATACAGACTGGTTGAGGCGCAGAGAAACAGGCGGCTGTGAAAGCGATCGCCGAAACAGAGATTGGAGACGCGCTTCGGCACCAGCACTTTGCCCAGCAAGATGCCATCGGGACCGACACAGTGCACACCATCGGCGGCACCACACCAGAGATTGCCGTGTTCATCCACCCGGAAGCCATCGGCCCAGCCCGGGGTGATCTTGTGGAACATCGCGCCGCCAGAGATCGTCAGGCCGTCCTCTCTGACGTCGAAGACGCGGATGTATTGCCGGGGGTCGGCCACACCCGGAGCCCCGGATTCGACCACATAGAGCTTGCGCTCATCCGGGGAAAAAGCCAGGCCATTGGGGCCATCAAAGTCGGAAGCCATCCGCTGCAATTCGCCACTGGCGGGATCAAGGCGATAGAGGGCCACGGGCTGCTCGGAAAGCTGGCGGCCGCCCTCATAGTCGTTCATCAGGCCATACAGCGGATCGCTGAACCAGATGCTGCCATCGCTCTTCACCACCACGTCGTTGGGGGCATTGAGCCGCTTGCCATCGGCGTGGCTCACCAGGGCCGTGCTGGTGCCGTCGTGCTCCAGACGGGTGAGGCAGCGGCTGCGGTGATGGCAGGTGATGAGGCGCCCCTGCCGGTCGCGGGTCTGGCCGTTGCCGTAGTCGGAGGATTCGCGGAAGACGCTGACTCCATGGCGCTCGCTCCAGCGCATGGTGCGGTTGTTGGGGATGTCGCTGAACAGCAGGCACTGGTGGTCGCCAAACCAAACTGGCCCCTCCAGCCAACGGAAGCCGTCGGCAAGCAGTTCCAGTTCGGCGTTGAACGGAATCAGGCTGCCAAATCGTGGGTCGAAGCTCTCGGTGGTAGGCATTGGAGGGATCAATCTGGAAATCAGTTGCGCAGAGACTACGCAAAAAGAATACAATCTACTAACCCATGGCACGAACTGGAACCAGCCCGCGGGCACCAAGAGGCAATAAATACCCTTGCCGAATCGGCTGACATGACAAGCAAACTATTGTTACCATGCCCGCCAAAGGTCAGATTAGCCGTCCACTTGGGCCTCAAGACCTTGCCGAATCAATTTGCCAGCATGGCTGAGTACATGCACCTCATCCAATGCTCCCACGTAAATATTATCCCTGTCGTCCAGCCCCATTCCATTCTGGAACTCAGGGCCAATCACCGCAAACGCCTGACGCGCACCCAGGGTTTTACCATCATCGGAAACGCGATAGGAGTAGATCGCATGGGGGAGGTAGGGGAAATCAATGCGACCCCCTTGACAGGCTCTACGGTCAATAACGTCAAGCATTTTTTCATGAGGCGAAAAAGCAATGCCATTCGGCTGATTCAGGCCAAGGGCTACGACCGTGAACCGCTTGCCCCTGGGATCATAGCGATAGACATTATTGGGCAGCGTAGTCTGCTGGCCAGGGAACTCCAGCGATCTACAAGACGGATCAGCAAGCCAGACGCTGCCGTCATTCCTGACAACAAGATCATCGGGTCCGTTAAGGCGAACTCTCTTAAATTTATCAACAAGGGTCTGGACCCGATGAGAAGCGTCATCGAAACCTGCACCGACGCTCCTAGTGATTGAAATTCGCTGGTCTGTCGTTTCAGCTCCCAGTACTTCTCCCTGCAGGCTTACTGTCAGACCATCAACTCCCCCGGCTGGATTTCGATAAAAGCTGGGAGCCACCCAGGGGAAAGACACAATGGCCTTCAGTCCATTCAGTCCATTCAGTCCATTCAGTCCATGCTATTTAATGAAACAGATGCCGTTACGAGGATGTCACAGAAGAGGAGCAAACCACCCTCCCCTTTGGCGTCATTCAGAACTACTGGGCCCTCAGCGAAGACGAATTCCTCGGCGAGGTGTACTGACTTGGGGGTCCGGCCAGTAATTGACTCAAAAGCTGGATCGCATGTCTGAATAGGCAACTGAGGCGATGCAGGCTCAAGCTTTAACTGACGGTCGGCGATTTGGAGCTTTCGACAATCCCTGGCAATCGAAGACCTGAGCAAGCAATCGACAGCCGTTGGGGCGTTGGGGCGTTGACGCGCTTCAGAGCCAGGCATCCGACAAGAAGTTGACTGAGGGGCAAAATACTGAAAACCCTCCCAAAATACATGGAAAAGTTGTTGCGCTGATAAAAAAGATTCCTAACTGGCCGGGCATGCGACATCTCAGCACCAACGTACCGACAAAAGCCCGATGGACAATTTGGACGTACACTGATTCGGAAACAGCGCTCCAAAACTGGCATCAACATCGCAGCAAGCCTGGCCAAGCAAGACTGTATCGATCAAATGTAAGGACAGGCCTGTCCAGGAGCAATGACCTTGGGCATCTGGACAACCATCAGAACAAGCGGTTCATCACCCACCGTGCCTGAAAGGTGACCTTGCTTACCATCTCTCATGATGCAACCTTGATCTTCTCCAAGCGACAGATCACCTGGCCCCATCTCCACGCGAGTGCCGTCCATGGTTTCCACAAACCAACGGCCCGATACAGGGATAAGCCATTGAGGCGCAGGATTCTCATGCCAGGTTCCCACCCAACCCACCGGCTGGACAAGAAAGATGATCTTCATATCATCTTCAATCTCCAGTCCTTGCCAGATTCCTCTGAAGTCCCATTTCTGTTGGCCTGGTGTCCAAGCCTCGGCATTAGGGATCTTGAAAGAAGTGAGTACACATTTAGTTTGGCGACTGATGCCATCACTGTCAGTCCATACATGCCAGTAAGGAACCTGTGGCACATCTCCTGTTGGGCTGCCACTAGGGCTTTGTTGGTCAGTCATGAATAAATTTGATTCTTCCATAGCCTAGGAGTCTTTGCTGAGGCGTCAAGCTTTCACTTGAGAACGATTGGGAAATGGGCAGGACACCGCCGCCTCTCCCCGAACGAATCCAAGGGAGAATCGCTCCCCTCGCAAAGGATTTGCCAATCCCCCTCACCATTGCCCTCGGCCGAGAAAGCGATTACAAGGGATGCCACCGCCCCCGGAGCTCGGCCAACCCAAAGACCCACTGCAAAAATCTTGGCATGCTGATCGCTGATAAGATTTGCCAGATTTGGCAACATTAAAATACCGGTCTTTAGGGCACCTCGAAAAATTCGAGTTCCGCGCGGGCTGACCAGCGAGACCCACTGCAGCAACTGGAGTGGATGGGGCCCAAGGCCACGCCAGGGGCAATTTTTCGAGGTGCCCTTTACAAACAAGCGGAACGCGTCTCTCCACAAGCATAGGTAAATATTCTGCCGAATCAGCTCTTGCTCAGGAGAGGCAAGCCTGCTCATGTCAGTCAACCGATTGACCAGATCGATCACTCTTTATTTTCATGACACCTCGTACCCGTTCATTCATGGTCGGTGCATCCCTTCAGGCCCCTGCCGGTCCTGAAGGCAGGCCAGCCCTTCGCTGAATCCGAAGCCTGTGGCCAGGGGAACCAGGCCGGGGGCCTCCTCACAATCGCCGCGAAGGCTGGATCAAAGGATTGAACCGGCAGTTGGGGCGACTGGGATTCCGGGTACGGTGAATGATCCGTGATCACCAGCTCGCGGCACAGCGGCGCCACCGCACTGTTGGGTAGACAAGCCAGACCCATTGGCACGTCCAGCACCTTGGCCGGTAGCCGATGCCAGGCTGGATGCCAGAATCAATCGAAACAGAGAGTCAACGGGAAAGCCCGGACGGACTTGCCGACACAATGGCAGCGGGCTCAATCCAGTGCCCATGCCGGCCGAGGGCTTTAAGGGTACGGAGTGAAATACACGAACAACTTGCGGAAAGTGCGGAAATTCTTGAGTCGCCAATCAAGATCGGCTCAGCCGCACAACATCGTCATCATCAAATCATTGGTTTTTCCGAGCGCAACCATACACATGTTCGGCTGCATGGCGTGGTGTTTGCCGCCGTAACCCGTCGGGGCTTCCTGACAGCACCGGCCAGACTGGGCTGGCTCGGCCTCCGTTCCTAGGGTGCAGCGGTTGATCGTTCCGCTTCTCCCCCCTACCCAAACCCCATGACCAGCTCCAATCCCCTGGCCGGCAAGGCTCTCTCCACCCTGCTGCAAGGGAAGGTGGCCATCGTCACCGGTGGTAACAGCGGCATCGGCAAATCCATTGTCGAGTATCTGGCGGAACTCGGCGCCAAGGTGGTGATCGATTACCGCTCTCACCCTGAGGCCACTGAGGAGCTAGAGCGGGAGATCGGTGCCTATGGCGGCAGCAGCTACGGGGTGCAGGCCGATGTCAGCAAGCTCGACGACCTGCAGCACCTAGTGGATACCACCGTGGCCAAATACGGCCGCCTCGATGTGATGGTCAACAACGCCGGCATCGAGACACGCACCTCAATTCTCACCACCACCCCGGACAACTTCGACAAGGTGCTGGATGTGAACCTGCGCGGCGTCTTCTTCGCCACCCAGTTCGCCGCCAAGCAGATGATCGCCCAGGGCGGCGGCGGCCGCATCATCAACATCTCCTCGGTGCACGAGGACTGGCCCATGCCCGACAACACCCCCTACTGCTGCGCCAAGGGGGGCGTGCGCATGCTCACCCGCACCGCCGCTCTGGAACTGGCGCCCCATGGCATCACCATCGTCAATGTCGGCCCGGGCGCCGTGGCCACGCCGATCAACGACTCCACCATGAACAACCCCGAGCTGCTGGACAAGCTCAACGCCGCCATTCCCATGGGTCGCATGGCCCAGCCTGAAGAGATCGCCAAAGTGGTGGGGTTCCTGGCCAGCGATGCCGCCAGCTACATCACCGCCACCACGATCTTCGCGGATGGTGGCCTGATGCACTGCAGCCCCGGCCTCTGAATCCCGTGGAGGGGCTGCAGCCTGACCCTCAGGCTGCAGCCGGCGTCTCCTGCGGCTCCGCAGGAGCTGGGTCGCCCACCCGCTCAGCCCGCTCCAGGCCAACCTCCACGCCCATGTGCTGATCGGGCCGGCCGGTGATTAGGAGGCTGGCCCGTTCCTGCGTGGCGATCATCCAAAGCCACTTGGTCAGCAGCGTGATGCGGTTCTCATTGGCCGGCATGAAGGCCAGGTGAGCCATCCCCCACAGTAACCAGCCGAAGGGACCGGACACCTTCAGCCCGCGCAGATCGGCCACAGCAAACAGGGGACCGATCACAGCCATGCTGCCGAAGTCAAACCAGCGGAAGGTGTTCTGGCGTTGGCCGCTCAACTGGGCCAGCAGATCAAGGGCCACCCAGCCCCCCATCTGCACCGCCGGTCCGGCCATGCCCGGCAGGGGCTTGCCATCGTCGGTGTGGGAATAGGAGCAGAGATCGCCCACCACCCGGATCTCGGGATGGCCGGCGATCGAGAAATCCGGTTCGACCACCACACGCCCGCCGCGATCCACCGTGCAACCGGTGCGATCGGCCAGCAGCTTGCCGAGGTGGGAGGCGCGCACACCCGCACTCCAGCAGATGGTGGCGGCCTCCAGCACCCGCTGCTCCGGTGCTCCCGGCGGCGGGTTCTTGAAGGCCACGGTGAGGCGGCCGGCCTCGATGGCCTGCACGCGTCCGCCCAGCACCAACTCAATCCCATAGGAGCTGAGATAATCACCGGCGGCCTTAGAGAGGTCCGGATCCATGGCCCGCAGCACCCGATCGCCGGGATCCACCAGGATCACGCCGCACAACTTCGGATCCAGCTGGCGAAAATCGCGGCGGGCCGCATGCCGTATCAATTCGTTTAGGGATCCGGCCAGCTCACAGCCGGAGGGCCCACCGCCCACCACCACCACGGTTTGCAGAAAGCGACGGCGCTCCGGATCCGGGGTCTGCTCCGCTTCCTCCAGCGCCGAGAGCACACGCCGGCGGATCTCATCGGCGTGCTCGAGGATCTTCATCGGTGGCGCCAGTTCGCGCCACTCCTCGTGACCGAAGTAGGTGCTGCCGGAGCCCGTGGCCAGGATCAGGCTGTCGTAACGGAGGTGGCGATCGTTGAACACCACCTCCCTGTTCTCGGCGTCGAGATCGACCACCTCCCCGAGCAGCACCTGCACATTGGCCGCCTTGGCCAGCAACAACCGCAGGGGCGTGGCCACATCCGCTTCGGACACCAGCCCGGAGGCCACCTGATACAGCAGGGGCTGGAAGAGGTTGAAGTTGCGCTTGTCCACCAGGGTGACCCGCACGGGCTTGCCAGCAAGGCGTTGGGCCGCTTTGATCCCGGCGAAACCACCGCCGACGATGACCACGTGGGGCCAGCTCTTCATCACGGCTTCTCTGGGCTCAAGCTCGAGGAAGAAGCGTTCCTTCGCCATCGTTGAGGTCGGCACAATGTCTGCAAGGTAGTGGCAATCTCACAGCTGGCGAGCCTTGCCCTGCCAGGATGCACAATCCCTCGCATGCCATCTGCCCGTGTCGCTCCCCGCCCTGCAGGCCTTCGTCAACAGCGCCGGCGCCGATGAGCAGCTGCGCCAGAAACTTCACGCTGCCAGCGGTCTTGACGATGTCGTCGACCTGGCCAGCAGCCATGGCCACGACTTCAGCAAGGCCACCCTGCTCAAGGCCCATGCGGAGGCGATCAGCAAAGCGCCCGACCACGCCCTGGAAGCGATCAACAGCTAGGGCGACGCCCTGATGCACGCCTTCGGTGCCAGCGACAAGGACTGAGGTGTAGCTCCGGAAGCGTCCGGGAATGGGCACAGCCATGTAGCAAAAGATCACAGATCCGGCGCGCCGGGCACAGCCTGGCCAGCCTCAGATGGTTCGTCGTGGCAAGTCCCCGATGCAGCTGCTGCTGCCATCCCTGAATGATCACAACCTGCCCTGGATGGACACGCTCCATCCGATCGTGGTCCACTTCGTCATCGCCATGGCAGTGATCAGCGTGGTCTTCGATCTGATCGGGGTTGTGATGCGGCGACCCAAGCTGTTTGAGGTCAGCTTCTGGAACCTGCTGTTCGCCACGGTGGCGATTTTCGTGGCAATCATTTTCGGCCAGGTGGAAGCGGGCCTGGCGGAGCCCTACGGCGCCTCCCGTTCGATCCTCAATCTGCACAGCACCCTGGGCTGGTCCTTGTCCGGCATCCTGTCGTTGCTCACCGGCTGGCGCTATGCCCTGCGCAACCGTGACCCGGAGACACTGCCCCTGCCCTTCCTGGCGGCGGGTGGCGTCCTGGCTCTGCTTGTGGCCGTGCAGGTCACCCTGGGCAACCAGCTGATCTGGGTCTATGGCCTGCACACGGTGCCGGTGGTGGCCGCCGAACGTGCCGGACTGATCTGATGGCCTTTCCGCTGTTCTACGCGCCGGCCCTGACCTCGCGGCTGATCGGGGCCACCGCTGCCTCCCAGGCTTCGCCGATCAGCCAGCTGAACGGCTGGCTTGGCCCCAATGGCCTGCCCTACGGCCTGCCGATCCATCCGAACCTGGTCCATTTCACGATCGGCCTGTTCGTGATCGCCATCGCCTTCGATATCGCCGGCGCCCTTTATCCGATCGAGAAGCGGGTGTTCCGTTTTCTGGCCCTGCCGATCACCCGGGCCGGTTTTCACGACGTGGGCTGGTATAACCTCCTCGCCTGTGCTGTTGTCAGCTTCTTCACCGTGGCGGCTGGCTTCTTCGAGATGCTGTTGGCGGTTCCGATCCCCGGGGTCACCAGCAGCATCGGTCTGCAGAGCATGGAAACCATGCTCTGGCATGGCGTCGGTGGCGTGGCGATCCTGTTGGCGATCATCGCCATGACCGTCTGGCGCGGTTATCAGCGCTTTCTCTGGCGCCGTGACCTGGGCCGTCAGGTGCAGTGGCTCTACCTGCTGGTGGGGCTGGGCCTGTTCCTGGTGATCGGACTGCACGGCACCCTCGGCGCCGAACTGGCGGCCGAGTTCGGCGTCCATATCACCGCTGACCAACTCCTGGCCTCCGGGGCTGATCTCCGCGACGCCCTTCCTTAGGGTTCTTCTCTTGATGACGTCCTCAACCTCGCGCCGCCCAGGCCCCGTCGCCTTGGCCGCCCTGGCCCTCTGGATCGGCCTGCTGGTCCTGATCAGTTTCTGGATGGCCGGACAGGCCTATCGCTGGCTGCCCGTGCAGGCCTCCAATGCCGCTCCCCTGGTGGATGGGCTGTTCAGCTTCGAGACTGGTCTGGGCACCTTCGTCTTCCTCGGGGTGATCTCGGTGATCGCCTGGGTGGTGCTGATGCATCGCGCCGAGAAATACGACCAAAGCGATGCCGAGCCGATTGAAGGCAACACCCGCCTGGAGGTGATCTGGACCCTGATCCCCCTGGCCATCGTCATGAGCATTGCGATCTACGCCATGCGGATCAACCATGAGCTTGGGATCCTGGGTCCGATGGAGCACATCCATCCCCACAATGCCGTTGAGGCTCAGTGGGGCTATCCGGGTGATCGACTGCCGGCCGAGTCGATTGAAGTGATCGCCCGCCAGTGGTCCTGGGAATTTCGCTATCCCGAGTCCCACGTCTCCGCGACCGAGCTGCATCTGCCGGTCGATCAAGCCGTCACCTTCCGGCTCACCTCCGAGGATGTACTCCATGGCTTCTACATCCCGGCCTTCCGGCTGAAGCAGGATGTGATTCCTGGCAGGGCCATTGACTTCACTCTCACCCCAACCCGCGAGGGTCGCTATCGGCTCCGGGATTCCCAGTTCAGCGGCACCTGGTTCGCAACCAACCAGGCCGATGTCGTGGTGCAGAGCGCCGACGCCTACGCAACATGGCTCAAACAGGCGGCATCCGAGCCGCTCCAGAGTGGTCTGAGTGATGCCGTTGGCGAATATGAAGAGCGAAAGAATCAGAGCCATCCTGGCTGGGCCACCGTACGGCCATCTCCCGCTCCTCAGGTGAACGTTCCCGGTTCCAACACCCTCCCCCACGACTCCTGAGGCCATGACCAGCACGATCCCCCTCTCCGATTCTGAAGCAAACCAAAGCTGGACTCGCTACTTCGGCTTCAACACTGATGCCAAGGTCATTGGCATTCAGTATATCGTAATGGCCTTCTTCTTCTTTCTGATCGGTGGCTTCCTTGCCATGATCATCCGGGGCGAGCTGATTACCCCGGCTTCCGATCTCGTGGATCGCACCGTGTACAACGGGCTCTACACGATGCACGGGACAATCATGCTGTTCCTGTTTATATTTCCGATACTGAATGGGCTCAATAACCTGCTGATTCCCACCATGATCGGGGCCCCGGACATGGCTTTCCCCAGGCTTAATGCCGTGGCGTTCTGGCTGGTGCCAATCTTCGGTGGCATGCTGATTGCCAGCTTCTTCGTGCCGGGTGGTCCAGCCTATTCGGGTTGGTGGTCCTATCCTCCGGTGAGCATCCAGAATCCGCTCGGCAACCTGATCAACGGCCAAGGACTCTGGCTGGTGGCTGTCGCTCTTTCTGGCGTGTCCTCGATCATGGGGGCCGTGAACTTCGTCACCACGATCCTGCGGATGCGCGCACCGGGCATGGGGCTGTTTCGTATGCCGGTGTTCTGCTGGACGGCCCTTGCCGCCCAGAGCCTGCAGCTCATTGGCTTGCCAGCCCTAACCGGCGGGGCAATTATGCTGCTGATGGATCTAAATTTTGGCACCTCATTTTACAGGCCCGAAGGAGGCGGCGACCCGGTGCTTTAT
>JBAPUA010000128.1:0-15071 GCA_049282435.1 Cyanobium sp. | reverse complement strand
GCGGTAGAGGGCATGTTTGCGCCGCAGCGGCGCCGGCCAGAGCGCCCGCCAGCCCGCCGCCGCGATCGCGGCGGCGTTGCCCTCCCCCCGACCCAGCTCAGCCACGGCCCCAGCGATCGCCGCCGCCAGCTCGGGAGCGCGCCGCAGCAGAGCGCCCACCAGATAGCCCGAGGCCGGATGCACCATCGAGGCGGAGCCGCCGAAGCCGAGCAGGCGCTGGCCCGGATCCGGCAGGGCTGGATTCATCGGAAACAGGCAGAACTCCTCGTGCTCCACCTCGGTCACCGTGACGCCGCGATGGGCCAGGCGCCGCTCCAGGCGCTGCTGCAGCGTGGCGTAGGGCACGGGAGGAGCGAGGGCCAGGGAGGTCTCCTCGACAAAGAAGCGCCCCTCGCCCAGGTCCATGGCATAGAGAAAGGTGGGCGGCTCGCTGCTGCGCTCCTGCTCGCTGAGGTGATCGCTGCGGTAATCCATCAGCACGAACTGTCCAACATCGATCGGCGCCGCGCTGAACCGGCCGACGATGCCGTAGGCCGCCTGGCCCGCCACCGGACCGTCATCGGGTCGCTGCAGGAACACCGGATCATGGCCACTGGCATCGATCACCAGCAGGGCGCGCAGGCTGGTGCCTGAAACCGTGGTCACGGTCGAACCGCCGTCGTCGTGGCGGATGGAGGCCGCCAGCCCCCGCTGCCAGCGCACCCCAGCCCTGCGGCAGGCCTGCAACCAGTGCTCCTGCAGAGCCCCTTTGTCAAAAAGGCCGTAGTCATGGCGATGCAGGGTGGGCTGGGGGCCGAACCAGCTGACGCAGTTGGACCAGCGATGGGCCAGCAGATGCTCCAGGCCCAGGGCATCCACTTCCGACCCCCAGATGCCATAGGTGTTGGGCCAGGGGGCAGCGGGATCGACCGGCGCCAGACCGATCACAGTCAACCCACGCTCCGCCAGGGCGGCAGCCAGGGCCAGGGCAGCGGGCCCCGCCCCGATCACCAGCACCTCAGCCCCCGGGGCGGAGGTCGGTGGGGGAGACAGTTCGGAGCTGGAACCAGGCTGCGGAAGGGTGGGTGCCAGGGGGATCGGAACAGCACGGCCGCCAGGCTAGGTCCCAGTCCAGTCGCACACTTCAGGATTGGCCCTTGTCGATCTTGAAGCTGATCAGCAAAGCGTTAATCGCCAACAGCAAGACGCCCAGGGAGAAGGAGAGTTGGAGTCAGCCGTTCACCGTGTCCACCACCACCTCCTCCTCGCCGTGCAGTGCGTGTGCCGGTGACTTGAGGTGGTGACCATCGGCGGCAGTGTGGCCTCCAGCGAGTGAATCAGGCCCGTGTCCTGATCGAATGTCCTTGTCGACGCCGACATGGACTTTCATGAGCTCCAGGCCATGTCCAGCACTTCCGGCGGGGATGGCCGGCCGACATGGAGAGCCGGATCCGGCATGGGGAACCGGATTCTGCTGTTGCCCGCATCCAGCCGCAGGGTCTGTGATGCCGATGCTGGGGGCTGGCGAGGCGATGGGCTGGCAATGCGATCGAACCCTGGTTCCTCAGGGCCGAGCGCTGGCCCCCAGGTAGCGCCGGGCCAGCTCATGGCCGAGAGCCGTCAGCAGCAGACCGCCCACCAGGCTCACCAGCAGCACCGACAGGGCAGGCATCAGCTGGCCGTGGCGCAGCGCCTGGCTGAGCTCCAGGATCCAGGAGGAAAAGGTGGTCAGGGAGCCACAGAAGCCGATGCCGCCCCACAGGAACAACCGGGCCCGGCGGGGGGGCTGGGCCACCAGGGCGCCGATCAGCAGGCAGCCGATCAGATTGGCGACCAGATCGGCGCCCGCCACGCCGCGCAGACCGCCGACCGCCTCGGACGCCACCAGCTCCAGGCGCCAGCGCAGCAGGGCCCCGGGGATGGCGCCGGCCGCCACCAAGCCCAGATCCAGTGCCTCACGGCGCAGCTGTGCGCTCTTCACGAAGCGGCCCCCAGGCTCAGACCGATCGTCAGGGCCAGCAGACCACCGGCCACGGAGCAGACCAACAGCACCAGGGCTTCAGTGGGGTTGCGCTGGCGCAACAGGCCATGGATTTCGGCGATGAACGTGGAAAAGGTGCTGAAACTGCCGAGAAATCCCGTACCCAGCAGCAGCATCAGCCGCCGGGAGCCTTCGCCGCAACTGGCCTGCAGGCTCACCAGCAGACCGAGCACGAAACAGGCCAGCAGGTTGACGCTGACCGTGCCCCAGTGGCGCCGAGGCAGCATCGGCTCCAGGTGATTCACCAACCGGAAGCGCAGCCAGGCACCGGGCACGGCGCCGAGGGCGACCAGAAAGGCGTTGCCTGACTCCCCATGGTGGACGGCGGCGAAAGGCATCGGCACGATCCACGGCGGCCGTGGGCAGGGCGTGGATCATTCTCAGCCCTGGCCCGGCGCCAGCCTGGGCTGCAGCAGCGCCGGTCCCAGGGCCGCCAGCAGCAGAGCGAGACCGCTGGCCAGTAGCACCAGCAGATTCAGCCCCATCGGCAGGGGCACCAAGCCCAGCAGGCGCTGCAGGCCGGGCAGGCTGATCGTCAACAGCCACAGGCCCAGGCCGATGCCGGCCCCCGCCGCCGTCAGGGCGCTGCGCCGCTCGGCATTGAGCCAGACCAGGCCGCCGCTGGTCAGCAACAGCAGCGCGAACATCAGGGTGCGCTGGATCGCCACGCTCTCGGCGCCCGGGCTGAGGCCGGGGCGGGCGGACCAGGCCAGCAGGCCGGCGGCCACGAGCAGCACCGCTGTTCCCTCGATCACGGCCCGGCGCCACAGCTCGGGCCCGAACAGGGGCGCCTGGGGCGGTCGCGGCGGCGCCTGCATCAGCGCCGGCGTGGCGGGCAGGGCCTCGAACACCAGGGTGCAGGCCGGATCGATCACCAGATGCAGCAGGGCGATGTGCATCGGCAATAGGAGCAGGGGCTGGCCCGGCAGCAGCAGCGGCAGCAGGCCGAGGGCGGCGATCGGCAGGTGAATGGCCAGGGTGTACCCCAGGGCCCGATGCAGGTTGCTGTCCACCCGCCGGCCCAGGGCCAGGGCCCCCACCAGGGCGGCGAAGGTGTCATCGAGCAGCACCAGGTCGGCGGCCTCCCGGGCCACGGCCGTACCGCGGCGGCCCATGGCCACGCCGATGTCGGCGGCCTTGAGGGCCGGCGCGTCGTTGACGCCATCGCCGGTCATCGCCACCACCTCTCCGCACTGCTGCAGGGCGCGCACCAGGGCCAGCTTTTGCTGCGGCAAGACTCGAGCGAAGACATCGATCCGCTCGGTCGCCGCCGCCAGGGCTGCCGCGTCCATCGCCTGCAGGGCGTCGCCACAGAGCACCGCTCCCGCCGGCAGGCCCGCCTGATCGGCGATCGAACGGGCGGTCAGCGGTCCATCGCCGGTGATCATCACCACCCGCACCCCGGCCGCCTGGGCGGCGCGGATCGCGGCGGGCACCTCGGGCCGCAGGGGATCGGCCAGGCCGATCAGGCCCAGCGGCGCGAAGGGCACGTCGTGGAGGCGCTCCGGCGGCCCCTCGGCCGAGAGGCTGCGATGACCTGCCCCGGGGGCCTCGCCATCGAGGCCGCGGGCCACCGCCAGCACCCTCAGCCCCTGGCCGGCCAGGGAGGCGGTGGCGGCCAGAAATTCCTCTCGTTCGTGGCCTGTCAGATGGCAGAGATCGACAATCGCCTCCGGGGCTCCCTTGGCCGCCAGGCACCATTGGCCGGCGCTGTCCTTCCAGAGCCTGGAGAACACCAGCAGATCGCTCTGCAGGGGGTATTCCCGCTCCAGGGGCCAGTCGGGATGCAGGTGTTCACTGCCCCCCAGCTGGTCGCGGGCCAGCCGCTGGATCGCCCGCTCCATGGCATCCACCGGATCGCCGCGGCTGGCCAGCACCGCCAGTTCCAGCAGCTGGTGCAGGGGTTCGCTCAGGGGCTCTCCGGCCTGCCAGGGGTTCCGCTCCGGCCAGCTCAGCAGGCACTGCACCCCCATGCGGTTTTCGGTCAGGGTGCCGGTCTTGTCGACGGCGAGCACGGTGGCGCTGCCGAGGCTCTCGACCGCCGCCGGCCAGCGGGCCAGCACGCCGATGCGGGCCAGGCGCAGGGCCCCCAGGGCCAGGAACAGGCTCAGCACCACGGGGATTTCGTTGGGCAGCACCGCCAGGGCCAGGGCCAGGGCGGCGAGCAGGGCCCGGGGCCAGTCGCCGCTGAGGCTCCCCTGGATCACCGCCAGGACGGCGCAGAGCGCCAGGGCCAGCAGGGTCAGGCGGGCGGTGAGCCGGCGGGTGTGGCGCTGCAGGCGGGTGGGAGGGGGCTCCACCGTGGCCAGGCTGCGGCCGATCCGCCCCAGTTCACTCGCTTCGCCGATGGCGCTCACCTCGGCCCAGCCGCGGCCACTGGTCACCAGGGAGCCGGCCAGGATCCGCGCCTGCGGGCCCTCCCTCTGAACCGGCAGCGATTCGCCCGTGAGCAGCGATTCGTCCAGCCACAGCCCCACGGACTGGCGCAACTCGGCATCGGCCGCCACCCGATCCCCCTCCTCCAGCCGCAGCAGATCCCCGAGTCGCAGCTCCTCGGCCGGCAGCTCCAGCTCCACGGTGCCGCGGCGCACCCGGGCCCGCGGCGCCGACAGCCGGGCCAGTTCGGCGAGGGCGCGGTTGCTGCGCAGCTGCTGCAGGCCATCGAGCAGGCTGATGCCGACCACGAACACCAGCAGGATCGCCGCGTCGACCGGCTCGCCGATCAGCCCGTAGATCAGGGCGCAGGCCAACAGCAGCAGGTTGGTGGGCTCCAGCACACCGATGCTCGGCAGGCGTTTCTGGGCCATCTCAGCTGATCGCCCGCAGGGTCCAGCCGCCCCGGCCGTCGAGCCGCAGCTCCCGCTGGTGGAAGGCCCGCAGGCTGCGGCGATGGCCGACGCTGATCAGGGTGCAGCCGCGGGCGACGACGTCGCCATAGACATGGGCTTCGCTGTCCAGATCCAGGGCGCTGGTGGCCTCATCCAGCACCGCCAGATCCGGCTGATGCAGCAGCAACCGGGCGAAGCCGAGGCGCTGTTGTTCTCCCCCCGAGAGCACCCGCGACCAGTCGGTGGTTTCGTCCAGGTCCGGATGGCGCTGCTCCAGGGTCTGCAGGCGCACCCGGCGCAGGATGGCGCGCAGCTGGTTGTCGTCGATGGCGTCGGCAGTCTCGACGCCGGGAAACAGGATCTGCTCCCGCAGGCTGCCCAGGGTCATGTACGGGGCCTGGGGCAACACCAGCATCGCCAGGGGATCGCGGCGCTCGATCGCGCCGGCGGCGGCGGGGGTCAGGGCGCTGAGCACCCGCAACAGGCTGGTCTTGCCGCAGCCGCTGGGGCCGGTGATCAGCAGGCGATCGCCCGGTTCGACCACCAGATCGAGCTGGCTGATCAGGGCCTCGCCGCCGGCGGCCTGGGTCACGGTCAGGCCCTGGAGCCGCAACAGGGGGGCGGCTGGTCCGGCGCGGGGAACGGCTGTCCCGGCGCCTGGCCCGGTGCTCAGCGGGTCGGCGCTCTGCGGGCCCTCGCGCCGGGAGTCATCGCCAGGAGCCCGACCGATCGGCGAGGGGCCGCTGGTTGTCGGCTCAATCGCGGTTGCCGGCTTGATCTGGGCCGCTGCGCGGCCTGGAGCACCGGCGGCGGGATCGGTCAGGGTTTCCAGCCCCTCGCCCACGACCCGGCTGAGGCTGCCGATCCGCTCGAGGCTGGCGAACAGGCCGGCGAAGCTGTCGGCGCGATCGATCAGAAAGGACAGGGAAGATTGCACCTGGCCGAAGGCGATGCTCGCCACCGTGAGTTGTCCCAGGCTGACCCGGCCGGCGAAGTAGGCCACCGACAACACCAGATAAGGCACGAACTGCATCAGGAATGCGTATAGGCCGGTGCTCTGATCCACCAGGGCCCGCCAGCGAATCAGCCGTTCGAGGTTGGCGAGCAGCCGGCTGAAGCGCCGGCGCAGTTCCAGGGCAATCGGTTGTTCGCCGCGCAGAAACGCGATCTTCTCGGCGTTGTTGCGGATGTGCACCAGCGCGAAGCGGAACTCGGCCTCCAGGGTCTGCTGGCGGAAGTTGAGGCCCGCCAGGCGACGCACCAGCCTGAGGATCACGCCGTTGCCGATCAGGGTGGCGACCAGCAGCGTCAACACCAGGGTGTTGCTGATGCCAATCAGCACCACGATGTAGGCGGCCAGCGCCAGCAGGGAGGCACTGAAACCAAAGGCCAGGTCGGTGGCGCTGCCGACGCTGCGCTGGATGTCCTCGGCGATCCGCTGATCGGGGTTGTCCACCCGCGCCAGCAGCGGCCCTTCCGCCTCCAGGCGGTAATAGGTGAGGCCGCTCAGGTAGCCCCGTTCCATCGAACCGGTGCTCGCATCCCGCCAGGCCAGGGCGAAGCGCTGCTGGCCGTAGGTGTTGAGGAACTGGATCGGCAGGGTCAGCAGGTAGATCGCCACCAGACCGGCCGCCGTGCTCCAGAAGGCGCCGGCACTGCGGTGATTGAGGGCATCCATCACGGCGCCGTTGCCCTCGGTGAAGGCCACATCAACCGCTGTGGTGAGCACCAGCAGGCTCAGCAGAGCTGCCAGGGCCAGCCAGCGTCGTCGCAGCGGCGCCGCCATCGCCCAGAGCTGCAGCAGCAGGGCACCGAGGCCAATCCCCGTCAGCAGCAGGGCCACCAGCCAGTGCCGATCCTGCAGGAACAGATTCAGAGCCGGCTGCAGATAGGGGAAGGCCAGGCTGAGGCGCTGGGATCCCAGCAGATCCCGCACCAGCAGGCTGAAGCCCCCCACCAGCAGCGCCGCCGCTCCGACGGCGACGCCGGCGGTGCTGGGCAGCAGCCCCAGCCAGTGCCGCCAGCGCCGTCGCCGCGCCGGCGGCAGCAGAAAGCCCTGGCTGAGGGCGGCGAAGTCACCGAGGAAGCCGCTCAGGGAGGGCTTCATCGGGGAACGGTGCCGGTGGGCTCGGGTTCACCGCGCAGCCAGGCCGGACAGGCCTCCGTGAGCAGCTGGCGTTGAACGGCGTCGGATTGGCTGGCCAGGTCGGCACCGGAGCGGGTGTAGTAAGTGAAGCCGAGGCGATTGCGATAGAGCACGGGGTGGCTGGCTTTGAGCACCTGTTCCGTCTGTTGTCGGCAGTGGATCAGGGCCCGGTAGTCCGGGGCCGGTTCCTCGACCCCGGCCGTTGGTGGGGGTTGATTGGCATTGGCCTGCTCCGCCAGGCGGGTGAGCCGGGGGCAGATCTTTTCGCGCACCTGGCGCACCAGGGTCAGCTCGGTGGCCATCGCCTGGCTCGCCAGATCATCCCGTTGCTGGCGCAGGGCCCGGCAGCGGCTGGCCTCCACGGCCAGCGCCGGCTGGCCTGCCACGGCTGCCAGCAGTGCGGCGAGGGTGGTGCTCCTGAGGATCGCCAGGGCCTTGGCGCCTCCGATGGCCGAGATCAGCACGGGGTGAGCTCCTGGATGAAGAATGCTTTCGGCAGCACGATTCCTGGGAGCCAGGATTCTGGAGGAGAGACCGGGCCGGGCCCGTCTGTTCAAGGCGCAGGGGTGGCGCTGAGGGGGGCGCCCTGGCATCGCTGCTGCCCAGATCCGGAGGCTGGGCCTGTCGCCGCTGTTTACAGTTCGATTTGATCTGGTTCCGCCGTGCCCAGGGCAGTCGCGCTACCCGCCGCCGAACGCCGCAGCCTGGCGGTGCAGGCGTTGCTGGAGCTGGCGGCGGAGACCGCCCCCGATCAGATCTCCACCGCGGCCATCGCCCTGCGGATGGGCACCAGCCATGCCGCCCTGTTCCGCCATTTCCCCAGCCGCGACGCCCTCTGGGCCGAATCGGTGCGCTGGGCCACGGGCCAGCTGGATCAACAGTTCGCCGCTCTCGCCGCCGAGGACTGGACGGATCCGTTGCGGCAGGCGGAACAGTTGTTGCTGCTCAAGGCCGACTTCGTGCGGCAGCACCCGGGCCTGCTGCGCATGTGGTTCGCCGAACTGCAGCGGCCCCGGACCAGCCCGGCCCGGGAGGAGGCCAAGGCGTTCATGGGTCGGCTGCGGCAGCGGCTCACGGCCCTGCTGGTCAGCGCCGGTGAGCGGGGGCTGCTGCGATCGTCCCTGCCGGCGGCGGAGCTGGCCCAGGTGCTGATGGCCTGTTGTGAGGGGTTGATGCTGCAGGGGCTGGTTCACGACAGCCTCTCCGAGCTGACCAGCCGCACCCGCGAGGCCCTGCCCCTGCTGCTGCCAAGGGTGCCAGGCTGAGGGGATGCCATCGGAACCCGGGCGAGCCACGGACAGCGGGATCGCCTCAGCTGGAGAGCCCCCCGGCCCGCCAGGCCAGAGCAGACCGGCTGCCGATCCTGCCGAGCGCTCCGCCCATCAGGGATGGCTGACGCGGGCCAGCCTCAGGGGCCAGGGCTGCTGAGGCCCGGCTCGGGGCGGCCCAGCAGCAACACCAGCGGAATCGCCAGCAGGAACACCAGGGCCACCAGGTGGAACACATCGCCGAACGCCAGCAGGGCGGCCTGCAGATCCACCTGGCGGCTGAGGATCTCCAGGGCCTGCTGATCCCCTACGCCGCGCATCATTCCGCGTAGCGCCAGAAATTGGCGCAGGAGAACCAGATGATGCTGCAGCTGGGGATTGGTGCTGCCCAGGTGCTCCAGCAGCTGGGCCCGATGCACGGCCCGCTGATGGTCGAGCACCACGGTGAGCACGGCGATGCCAAAGGTGCCGCCCAGCTGGCGGGTGAGATTGTAGAAGCCACTGCCGGAGCCCACGTCCTGCTTGGGCAGCGGCCCCAGGGTGGCCAGGCTCAGCGGCAGAAACATCATCACCGTGGTGGAGCCCCGCATGATCAGGGGCCAGAACAGGCTGCGTTCGCCCGTATCCGGTCCGATCGTCGCCAGGCTGGTCATGGTCAGCACCATCAGCAGCGCCCCCACGGCGATCAGCAGGCGCGGATCGAGGCGGTTGATCACCTTGCCCAGCAGCGCCATGGTAAGGGCCGAGGCCAGGGCCCCCGGCAGCATCAGCAGGCCCGTCTGGGTGGCGGTGTACCCCAGCACCGTCTGGGCGAAGATCGGCACCACGAACACCGTGCCGTAGAGGCCGATTCCGAGCACGAACGAGAAGACGCTGCCGGCGGCCAGGGAGCGATGCCGCAGCACCCGCAGATCCACCGCCGGATTGAGGCTGCGCAGCTCCCACCAGACGAACAGCGGCAATCCCAGCGCCGCCAGCAGGGCCAGCTGGCGGATGCCCTGGTTCTCGAACCAGTCGTACTGATGGCCCTGCTCCAGCACCAGCTGCAGGCTGCCCAGGCTGAGGGCCATCAGGGCGATGCCGGCCCAGTCGATGCGGCCCGTATAGCGGCCCGAATAGCGGCCGGAGCGATCCGCGGGCAGATCGGGATCGAGATAGGTCAGGGCCATCAGCACCGTGAGGATGCCGACGGGCACATTGATGAAGAAGATCCAGCGCCAGCCGAGGCCGTCCGTGAGCAGACCACCCAGGGTGGGGCCGAGGGCCGGGCCGGCCAGCACGACGATGCCGAACACCGCCTGACCGACGCCCTGCAGGGACTTGGGCACGGTGCGGAAGATGATCGCCTGGGCCTTGGGCAACAGGCCCCCGCCCAGGAGCCCCTGCAAGATGCGGGCGACCACCAGCACGACCAGATTCGGCGCCAGCCCGCACAGCACCGAGGCGCCGATGAAACCCAGCAGACAGAAGACGAAGTAGTTGCGCTGGCCGAACAGCTCCCCCAGCCATTCGCTGAGCGGAATCATGATCACGCTGGCCATGGCGTAGCCGGTGACCACCCAGCCCACCTCGGCCAGGGTGGCGCCGAGATTGGCCTGGATCTGAATCAGCGCCACGTTGGTGATGCTGACGTCGATGATCTCCAGCAGGGCGCCGATCGAGGCGGTGAGGATGATCAGCCACTGGCGCAGGGTCAGCTGGGTGGGTGGCTCCGGCGGGGCCGCGTTCAGCGCCGTGGCATGGAGAGCTGCATCATTCGGCACCGCACCATTCAGCGCTGCACCAGCTGACGTCGTGTCCTTCATCGCCGCGCCATCCACCCAGCGCTATTCCTCGGCACGCTGCCGAACAGATTGCCGCTCATTTCCTCCGCACGCGCACGTTGGCGGAGAGCCCCGGCACCAGCTGGGCCTTCATGGCGGGATCGATGCGGGGATCGAGGGCGATGCGGGCGGTGACCCGCTGCACCACCTTGGTGAAGTTGCCGGTGGCATTTTCCGGAGGCAGCAGGGCAAAGCGGGCGCCCGAGGCGGGGGCGATGCTCACCACCCGCCCCTGCAGCACCCGGCCGGGGAAGGCGTCGATGCGCACTTCGGCGTTCTGGCCGCGATAGAGGCCCTGTAGCTGGGTTTCCTTGAAGTTGGCCTCCACCCAGGGGGTGGTGCTCACCAGGGTCATCAGCGGCTCACCCGATTGCACCTGGCGGCCCGGTTCGGCATTGCGGGCCCCGATCCGGCCGGGCGTGGGCGCCACGATCTGGGCGTAGGAGAGTTCGAGCCTGGCCCGGGCCATGGCGGCGGCGGCCTGCTGCACCTTGGCGGCGGCTGCGGCGGCCTTCTGCACGTCGACCCCCACCTGGCTGATGCTGGCCTGGGCGCTCTGGCGACTGGCGCGGCTGCTGGTGAAATCCCCCTGCGCCTTGAGCAAGGTGGCGCGGGCCTGATCCACCTCCTGCTGGGAGACGCCGCCCTCCCGCACCAGCGATTCCAGGCGCTGCAGATTGGCGGCGGCCCTGGCCAGTTCGCCGCTGGCGCTCTGCTGGGCCGCCAGGGCCTCGTTGCCGGCCGCATCGGCGCGGCTGGCGCTGGAGCCGGCCTGGGCGCGCATTGCCTGGGCCTCCCGTTCGGCCGCCACCAGATCGGCCTGGGCCTGCAGCAGCCGGGCCCGCGAATCCCTGGGGTCGAGGAGCACCAGCAGATCCCCCGCCTTCACCTCCTGGTTGTCCTGCACGGGCACCTGAACGATGGTGCCGGCGACGCGGCTGGAGATCTCGGTGAGATCCGCCTGCAGCTGGGCGTTGTCGGTTTCTTCGAGGCCCCAGTGGCTGACCACCCAGCTCCCGACGCCACCGGCCGCCAGCAATCCCAGCACCGACAGCAGGATAATGCGGCCCAGGGGATAGCCAGGGGCGCGGGGCGCCGACCTGGGGGGAAGAGCCGAGGCGTCCGTGGCCGCGGCAGCTGGGGGTTCCGCCTGGGTTGTCTGTTTGATCCCGTGGCCGTTCCCACGGGCGGGTTCCTGCCCGGCGCTGACCGCTGGTGTGCCGCCGGCGGATGGGGACCCCATTGAAAGTGAGTGACTGCTCACAGCATCGTAGGCGGCGGCAATGGCCGCCCTGTCAGCCCCATCCCCGCCGCAGCGCTTCGGCCTGAGCGAGAAGGCCATCGCAGCGATCCAGCAGGTGCTGGCCGCCCATCCCGAGGTGGAGGCGGCGATCCTCTACGGCTCCCGAGCCCTGGGCCGCCAGCGCCGCGGCTCCGACATCGATCTCACCCTGGTGGGCCCAAGGCTGACGCCCCATGACCTGGCCCGGATCGATGCTGAGCTGGACGACCTCCGCTCCCCTGGGTGATCGACCTCTCCTGCCTGACCTCCATCACCCACCCACCGCTGCTGGAGCAGATCCAGCGCGTGGGCCAGCTGCTCTACCGGGGCCCGGAAGCCCGGCCGTCTTGCCCCCTGGGGTGGCCCGCGACCAGTTCCAGGTTCCCGAATCGCTCGCTGCCGCCCATCCCCAGATCGCCAAACAGTTGGCGCAGGGTTGAGGCGGCATCCGGGCGACCTGCCGCTCGCCCGGCCCAGGCCAGCCCGTGGGCTTAGGGACTGCGGTTTCGAGCTCCTGCAGCCTGACCTTCCCTGACTGCTGACGCCGCCGCAGCTGCCCCTCCATCCCGGCGATCGCCTGGATCGTCTGCTGGAGGTGTCGCATCCTGCTGCCGATCATGCGCGCCTTGGCAGACCATGGAGCACAACATGGCCTCGGCGCTGTGGGTATCGCGTGGTTGCCTGCCTTCGGGCGATGGGATCACGCCACGGCATCATGCGGCGGGCTCTCCAGGACGCGAATCCTTCCGCATCCCCCCGCTCCAACCCCCCGTTCCAGTCCCCGACCCATCTCTGCTCCCCTCTGCGCTCTGCCCCTGCCTGCATCGCGATCGTGTTGTCCCCTGAACGTTCCTGGCTCCTCGCTCCCTTTCTGGGCCTGCTGCTACTGGCGGAGCTGAACCCGGCCCAGGCCGCTCCTGCCTCCCCGCTTCGGCCTGCAGCGGCCGAACTGCTGCCCGCAGCCCTACCGATCGCCGCGGCCCCCCTCGCCCAGTCCTCGGATCCGCTTCCAGCCCCGGCTCCCTCCACCACTCCGGCCGTACCGACCGCAGCCCAGCCCGTCACCCCCTGGGCCGGCAGCTTCGAGCTCTACAGCTTTCTGCCCCTGCGCGCGGAGACGGGGCTGCAGATCGGCCAGCGCTCCACCAGTTTCGATGCGGGACTCGGCACCCTGCTGAGCAAGCTGAAGTGGGCCAGTTCGGCCCGGGGCTCGCTGGAGTACGGGCGGATTGGCGTGCTCGCTGATGGGCGCTACGTCCGGCTCAGCGCGGCCGCCTCCACTAGCGGCCCCCGGGGCCTGGTGCGGCTGCAGGCGGAGACCGCCTTCAATGCCACGGTGGCCGATTTGGCCCTGCGCTATCGCTTCGGCGCCCGCGAGGCAGCCCGGGGGAGAGGGGGGGATTTCAGCGTGATTCCCTACGCCGGCATCCGCATCCTTGACGCCAACTTCGGGGTGACCACCACCGTCAATGTGCTGCGCTTCCAGCGGCAGGTCAGCCGGGAGCTCAGTCACACCTGGGTGCAGGCGCTGCTGGGCACCCAGGCCACGGTGTTCCTGGCGCCGCGGCTGCGATTGTTCGGCCGCGCCGATGTCAGCGGCTACGGCAGTGGCGAGCCCCAGAAGTTCTCGGGCAATGCCCAGTTGGGTCTGGGTTATGCCCTGGGCAACAACACCGATCTCAATGTGTCCTGGCGCTATCAGGGCATTGACTGGAACAACGGCTCCAGCGGTCGGGATCAACGGGGCATCAGCTCCGATCAGAATGGTGTCGAGGTTGGCCTCAAGTTCTTTTTCTGACCTGCAGGTCAATGGCGTAGTCGAGGCTCGAGCCCACGCCCGTGCCCCGGTAGCTGCCGCTGACGGCGGCCGCCAGGCGATGGTCCGGCGCCGCCGCCAGCACCAGATGGCCATCGGCGACCGCCAGGCCCAGGCTGGGGTCGTAGCCGCGCCAGCCGCCTCCCGTCAGGTAGACCTCGGCCCAGGCGTGCAGTTCGTGCTCGCTCACCTCCGGCGGATGGTGCATCGAATAGCCGCTGACGAAGCGGGCCGCCAGCCCCTGGGATCGGCAGGCCTCCACATACAGCATGGCGGTGTCGCGGCAGGCGCCCTGGCGGCTGGCCAGGGTTTCGGCCGCCGCCATCGGCTCCCCCTCCAGTCGGCCGATGTGGTGGAAGTCCGCGTGGATCGTGGCCGCCAGATGCATCAGAAAGGCGACAGTGTCGCCCTCCACGTCCCGGGCCAGCTGGGCGGCCCAGTCGGCCACCGCCGCGGCGATCGGTGACGCGGCCCAGGCCAGACAGGGTGCCAGCGAGAGCTGTTCGGCGCTGTCGTAGCTGGCCGGCAGGCGCCGCAGCGACTCCCGGGTGAGGATCCAGTCGAACGGGTTGTGGCGCAGGGTTTCCACCTCCATCGCCACCGTCAGCTCAAGTCGGTCGCGCTGATCGTCGAACCACAGCACCCAGGCGTCGTTGCCGTCGGCCTCCACCACCTCACAGGCACCGCTTGCTGGGTCAGACACACTCAGCTGATGGCGGATCCGCCGCTGGCTGACATCGTGGCGCGGCGACAGCCGCACGGTCATCGGTTCGAGAAACACGGGCCGCTCGTAGCGGTAGGTGAGGCTGTGGCGGATGGAGAAGTGCATGGACGCTGCTCAGTTCAGACCTTCGCGCAGCCGCTCTTCAAAACTGGGATCCACCGCCAGGCAACCCAGCGGTTCGCCGCCCAGGTCCTCGACCAGATGGTGGAACTGCAGCGAGAACCAGGCCAGGAACAGCTCGAAGTTGCGCGATCGGGGCCACAGCTGCTGATCCCGGCACCAGAGGTTGAGTTCAGAGGCGAAGATCGCCTCGTAGCAGCCCTGCAGACAGGCCAGCGCCTGGGACTCGTTGTCGTAGGTGGGGATGAGATAGAGACTGCTTTCAACCACAGGATGATGCTGTTCCTGCGGCGTCCAGAATGGACGGGTCCAGTCAATCATCGACTGGTTCGGGGTCACCGTGACGGCGCAACGGTTGACCACAGTTTGAGAGGAGTCGACCACGGTCATCACAGCAATATGCAGTGTGCTGCGTCGACCGTAACGCTCTCCGGCGCCGCCAGCATCCGCAATCCTGCGGGTCTGGGGCCATCCGTCGCGCAGCTTCCGGGGAAGAGGGGCTGATCGCGACCGGGCTCCAGCCTTCAGGCCCTGGCCCAGGGTGCCGTTGTCTGGCACTGCTGGCCATCGCCCTGGACTGCCTACAGGCCCTGGCGGCAGTGATCGGGGCATCCGTGCTCGGCGCCGTTGCGGGTCGGGCCGAGCGTCGCCAACCCCGGGAGGTGCGGCGCTCGATCCATGGCCTGACCACGGGCAGCTGCGCGGTGCTGGTGACGTTTGGATTCGTGCATTCCAGGCTGGACTGGCTGCCTGCCCTGGAGCGGCAAGACGGCCGCAGGCTCTGATCCTGCTCTTACCCCCATCCCCTGGACACGATGAACCTCACCGATCAGCTGGCCAAGGAACGCAACCGGGCGGCGGCGGAGCGCACCCTGATGGCCTGGATCCGCACCTGTCTGGCGCTGATCAGTTTCGGTTTCGGGCTGGACAAGATCATCGCCGCCATCAATGCCGGCCATCTGCGGCACCAGGGCCATGCCGAGCTGAGTGTGCGGCTGGTGGCCGTCTCCTTCGTGCTCACCGGCATCCTGGCGATGGCGGCGG
>JBAPUA010000127.1:0-12380 GCA_049282435.1 Cyanobium sp. | reverse complement strand
GCTCTATACGCAACGTCTTAACCGCCTCAAGGATATTCGTAAATACATCTACCGGATGGATGTGCTGGAAAGGAGCCTTTCCTACGACGAGGTCACCGAGATCTTCGTGCGGGTGAATTCCCTGGGTGCAAAGCTAAGAAGCTCTGATCTGGCCCTTGCCCAGATCACCGCCAAGTGGCGTGGCTCCCTGAAAGTGTTCCAGGCCTTCCAAACCGATCGCGCAAAAGGTGGTTTTGAGCTCGACCTGGGCCTGCACCTCAAGAACCTGGTCGCCCATGCCACTGGCCAGTCCCGCTTCCTCACCGTTTCCAACCTCACGCTGGATGCGCTGAAGAGCGGCTGGGACGACGGTTGTCGCGGCATGGAATTCGCGATCAACTTCCTGCGCAGTAATGCGGGCATCACCAGCCCTGTCCTGCTGGTTTCGCCATTTTTGGTGATCAGCCTCGGTTTCTATGGCGCCCAGCGTGCCTACAAGCTCACGGCCGATGAAGCGCAAGGCCTGCGCCGCTGGGTGTTGCTCGCCAATGCCAAGGGCCGCTACAGCAGGGGTTCCAGCGAAACCCTGCTCGATCAAGACCTCAAGATCCTGCGCGACGGCGGGGGCTTCCAGGAGCTGCTTGATCGTTTGCGCACCCAGGTTGGTCGGCTGGATGTCACCCCTGAGGAGCTGGAAGGCCGCAATCAGCGCAGCGCATTGTTCAAGACGATGTTCCTGGCTTTTCAAGCTGCTAACGCCCGCGATTGGCGTTCCAACCTGGTCATCGCCCTCAGCCATGTGGGCAATGTCCACCAGCTGCAGTTCCACCACATCTTCCCCAAGGATGTTCTCAAGAGCACTGTCACCACACGCGAGATCGATGACATCGCCAACCTCGCCTTCATCAGCGGCAAGGCCAACCGCAAGATCAGTGCCAAGGAACCAGCTCTCTACTTCCCTGAGGTGCGATTGGCCAATGGCGAGCAGCCGTTCGAGAGCCAGTGCATCCCAACCGATCCTGATCTGCTCACCGTGGAGCGCTACAAGGCTTTCCTGGCGGAGCGCAGGAGGTTGATCGCTGCGAGGCTCAATTCGTTCCTTACGCCATGACCACGAGCTTTCAACTCGGTTACCCAGCAGTCTTGGCCTGCAGATCCTTCAGCAGCACAAACAGGTGCAGAGGATCACTTGGCGAGGGGCGGAAGCCGAAATGCTCGTAGAACCCACGCGCCCGCTCATCTTTGGCATGGACCGCCAGCGCACGGATGCCCGCGATCTCCGCCGCCGCGAGCGTCCGACCGATGGCATCTTTCAGCAGCGCAGCGCCAAGGCCCTTGCCCTGGTGATCCATTGCCACGGCCAGCCGGGCCAGGACCATCAGCGGAATCGGATGCCGCGCCAACCCCTTGCCGATCCGTTCGGGCGCCTGGTCCGGGCTCACCTCACCCACCACCAGGGTGTGAAAGCCCACTATCCCATCCCCATCCAGCGCCACATAGGTGCGACTGGCCCGGGCTCGCTGGTTCGCCAGGGCGAAGCGGATCAAGAAGCGGTTCAGGGCCTCGTCGCCGCAATCAAAGGCCTCCACGGCATGGCTGGCCTGCAGAGGCTCGATCCGGTACCGGCTCACCCGGCGTCACCGGCGGGCGGCTGCTCAACAAGGTCTTGCTCCAACACGCTGGGTTCCTGTAGCAATCGCGCCAGGCGGGCGTTGGTCTGGGGCGGAGCATCCAGTGCCGCCACAAACGCTTGCCACTGCTCGGGATCCAGCTGGAACGTCTGCCTGTCAGCCAGCGTTTCGGCCGCGCTGGCCAGGGCGCTGTCCAACACGAAGTCGGTCACGCTGCGCTGCGCTGCGGCTGCGGCCCTCTGCAGGGTCTGCTTGGCCCCTGGTGTTAGCCGCAGATCCAGTTTTTCAGTCCGCAACGTCGATGACGCCATCACTCCACCTCCAGCTCAGTCGATCCTAGACCTGCCTGCCGGACATTGTCATGACGGCGGCGGGCTTGCTCGTTCGTCGCGGCAGCGCCGCCTGACAGATCTGCTGCCCTTGCCAGACTCAACCCCATGAGCATCTCTCCCATCCCCTGCGCAGCCGCCGATTCCAACGAGGTGCGCGCTCAGCTCATCACCGCCCTGGAGCTTGACCTGATCGGTCCTACCCAGCGGGTGCTGAAAGCTCTCGGCGCCGAGGGCCAGGGACACCAGGTCCAGGGGGACGAATCCCATGAGCTGGAGAGCGAGGCACTCGATCGTCTGCCCAGCAGCTGGTATCCCACTGGCTTCCTCGTCCCCACCGAAACCGACCTGTCGTTGCGCTGCGACGACACGGCCGACGACGACTTCGCGGCGGCGGATGGGGTGGATCTGCGCAAGCCGCGCGGCAACGACAAGACCTACAAGCCGGGTGGGGCCGGTGATGACGGCGGCAGCAGCGATCCGGGTCCTGTTAAGCCCCAGCTCTTTCCTTCCTCGATCGGCGTCAGTGTGTTGCTACCCCCCGGTGGTGAGCTGCGGCTGATTGCCCGCTGGGGTGACTACGCCAGGCTCGCGGATGGCGCCAACCCCGACGCCGCAGTGAGCTCTACGCGCGACGAAAGCTCTTCGAGAGACCAGCAGAGGTGGCAACGCACCCCCCGCCAGGAGGCTCTCGCCCTCACGCACAGCGAGATCACGGCCACGAAAGGGCTCGCGGATCGTCTCTGGCCCAACAGCAACGGACTGCATCTGCACTGGCACTGTCGCCCGGCTCCCACCGGCCAGGGCTATGCCGACGGCACCTTGGCCGTCACCCTGTTTTTCACCAACGAGCGCAAGAAGGCGAACACCCTGGTGGAACGCGACCAACACTCCGCCTTCCAGGCCGAGCTCGAACTGCAGTGCGTTCAGGGTTTCGTGCCGCGTCTCGATCCCCAGGCCAGCCGCGATCACGGCGACTGGGATCAGGCCGTCAATGCCCTGCAATTCCGCGATGCCCGTGAGTACGGCGTCGGCCACAACGTTGGGGTGGAAGTGGATCTCGACGCCGGCGGTGGCTGCTCGCGGTTGCGCACCACCTGGATCCCCCAGGCCACCGTGGAGAAGGTCTCGCCCCGCGAGGATGTGGGTTGCGAGCTGGGGATGGAAGCGCTCGATCGCCTGGCCAGTGAAGGCTTCCCGGCGATCCGGCAAGCCTTGATGCCGTTGGTCGAGCGCTACAGCACCTGGATTGAGCAACAGGCCGCCGTTGCTGGCCTCAAGCCCAAGCAGCAGGCCACCGCTGACCAACTGTTGGCCAACGCCCGCAGCCAGGCCCAGCGCATCGCCCGCGGCATCGAAGCCCTCGCCGAAGCCGACATCCGCGATGCCTTCGCGATCGCCAACCGCACCATGGCCGCCGCAGCACGCCAGCGCTACGGCGTCATGCAAAACAAGCCAGCCAACGATCCATCCGTGCGGCCCCCGGCTTGGCGCCCCTTCCAGCTGGCCTTCGTGCTGATGAATCTGGTGGGTATCGCCCGGCCGGACGATCCTGACGGCAAGCGCGATGGGGTGGATCTGCTGTTCTTCCCCACCGGCGGTGGCAAGACCGAGGCCTATCTGGGCCTGGCCGCCTTCACGCTGGTCATGCGGCGGTTGCGCCATGGCGGTTCGCTTCAGGCCGGGGGGCTGAGCGTGCTGATGCGCTACACCCTGCGCCTGCTCACCCTTGATCAGCTGGGCCGCGCCTCCACCCTGATCTGCGCCCTCGAACTCGAGCGCCAGCGCCAGAGCGAGAAGCTCGGCAGCTGGCCGTTTGAGATCGGCCTCTGGGTGGGCCAGGCCGGCACCCCCAACCGCATGGGCGGCAAAGGCAACAGCAGTGAAGCCACCGCCCGCATCCGGGTGCTCAAGTACATCGACAACAAGGACGACCGCAAGCCGATCCCGATCGACACCTGCCCCTGGTGCGGCGTGGAATTCGGCAGGCGTTCGCTCGACGACCTCACGCCCTGCCGCAACCGCGGTGATGTCTTCAAATTGCTGCGCGGCGGCAAGGTCGACAGCGAGAACCCCGATGAGCTCAGAGTTGCCTGCCTCAATCGCAACTGTCACTTCCGAGGCACCCAGAACGACAACTACCTGCCGCTGGTGGCTGTCGACGACATGATCTATCGCCGGCTACCGGCCTTTCTGATCGCCACCGTCGACAAGTTCGCCTCCCTGCCCTGGGAGGGCCGCACCGGCAAGTTGTTCGGTAAGGCCACCCATGTGCTGAATGGCCAGGGCTACTACGGCCCGGCCGATGGGGAGGACGCCACCAAGGGGGTGCGGCTGGCTGATCGACTCGATCCGCCGGATCTGGTGATCCAGGACGAACTTCACCTGATCTCCGGCCCCCTGGGTTCGATGGCCGGCCTCTATGAAGCGGTGATCGATGAGCTCTGCACGCGTGATGGCCTGCGGCCCAAGATCGTCGCCTCCACCGCCACCGTGCGCCGTGCCAGTGAGCAGATGCGGGCCCTGTTCGGTCGCAACGACTCGGCGATCTTTCCCGCACCCGGCCCCGACCGCCGCGACTCATTCTTTGCCGTCACCGTGCCGACCGATCAGGTGCCAGGCCGGCTGTATGTGGGCCTTAGCGCCCCGGGCCGCAACGTCAAGGCGCTGCTTCTGCGGGCTTCCCTGGCCCTGATGAGTGGCGCTCAGCTCGCCTGGACGAGCGCCGAAAGCGGTCGTACCGCCCAGCGCCGCCGCCGCGAAACGCCAAGCCCCAATCCGGCTGATCCCTACATGACGCTGCTGGGTTACTTCAACACGATCAAGGAACTGGGCATCAGCCGCCGCCTGATCGAGGAGGAACTCACCTCCCAGCTCGCCACCCACGGCGAACGCAGACGGCTGGGCGACATGGTGGAGCGAACAGCCAATCGCCGGATCAGCAACATCCCTTTGGAGCTCACCTCCCGGGTGTCCACCACTGAGGTGAGCCACACCAAGGACCGCCTGGCCCGCAGCTTCGACGACAAGGACGGCCGCGTCGATGTGGCCCTGGCCACCAACATGATCTCGGTGGGTCTGGACATCACCCGCCTGGGACTGATGCTGATGCTCGGCCAGCCCAAGACCACCGCCGAATACATCCAGGCCAGCAGCCGTGTCGGCCGCGATCAGAGCAAACCCGGCCTGGTGGTGGTGCTGCTCAACCCCAACCGCCCGCGGGATCGCTCCCACTACGAGCACTTCGCCCACAGCCACGATGTCTTCTACCGGGATGTGGAAGCCACCAGCGTCACGCCCTTCTCGGAGCGGGCCCTGGAGCGAGGACTGCCCGCCATCACCGTGGCCCTGGCCCGCCATCTCTGCGATGGCCTCACCAATGCCCGCAATGCCGGCGACCTCCAGGCTCTGAGCGATGCCAGGCAACCCGTCGCTGCGGCACTCCAGCGGCGGGTGGCCACCTCACTGGTGAACCATCCGGATGCCGATGGCTATGCCAGCTGGGTGGCGGAGCAGGTGAGACACATCATCGATGACTGGTGCGCCATCGCCGAACGCCGCGGTCGCATGGAATACGGCCGTGAAGAAGGCGATCTGCCGCCGCTGTTGCGGACGCCGCTCGATCCAGAACTGCTGGAGCTCGAAGACGTCCGCGAGCGCCAGTTCAAGGCCAACCGCAGCCTGCGTGATGTCGAGCCCTCCGCCTTGCTGCTCAAGGACCGCTACCAGACCACCACCCGAGGCTGACCGTCATGACCGCATCGCGAGGCACCAGCAATCACCCGGTCGGCGAAGTGCGCCACGGCCAGCTCATCACGACCTACGGGCCCGGCGCCATGGTCGATCTGCCCGATCGCTCCGTGGTGGTGGGCGGGCTCAACCTCTGGCACTACAGCCGCGATGACGACAGCTGCTTCATCGACGAGCAACGGCTGATCGCCAAGCTGCGCGGCCTGCTCAATGTCGGCACCTTGCTGCTCAAGCGCCCCCCCAGTGAAGAGGACAACTTCGCCCAGAAGTTCAGAAGCAATAGCGGTATCCGCGCGCCGCAGTTCCCCCTCTGGTTCGTCGCCCAGCCCAGACAGGACCCCTTCCCGCCATTTGTCGACGACGCAGGTAAGCGCTACCGCACCCGGCCTCTGATCCATAAGGACCGTCTGGTCGACGACAGCTATCCCTGGCGGCCAGCTGGCGGCAAGGTGCAGAAGCTGGATGTGGTGCCGGTGCGCTTCGTGCAGTGTTGCGCCAATGGCCACCTCAGCGACATCGACTGGGATCGCTTCGCCCATGGCGGCGCCAGAAGCCGCTGCCAGGAGGATCTCTGGCTCGATGAGGCCGGCGCCGGCAACGACTTCAACGAGATCTACGTGCGCTGCCCCCAGTGCAACAAGCGCCAGGCCCTGGCCAGCACCAAGGGGGACAGTGGTGGTTCGCTGCTGGGTCCCTGCCGGGGCCATCGACCCTGGCTCGGCAACTTCAGCGATGAAGCTGGCGAGTGCACCGACCGCAACACGGGCAAACCCCGTTACAACCGGCTGCTGGTGCGCTCCGCCAGCAATGCCTACTTCCCGGAGATGGTGGGTGCGATCTCGATTCCGGCAGCGGAAGATCCACTGCGGCAACACCTCATGTCGCACCTGAGCTTCTTCGAGAAGATCGAAGACGAAGGCGACTTGAAAGCCGCGCTGAAATTCATGCCCGAGAAAGTCGCCGCAGCGTTGCGCGATCGGGATGGGGCCGAGGTCATGGTTGCACTCTCAGCGGTGCGCGGCAGTAGCAAAGACCCCCGCATCGAGAAGCAGCCTCCGCTCAAGCAGCAGGAGATCCAGGCCCTCTATGCCCCGGCCGGCGCGCTGGGCTCCGCGGATTCCACTTCAACGTTCCATGCCGAGATCGTGCCCCTTGCGGACAAACCCGCCTGGTTCAGCGAGCGCTTCGATCGCGTGCTCAAGGTCCATCGCCTGCGGGAAGTGATGGCGCTGATCGGTTTCACCCGGCTGGAGCCGATCGTCAAGGGCGTCAATGGTGATCCCCTGGACCAGCTCGACATCGGTGCCAAGCGGGCCGACATCAACAACAAGGAGCTCGACTGGGTGCCGGCGATCGAGAACTTCGGCGAAGGCCTGTTCCTCGGCGTCAGCGAATCGGCCTTGAAGACCTGGCGTCAGGGCGATGGCGTGGTGCAGCACAGCTCCAAACACCGTGATGCCTGCAAGCTCTGGAACCGTGATCACGGCCTCAAGGCCAATGAGTTCGACTGGCCCGGCGAGGCCTACCTGATGCTGCACAGCCTGGCCCACCTGCTGATCACCACAGCGGCGTTGGAGTGCGGCTACGGCGCCTCCGCCATCAAGGAGCGGATCTACAGCTTCCCCGGCCAGGGTTACGGGATCCTGCTTTACACCAGTGGCAGCGGTTCGGAAGGCACCCTGGGGGGTTTGGTGTCGTTGGCCGATCGCATCGAGCAGCTGGTGGCCGCAGCGCTGGAGCGCGGCCTGCTCTGCTCCAACGATCCCTTCTGCTCGATGCACCAACCCGAGAGCGATTTGGAGAAGCGCTACAGCCACGGCGCCGCCTGCCATGGCTGCCTGCTGATCGCCGAAACCAGCTGTGAGCAGCGCAATCAGTTCCTCGATCGCGCCTTCGTGGTGCCCACGCTCGATGTGACCGATGCCGCCTTCTTCCCTGATCGGCTGCCATGAGCCAGCCCCTGTTGGCTCTCACCACCGGCGAACTGCAGCGCCTGGCCGTCTGTTTGCGCAGCCTGCCGGCGCCGCCAGGGGAAGCGCCCCTCAGCCAGCACCAGATCGCAACCGATAGGCCCCAACTCCGCCAGGCCCTTCTGCTCTGGTTGCACAGCTGGAGTGAACGCGGTGGCAGCAATGGCAGCCTCGAACTTGCGATCGAACTTCTGCTTGAGCAACGCCAGCACCAGGGCGCCGGCCTGGCCGAGCTGGTCTGGTCCGGCCCCCACGGCGGCAGCGGTGACATCACCCGCGATCAGGCCGTGTTGATCCGCGAGATGGTGGAGAGCTGTCAACAGAGACTGCTGATCACCACCTTCAACATTCGCAGGGGTGGCTTCATCACTGAACTGCTCGAACGCATTCAGACACGGCTGGAGTCATGCCCAGACCTTGAGGCGCGCATGGTGGTCAATATTCCCCGGCCCAAAGGCAGCACCGTCGTGGCTGACCAGCTCCGGGCCGCCTTTGTGCAGCACACCTGGCAGCGCCTCTGGGATCAGGCCAGGCGACGTCCCGTGGGCTTTTTCGATCCCCGCTCTCTTGATCTGAACCGTGATCGGCCCACTGTGTTCCACGTGAAGTGCTGCGTGGCCGATGCCGAATTGCTCGTCACCAGCGCCAACCTGAGCGACAGCGCCCAATTCGACAACTGCGAGCTCGGCATTCATTTCTCTGACGGCAACCAATCACTTGGCAACAGTCGTGCCGATGCCGTATGGGGGCACTTTGATCGGCTGATCCACAGGCAGCCGCCAGTGCTGGTGCCGATCGAGGAGCCTCTGAGGTTTCCCTGCCCACCAGATCCCGACTTTCGATAGGGTTCGAAGGATACGCAATCCGATCCAGGATCGCCTGGATACGTTCGCCATAGCGTTCAGCCTGGCCATTCACCATCCGAGCTGCGAAATCGGTATCGCCGCCGCTGCGCATGGTCTTCTGCAAGATCGTCTGACAGGAGAGCTCAACAAGCTGCTCCACGCGCACAACCTGTTGCCGCAGGGCCTGCACGATCAGCTCCCGGTAGATGATGCAGTGATAGAAGCGGAACTCAGGTTCCAGCTGGCCCATCTCCTGGACGATCGCGAGGCGCAAATCTTGCAGCTGCTGATAAGCAGCGCGGACGCTTTCCAGCGCCGCCGCATCATCCACTGGAATGTCACTGGCTGATCGCCGTAGGGCGATCTGAGTCTGGGTCTGCATCACCATCAGTTCCTTCAGCTGGGCGGACATGGCCTCCATGTCATCGCTGAGGCGATTGAGCACGGGTCCGATCGCTCCACTGAGGGAGGCAAAACGATCGTGCAGGATGGCGAGCTCCTCCCGCAGGTTGGAAAGTTCTTCTGCCTGCCGCTGGGGGGCTGCATCGGTCGCCGGTGGATGGATGGCGTTCCAGCGCTCAGCCAGGCCTGTTCGCTCCCCGGCCAGCTGCACGAAGGAGCGTTCCACGTGGCCCAACAAGGGTTCCGACTCGATTGCGCCCAGCACTGACAGGGCCTGCTCCAGGCCAGCCTGAACAGGCGCAGGGATTGTGATCGCAGTCTCCAGAATCATCCGCCCGCTGGTCTGCAGTTCCACCGGCATCTCGGCCAGCCGCAGCACCGCCGCATGCCAGGAGAGCGCATGGAAGGCCGTATCAGCCTTGGAGTGAGAAGCATGGTGGCGGTCCTGCTGGAGCTTGATGCACAGCCCCCGCGATTCCTGCAGTAAGCCGGTGAAGCGCCGCAGCTCCCCAGCCCCCTCAGGTTTGAGCCGCACCTGTTCGGGCCAGTGCCGCCAGAGGTCATGAATCAGGGTGGCCATGCGGCGCGTGCCGCGATCGGTGCTGAGCAGCACCTCCCAGCGCTCATAGAACTTGTAGGGCTCCGGCTGGATCTGCTGCAGGAGCCCCTCCAGTTCCTGGCGGGCCAACTGCAGGTCGTCAGGCTCTTCGCGCTGGTGCGCCCGAAGGCTGCGTCCCTGAGCCTGCCACTGCTGCAGCGACAGCACCTTCACCGGCAAGGCCAGCTCCAACACCGCCAACAACAACTGTCCGGAGAGCGGCGCCAGGCCACGCTCCTTATCGAGGGGCACTGCCGCCTGCAGGCTGCCGAAGTTGCTGTGATCTGCCACTCGGCTGCTGCACCACTGCCTCGGGCATTCTCTCTTCGCGGCTGGCTATGGGGGGTGTCACTGCCCTTTTGCATGCTGAACTGTCGCCCATACGTTCAACTACTCCAGGGGATGCGGCAACAGGAGGAAAGCCCTCCTCCACCCCATGAACCCCCTGCTGCGGCTGCTCGGAGCGGCCGCCACCCATGGCCTACTCACCGGCCAGATCGTCTTCTCGGCCGCCTTCGTCGGCGCCTGCGAGCTGCCCAACTGGATCCAGGCCCCCCGCCAGGTGAATGCCTGCCTGGAGCGCTGGATGACGGTCAGCGCTCTGTTCTTCCTCTCCGGCATGCAGAGCGCCATCGGGAAGAACCAGACCGCCTTGGCACCTGGTCAGCGGGGGGTGTTCCGATGAGCCACGCCATCCCTGCCGGCGACTACGTCGAGCACTTCGATCCTGAGTTGGCTCACCACAGAGCCTGGCTGGAGGCAGTGCTGGAGCGGCTGGTGGCCCATGAGCCCCAGGCGCTGCAAGAGGGCGGAACGCTGCGGAGGCTGTGGACGGCGCCTCAGGCCGCGGAAACCGGGTCTCCCGCACCATCGACTCTGGCTCCAGCCCAGGCGATAACCACCAACAGCCGGGGCAATCCGCTTTCGGTTCCCTGGTTCGCCCAGCTGGATTCCGCCACCGATGAAGGCCGGCGGATGTGCTTCTCCTCCAGCTGCGCCATGCTCCTGGCCTACCTCAAGCCTGGCGTTCTGACTGGCTCCAATGGCGACGACCAGTACCTGGCCCGGGTCCACCAGTTCGGCGACACAACGGACCCCACGGCCCAGATCCAGGCCCTCGCCAGCTACGGCATCCCGGCCCGCTTCAGCAACCAGGCCAACTTCCAGACGCTGGAGCAGCAGATTGCGGCCGGCATCCCGGTTCCCTGCGGCTATCTCCACCGCGGTCCGGTCAGCAGCCCCGCCGGCGGTGGCCACTGGCTGATCGTCGTCGGCATCAATGCCACGCACGTGATCGTGCACGACCCCTTGGGGGAGGCGGATCTGGTGAACGGCACCACACTGGGCGGCACTGCTCGCTTCTGTCGCTACAGCCGAGCGAACTTCGGTCGGCGATGGATGGTGGAGGGAGTGGGCAGCGGCTGGGCGGTGTTGGCGAAACAATGACGCGCCAGATCAATGACCCGACCTCGGCCAATCAGACCTGCTGGGCATTCATCACCATTCAGCGCTTGGGTCTGGCGCTGCGGGTGATCGGCCTCACGACCGGGCGGAGTGCTTGGGGGATCTGCAGCTGTTGGTCCGCCCAATGAGCGGTGAGGGCGGCCAGCAGGCTGTTGCGATCGCCGTGAATGCGGAGCATGGCGCGAGGGTGAAACGCTGTTCCTCAGCTTGATTCAGCCTTCTCCAGTCAGCCGGCGGAAAGCGACAACGGCCAGCATCGAATGGCACAAGCGCGGCGATCATCGGCAGGGTTGGGCGGCATGGCCACCCCAACTCGGTGTTGTCCGCAGCTCTCGGTTTTTCCCCACTGGGCCCTGGCCCTATGGGGCCTTGCGCCGGGCCTCTCCAGTCTGAGGCCCTCCTGACGTCGGACCTCGGCTGGGATCGGTCCCGTCGCGGCGCCCCCTGGCGTCCTGCTCCATGGTCCACACCACCACGTCTCCGTATGGCTCGCCGGAGCAGGATCCGTTCCTGCTGCTTGAATCCAGCCTGCGTTGCATCGAGCACATCCTGCGTTGTCACGTCAATCAGCCGCTGCGGCGCAGCTGGATTGAACATCCCTACGGCGAGGAGGAAATCGCCCTACTGGAAGAGGAAATGCTGCCGGTGTCGCAGCGCTGCCTGCAACGCATTGATGAAATCGATGCCGAGCTGGAGGAAGAGCTGGAGACGCAGATAGCGATTGAGCAGTTGCGCAGTCAGCTGGCTGCTGAGGGCGAGGGCTGTGAAGCTTGGTGCCCGGGCGGTCCGGGTCGGGCCGTAGGGCCTGGATCGCCTTGTCACTGAGCATGGCGGACAGCGCCGGAACGCTGGCGCGGGAGGGGAAGTCGGCGGTTCAGCAAGCCAGGTGACGGTATAGACCCGGACCCGGCTGGCTATACCGTCAAAAATACCGTCATCCGCAGCGGCTGCGGCGGGCTCTCAGCGGATCTGCCCGGACGACCCAAAAGCGCAGATCGGCTGCACTGCAGTGGTTTTGGGATTTCTGCGGATCCCTTCGGATCCTGTAAAAACGGAGGGGGCGGCATTCGAACCCGCGGAAGGTTTCCCTTCGCCGGTTTTCAAGACCGGAGCCATCAACCACTCGACCACCCCTCCCGGGTGATTTCGCCGCCTTGGCTGCGAAATCAGATGCCATCTTCCCATGGGACCTCGATTCTCGACTGCTGATGGGCTGATGCTTCCGCTCCAGCTCACCCGCAAGGCAACCTGTGGTGCCTTCGCTACCGGTTCCGCCCGACCCGTCAGCCCACCTTGGCTGACGGGTCGGGCGATCCTGGTGGCTTGGCTCGGTGTCGCCAGTGTCCTCGGCTTCCAGTTCCGTTGCAGGGGATTCCCGTTGCGGGGTCAACCTCACCAGCAGCTGGAGAGCC
>JBAPUA010000126.1:0-15149 GCA_049282435.1 Cyanobium sp. | reverse complement strand
TCCCTCAAGGATCCCATCGACCCATCATCAGGATCGTGACAGATTCAGTTCATCCGCAACGGTCAGGCGCCGAAGGAAACTCGCTGGGCTGGAACTGTTTACGGCCTTGACGAACACCAGGGTCAGGACTGGCTCCAGCAATACCAGGGGCAGATAGGAGATTGCAAAGACGGCCCAATTTGCCAGGGGCGTTGCCTCGTTGCCATTCAGCAGCCAGAAGCCGACCATCCCCACGACACCGGTGTAGTAGGAGGCGTCAAACCGAACGATTTCGCGCCAGCGGGCCACCAGCTGAGGCGATTTACCCGCGAAGAAGCGCTTGCCGATCAGTTGATGCGTGGCAATCAACGGCAGCATCAGAGATAAGGAGTTCACTCCCAGATGCACCAGATCCTGATGTTCAAACAGAAGACCTTGCATCAACAGTCCCAGCCCAAATCCGAATAGAGTCGGCAGGAAGCCGAACAGGAAATACACCGTAGACGCACCCACCAGATGCAGCTCAGAAGCCCCGACTGGCAGATGGAAAATCTCCATGAGACAGGAGAAAAATACTGACGCCACGATGGTTTTGACAATCAACCAGGGATTCCTCAGCAGCGCAGGAGTAAATCCGGCAAGAGTCGCCACTGCGACGTAGTTGGCGTAGACAACTTTCTGAGCCGGAAGCACCCCCGGTTCAATATGCATCGCCATTGCGGGCGCTGCCATCAGCAATGGCACCACCAGGGCAGAAGCCCCCACCGCAAGAGTGGGGGTCAGATTGGATCGAAGGTTCATGGAATGACTCGGTCCGCGCCGAGAGCTGTTGGGTGAGGGGAGCGAGTGTTCTGACTGAGGGCAGAGCCCATCACAGTTGCGGGACAGCGACGGAATGGGGAGAACTCCCGCACCGTCTTTCCTCGTTGTTTCCCAGGCGTGAGACGTGGGAACTCCTTCCATCGAGTATGGCCGCTGCGGGGTCGTTGGCCCGATCCGACCCTCAACTCAACATGTCGGTTCACCTCCTGCTGCAGGTCGGGCAGGGCTGCATCGCCAGGGGTGGTTCCAGACCACAGCGCTCCAGCAGGGCCGCATCGGCGAAGATCCGGCCGGTGGGGCCGTCGGCGACGACACGGCCGGCCTGCATCACCACGGTGCGCTCACACAGATCCAGCGCCAGATCCAGATCGTGGGTGGCCACCACCCGGGTGTGCGCCAACCCCTGCAGCAGCCGGATCAGCCGACGGCGGGCCCGCGGATCGAGATTCGAGCTCGGCTCATCGAGCAGCAGCACCGCGGGCTCCATGGCCAGCACCGTGGCGATCGCCACCGCCCGCTTCTCACCACCGGAAAGCCGGTGGGGTGAGCGCTCCCGCAACGACGAGGCCCCGACCCGCTCCAGTGCCTGGCTCACGCGCCGCTCCACCTGCTCCGCCGGCAGTCCCAGGTTCCTGGGTCCGAAGGCCACGTCCTCCGCGGCGGTGGGCATGAACAGCTGGTCGTCGGAATCCTGGAAGACCATTCCGAGGAAGCGGCGGATCTCCGCCAGGCTGCGGCGCTCCAGGGGGATGCCGCCGATGCGGATGGAGCCGCTCAAGGGGTCCAGCAGACCGGTCAGCAGGGCCAGCAGGGTCGACTTGCCGGCCCCGTTGGCTCCCACCACCGCCACGGATTCATGGCGGCTGACGCTCAGGTTGATTCCAGTCAGAGCCGGTGTTCCATCGGGATAGGAGAAGGTCAGGAGATCGATCTCGATGGCTGGTGGCGAGGCGGCGTGGGTCATTGCTGGGTTCCGGTCACAAGGCGGCCCAGCAGCACACCGACAGGGACTTGACGGAAGAGCAAAAAGATCGTGCTCCAGCCCAGGAGATAGCCGAGGTCTCGTCGGCGCCAGGGACGGGACGCCACCGCGCCGAAGGACTGCTCGAACCCCCGCAGCACCATGGCCGCGAAGATCCGGTTGGCACGGGCGATCGTGCGCAGGAGCAGGGCGCCCAGCAGTTTGCCGCTCACCCAGGGACCGGTGCCTCGGCGGCCGCAGGAGCGCAGATCGCGGGCCCGCTCCATCCGCATGGCTTCCTCTCCCAACAGGAAGAGATAGCGGTAGAGCAACTGCAACTGGGTCACGAACACTTCCGGAACACGAAGCCGGCGCAGGCCATCACAGAGGGCTGGCATCCCCGTGGTGGCGATCAGCAGCAGCGCCGCTGCGGTGGTGAGCAGGAAACGCAGCAGGATCGAAGTGAACGACAACCAGCCTGCGGCGATGGTCACCCCGAACCCGATCGGAACCTGCGCCTGATCGACCAGCGGATTGGCGAGGCCGACCACGATCGCGAAGGGGGAAGCGGCCAGCAGACGCCGTTCCAGCCAGTGCAAGGGGAGCTGTCCCAGCCTGGCGATCACCAACGGGAAGAGCAGGAACGGCAGCAGCGGCAGCACGGCGTGCTTGGGGAACGAGACGACGCAGACCAGAAACACCAGGGTGGTCAGCACCTTGACGCGGGCATCGAGACGATGGATCACGGTGTCCTGACGCGCAAACCCATCGATCCGGGCCAGTTCGAACAGTTCGTGATGGATGACACCCATGGTGCAAGCTCTAGACCAGTGCCTTGGTGGCGGACGTGGCCACGAAGCGGCCGTGCTTGACACCCTTGGTGCTGATCAGGGAGTCGGCCAGTCCCTTGATCTCTCCTGCCTTGCCGCGCAGAACCACGACTTCCAGACAGTCATGGTCGTCGAGATGGATGTGCAGGGTGGAGACGATCGTTTTGTGGTGGTGATGCTGGTGATCGGTGAGTTTACTGCTCAGTTCGGAGACGTGATGGTCGTAGATCAGAGTGACCGTGCCCACGGCCTCGGCGTTCTCGTTGGCGAGCACATCCTCCACCAAGGTGTTGCGGATGAGATCGCGAATGGCCTCGGAGCGGTTGGCGTAGCCCTTCTGATCAATCAGCTCATCAAAACGAGCCAGCAGTCGCCCGTCGGTGGAGATGGAGAAGCGAACGACGTCGGACAAAGGTGCCGTTGGCGGAAGGGGCTGGGGGTGAAACGCGGGTCCGGGACAAGCCAGTAACACGAAAGGCAGGCCGGTTGCACGTTGACGGGCCGCCGTGCAGACGCATAGCGTTGCCAGGACCGTAACACGATTTGGACATCCGTAGCACCGCTGCGGATCCGTTCCCCCCTCCTGGAGACACCCATGCACATGGCCGACGCCTTGATCTCCCCGGCGGTGGGCGGAACGCTGTGGGGTGCCGCGGGCCTGATCGCCGTTCACTGCACCCGCACCCTGCGCCGCGCGGCCGATCCAGCCAAGGTGCCATTGATGGGGGTGCTGGGGGCTTTCCTGTTCGCGGCCCAGATGGTGAATTTCTCCATTCCCGCCACCGGCTCCAGCGGCCACCTGGTGGGTTCCCTGCTGGTGGCGATCCTGCTGGGGCCGGAAGCTGCCTTCCTGGTGATCGCCTCCGTGTTGTGCGTTCAGGGCCTGTTCTTCGCCGACGGCGGCCTTCTGGCCATGGGGGCAAACATCATCAACATGGGCGTCTTCTCTGCTTTCGTCGCCTATCCGCTCGTCTATCGGCCCATCGTGGGGCAGCGGCTGAACCCACCCCGGGTCCTGGCGGGTTCGCTGGCGGCCTCCTTCGTGGGCCTGAGCCTCGGTGCCTTCGCTGTGGTCCTGGAGACCACCTTCTCCGGGATCTCGGAGCTGCCGTTCGGCGTCTTCGTGGCCCTGATGCTGCCCATCCACCTGGCCATCGCCGTCGTTGAGGGTTGCGTCACCGCCGCGGTGGTGCTCTACGTCGCCAGGCTTCAACCCGAGATCCTTCGCCGTTCCGATCGTCAGCAACCCCTTGAAGGACTGGCGACGCGCCGCGTAGTCGCCAGCCTGGCCATTGCCGCCGTTGTGACCGGCGGGGTTCTGGCCTGGTTCGCTTCGGGTCATCCTGACGGTCTGGAGTGGTCGATCAGCGGCGTCACGCGCAAGGCTGAGTTCGAGGGAACACCCACCCCACTCAAAACCGAAATCGCCTCCGTGCAGGAGCAGACGGCCTTCCTTCCCGACTACGACTTCAAGCCCGCACCCGCCCCGGTCGGTCCGGCCCAGGCTGGTGAAAGCGAGACCGGCTGGGGCAGCCCTAAGCCTGGCCGCAGCCTGGCGGGCCTGGTGGGTGGGGGCCTCACCTTGTCCCTGGCAGGCGGCCTCGGATGGATCCTGAAGGGACGTTCGTGAGCCCAGCGCCGAACCCACCCCTCCACACGTGCCCCACGGACATGACCTACGACACCTCCTCGGACCTCGGCGTGATGATCTGCGGCCACGGCAGCCACAACCGGCTGGCGGTGGAGGAATTCGCCCGCCTGGCCAGGGGCCTGCGGCAGCGGCTGCCGGGCTTGCCGGTGGAGCACGGCTATCTGGAATTCGCTCGGCCCATTCTGCGAGTCGGCCTCGAACGCCTCCGCCAGCAGGGTGTGCGCCGGGTGCTGGCGGTGCCGGGCATGCTGTTCGCGGCCAGTCACGCCAAGAACGACATCCCTTCCCTGCTCAACACCTACGCGGCGGAAAGCGGCCTGCGGATCGACTACGGGCGGGAACTGGGTGTGCACCTGAAAATGATCCAGGCTGCTGGTGCCCGCATCCGCGAATGCCTGGATCAAGCCACAATGGTGGTGTCTTGATCGGTTCCACTGCCATGCCATTCTGCCGAAAGCTCATCGTTATGCTTGCAGCTACTGGCGGGCTGATTGGAGGATTAGTCTCAGGATCCGTCTGTGCTCAGAGCATGGGCCAGGGGGCGCAGAAGGCGATGTTCAACACCAAGGCGGAGGCTGAAGCTGCCGCCAAGCATTTTAACTGCAAAGGCGCCCACAAGATGGGTAACCATTGGATGCCATGCGCCAGCCATGGCGAAGCATCCGGCGGAATGTCCGGTCCTGCCTCTCACTGATGCCTGATCCTGCAGCATCGGGGAATCCGCAGGTGTCTTCTCAAACGGCGTGCGGCAGTAGGCCGAAGCTGGTTGCCATCGGCATCGCCCCCCTTGGCATCATCTCGATCGGCATCGTCCCCATGGGCGTAATCAGCATCGGCGTCGTGCCGATGGGGGTGTTGAGCATCGGTGCCGTGGCCATGGGAGTGATCAATGCCTCCGTGGTAGGAATGGGCATCCTGATCGCTGGAGTGAACGTGATGGGGGTGTGGTGGGTTGGCATGGAGGGTATGGGTCCCTTCCGCCTAGAGGCCCCTGGTGGACAGGTTCATCACCACCATGATCAGAGTGGCCGGAATCAATACGCTTACCAGAGCCAAGAGACTGCCCTTAAGAAAGCCAAAGAACTCGGCTGCGTAGGGGTTCATGCAATGGGCTCTCTCTGGATGCCCTGCATTGAGCACCCAGAAGAGTGACAATCATGGCCTGGTCCCAGTCGCCTAATTTTCGCCTTGAAAGTATCTCCTTGTCGAGCGGATGCCTGCCCAACAAGCCCCTCGAGCGGGCAGGCCACCATCAATACTTCATTGCACTTGACAACCACTGCCTGCCGCTCAGGGGCAGCGTTCGAAGGATCGGCAAACCCATGAGTCAAGGAACCCCTGAAAAACCCAGCAAACTGGCATCAAGTTGAAGCTTGAGACTGGCCGATGAGAGGGGCGCTTCAGCTGGGGTTCGGCGACTACCAGCAGGTTTATGCCAAGAAGACGCATCGCCAGATCATCCTCGACGAGATGGAAGCCACCATCCCCTGGGATGACTTTCATGCGCTGATCCGTCCGGTTTACCACCAGCCTTCTGCCAAGGGAGGTATGCCGTCATTCACTCTGGAGGTGATGCTGCGGATTCACCTGCTGCAGTAGTGGATCATGATCTCGGATCCGCTGATCGATGAGATTTCGCGAACATCGTTCTCAACGGTTGCGGTGCGAGTACCGACCCGGCACGCGGCAGCTGGATTTCACGCAGATGAACTGCACTCTCCATCCTGCCGCCGTGGGCGAGACGGTGGTGAATGGGATTTGCGACGACATGCTTACATTTCCACTCACCCCTACCCGAAGCAAGTGGCCTTCGCGGTGCGGTTGCAGAAGATCGACGCGATCTTCGATCGTTGAGCTGCGTACAAGGTGTGCCGGGTGTAGATGGGAGCGGGTGCTTACCCGCGCCCTTGGCCCTCCCAGAGCATCACGATACCTCGGTTTCTCCCTGCGGTAGCGGGCGCAAGGACTCGCCAATCATTTGGCGACAGCCTTATTCTTTCTGCCTCGCCACGAGTCGCGCGACGATGCGCGCGTGCTCGGCAAAGCCATAGAACAAGAATTCCTCACGCGCCGACCAGAGCAGCTTCACCACGTGCTCGGGATCATCGTGCGCCAGCGAGGCGATGGCCGCGTCGAGCACCTCCCCCACTTCTGGCAGCGTCTCGGCCTCGGACACTTCACACCATCGCGAGTAGTCCGGCGCGCCGATGATCACGTACGTGGCAGCAAGCGCCTGCCACCAGCGATCGAACACCGCCTCGTGCTCCGTCATCCAGAGAAGCAACAGTCGCAGCGCGTGACTGCCGGTGACCATGTGCAAGGCGAAGAAGTCGCCCGTGCCGAGGTAGACACGCGCCGCCTCATGCGCCATTGCCGCAAGGTCCATCCCCGGCGGTCGCCAGCCGGAGATCTCCGCGAACGCCGGCCGGCCAGCGAATTCGATCAGACGTGCACCGAATCCGCTCTCCTGCAGTGGGCGGGCGCCACCTTCGGGATGCGTGCGCACGGCCGCAAACAGGTCTGCCACCGAGCCCTCGCGGCGCTCGCCGGAAGGCCGCGGGACGGCCACGTACGAGGTACACCAGTACGCCAGAGCGGCGGCGAGTTCCTCGTCCACTGGGTGCGTGGTGGCCACCGCCACCCGGATCAGCGAATGCAGCGCCTGCACGGCTAGGGCATCAACCAGCCTGGGAAGCCACCGGCGCAGCACCGCGTCGCGGCCGTGCGTCGAGATCTCCTTTGTGAACGCCGCCAGCAACGCGGGATAGGCGGGTTCACAGCCGAGGGCAGACTCCCAGTCGTCCGACAACGAGATGGGGCCCGTCCCTGCCACGCGCACGGGCACTAGCTTGCGCGCATACGCCGCACGGAAACGCTGCAAGTCTGCATTGCTCGCACCGTGGGCATGCAGCGCAGACAGGGCCATCGGCAGGTGGTCCGCCAGTGGCCCCAACTGCCGCGTGGGATACAGGGGATCGAAGTCCACACCTGCACGCAGCAGTGCATGGAAGTCGGCATGGGTAGGGTCTAAAATATCTGAGAGGTTCACCAAAGGGAAGACAGACTGAATACGAGCATGAATCATGACACATTGCAACTTCCCGCAGCTGGAGGGGGCAGGGAGTGACACTGTGGCAACTCACAGTCGCAGGCTATTCGCATCTGTCAAGAGTTCGCTCGGTAGGTGCAGGTCTTCCTAAATCGGCCCCTAAGGCTACACCTATTTGTACCTGGATGCCTACCTCAATGTCCGCTAGGGCAAGGCCCAGCAGGTCACCTCCCGTGCCACGGTGGTGGCGATGGGCGTCAATGCCGGTGGCCGCCGCGAGCTTTTGGGTCTCAAGGCGCCCCAGACAATCCAGATGACAATACATGCGCAATTGGACGAAAGACTTGACAAGTTATTTGTCGTTATTCATCTTTACCGAAAGAAGAGCACCTGAGCCTCTGGAATGGCAGCGCGTCATTCCACTATGTTCACACCCCAGGACCCATTAGAAGTCTGTCCCAGTAGCGCTGGCCGGCTGCCGCCAGCTGCGGTTAGGTCGGTCCGACAAGCCCTTCAACCTTGGCCTCCTCGCCCGACAGCCCAGCCGCTGCAACGGATCTGATCAGCTTCCTCAAGGCGCTTCCCGATTGCCGCATGCGCCGCGGGGTTCGCTTTCCCCAGTGGTGGATGCTGCTGGTGGCGATCCTCGCCATCCTCAGCGACCAGGGCTCGCTGCTGGGCATGGAGCGTTTTGCCAAACGCCACCGCAAGGTGCTCAACGAGCTACTGGGTACCTACATCGCCAAGTCACCGTCGGACTCGACCTTCCGCCTGTTGCTCGCTCAGCTCGATGTGGAGGGGTTCGAATCCCTGCTGCAGCAGTGGATGGCGGCGCAGCCTGGCATCGCCGATACGGTCGACACCTTGGTCTGCGACGGCAAGACACTGCGGGGATCGATCGCTGAGACCGCTTCCGGCGCAGCGCATTTCATTGCCCAGGTCAGCCTCTACTCCAACAGCCTGGGCGTGGCCATCGCCCAGAGCGCCTACGCCACCAATGCCGGCAGTGAGATCGCGGCGCTGCGCAGGGCTGCCTGAAAGTCCTGTCAACCAGGCATCCCGAAGGCTGCTCTTCCTCAGGGATCCAGTCGTCGTCAGCGCTTGATCAGGCGGCATTGCGTCGTTCAGTCGCCAGTGCGGGCCAAGATCTCGACTTTGAGGCAGCCCTGCGGCGCTGCGCCAGCTGCTCGATCGCGTCGAACTCGAAGGATTGCTGGTTCAGGCGGACGCACTGCATCCGAACCGCCCTTTTTCCTCTACCTCGAGCAGCGTGGAGCTGACTTCCTGATCGCCGTCAAAGACAGTCGCCGCAAGGGGGTTTCAGGTGATCTGTAATCGGCTGACCCACGGCCGCAACGTGCCGTTTCAGTGGTGCCATCGTGAACGCAAGCGCGGCCGTGACCTCAGCTGGAGCCTGCGGGGCATGCAAGCGCCGCCGTGGGTTGTGGAGAACTGGCCCGGCATTGCCACGATCCTGGCGGTGCGCTGCAAAGGCATCCGCGATGGCAAAGCAGTCGATGAAACCCGTTACTACGTCACGAGACTCAGGACTGCAGCTGAGGCCCTGCTCCAGCACGTGCGCGACCGCTGGAGCATTGAGAACTCCTGGCACTGGCCCCGCGATACCCAGCTCCGTGAGGACCCGCACCGCTACCGCGAGACCAACGGCGTTCAGATCATGGCGACGCTCCGCAGCCTGGCCATGAACGCATTGCGGCTCGATGGGTTCTGGTCGATCACCGAGGGGCTGGCCGCCCTGGCCCATGACATCCCAGGTTTACTGGCATTGCTGGGATCGCAAAAACATGCTCGGCCACTGAGCACTGCTTAACTTCTAATGAGCCATGGTTCACACCCTGATCAGGGCGGTTGAGTCTAGTTTTCTACACCACTCAGTGGATCTTGGCCCATGGCTGCTTCAAAATCGCCTCCCAGGCTCCCGCAGTCGCAGTCCGTCGGACTGCTCGGGACATCATTATTGGTCTGTGCACTGGGTTGTCGTGGTTTGCAATTTCGTTGACGCGCTTGGCCTGCCTCTCTACATTCAACTTGACGTCGTTGAACGCTCATGACCTCAGATTCGACGGGTGGGGGCATTGTCCAAGCTGAAGCCCTCTCCCATGGCACAATCGCCTGCCGAGATTTAGCGAAGTCGCGCCGGTTTTACGAAGAGTTCCTAGGCCTTGAAGTCATCCATCACATCCACCCAGCCATGGCGCTCCGGCTGGCAAGCGATGTCTACATCGCTTGTGTCTGTCTTGGTGACAAGGCACCGCAAAATACGATGTGGTCTCACTTCGGCTTCAACGTGCCTAGCTCAGCAGATGTGGATCGTGTCTACGAAGAAGCGCTGCGCCAGAAGGATGTCTATGGGTTGATTCAGGTCGACAAACCACGAACACAGCATGGTGTCTATTCTTTTTATTTGATAGATCGCGATACGAACTGGTGGGAGATTCAATATGACGGTCGGTCCATCGACGACATTTTCACTTTGCCAGATCTTGATGTGAAGACCTGAGTGATAGATAACTTACATGAGAATTAGGGCTCTGATTTGCACCCCGCAAAGGGTCGTAGCCCTATGCACTTCGCTGATCTCAGCAGCGATTTTCTGCCCGTCGAACATCCAGATGCAGAAGACGGGTGCAAGGGCTGCCTTCTGTGCCGAGATCTCAGCCCGCTTCTGATCTGGAGCGTTCGATGCACATTGAATTAAGTTCAGTTAAGCTCGCAATCAAGCCAACACCACTATTCAGAGAGTTAGGATTATGCAAAGATAGCACACAGTCCCAGCACTATAGTTGAAGAAAGAAGTACCGTTCGACAATGGCCGATCCTCTTGTTACAGCTGCCACAAGCCTTATTGGACGTTTGACCGGCGACCTAATTAAGTCGGCATGGTCTGCAATATCGACAGAGATTGAAGTCATTTACACCCCTGCCAAGATCCGTTCTCTGTCCAAGAAACTTGCCGCGATTGAGACAGTCAAAACTATTAAAAACCCTGACAAACCATGCAAGATATCAAGCTTTTACGTGGCGCCCAGGTTTAGAGAGGCTGAACAAGAAGTATTTGTTGCAAGAACAGTGAGCGACTTTGAAGAAAATGAGCATCCCCTAATTGAGGGGATCGCGGGTCAGGGTAAGTCTATTTTTATGAGGCAGCTTTGCATTGAAGAAATAAAGAAAGGGCAGCGGCTCTCAGTACTTATTGAGCTACGAAAGATTACCGCACAACGAAGCTTGCATGACTTTGTAATCGAGTATCTAAATATGATAGGCTTCAGTAGATCAGAGGAGATTTGGAATTATCTATTGGAGACAGGTTTTGGCGTCCTCTTGTTGGATGGATACGACGAAGTGGCTGAAGAGTGTCGCATGCAACTAATCCACGAGATCAGCACACTCGCAATGGCCAACGACCAGCTGCGTATGGTTATCTCAAGTAGGCCGGAGTCTTCGATACAGGGAGTTTCCTGCCTAAAGACCGTGAGGATGTGCCGCCTAGGCAGTTCTGATCGCAATGAGATAATTGCAAGAAACTGCACAAGAAGCACGGCCAAGAAGCTAATCGAAAAGATGAAGAACAATAAGAGCCTCTCCGAAATAGTGGACACCCCTCTATTCACAACTCTTTGTAACCATTCAGGGGTCGGGACGCGCCGCCGCGCAAGTTCACGCCTGAGCGCTCATCGCTGAGTGGGCAAAGAAGCCGTGCTGCCTTTGCTGCTGAACTCAGGGATCCGGCAGCAGTGATGGCATCACACCGCCGCGGTGATGGGCAATCCAGGCCTGCTCCAGGAACTCCCAGACATCTCGGCCCTGTTGCCGCAGGGTGGTGGTGACCGTGAGCAGTCGGCTACGACAGATGGCACCGCTGGCGGACTGTACGCCAAGGCTGATTTTGCGCTGGATGACGGATTGGCGCAGGGCACGCTCAGCAGCGTTGTTGGTGGGTTCGACGCCGTGGGTCTCAAGAAAAGTCCATAGGGCTTCTTTGCGTTGCAGCAACTTTTGGCAAGTGCGCACGGTCTGGGCCCATGGTGTTCGCTCCTTTCGCGCAAAACCCAGATCCACCACCCGCTGCAGTGCGCCCTCGAAGTGGTGGCGGATCGGCCGACAATTTTGCTGGAGTTGATCCCAGTCGATTGTGCCGTCTTTCCACTGGTGCCACTGAACAAATAGCTGCTGCTGCAACGTCAACAGTTCCCGGCCCATCTCGCCACTGACGCCCGGGCGTTCGGCGATGGCGGTCAGGTCGCGGATCAGATGCGCCCAACACAGCTGCCTTTGCATCACCGGCAGGTGGTTGTAAGCAGAAAAGCGATCACTCACCACAATGCCGCCAAAGGCGTTTCCCAGCAGCTCGATCGCTGCGGCGGCCGATCGGCTCAGCCCCTGCAGAAATACCGTCACCACCGGTGTGACCATTACCCACTGCCAACCGCGCTTGCGTTCGGGATTGCCGCCATCCGCATTACCGGTGGGGGCACCGGTTTCATCGACGTAGGCCACCGGCTGCTGGCGGGCGGCCTGCAGTGCTTCTGCCATCGACTGCTCCAGGGCTGCGCTCAGCCGTTGGCGGATCGCAGCGATCGCTCCTCGGCTGATCTCCACTCCCAACAACTGATCCAGCAGCGCCTGGGTCTTGCTGAAACTCAGAGGGAAAGCACTACCCAGCAGACCCACCAGTGCACTGAGCCGGGGCCCGTAGCGGCTGGGCTCCACATCCGCCGGCCGTTCGGCGCAGGTGCTTGTGGAGCAGCAGGGACAGACCAGGCGGTGCAGGCGATGCTCGATCACCACAGGCGTGATCGGCGGGATCTCGATCACCTGATGGCGCAGCGGCTCCAGATCCTCTCCCTGGAGCAAGGTGCCGCAGTTGTCCGCCGACAATGAAGTTGGGCGCCGCTTTGCATCAACAAAATGTTACCAGGAACAGTTGTCACTTGGTAACACTGTGGTTTCCTCGCCCAGGGCAGGGGCATAGCCCTGAGTGATGGCTTGGCAAGGTGTTCGTGCGAACAACCTCGCCGCCCCTGTTCACGGTTACCCAGAGCAGTTTTCAGTACTGCTTCATTGCTGAGCTCTGGGCTGTTGGCCTGCTCTCCTCGTCCTGCTCTGACCGTCAGGCCCCAGGGGGCCGTGTCGGGACCGCCCCCACTGGGCGGGCCCGGCCTCGGACCCCGCCCGGGGGCCGGCCGCATCAACGCAGCGGCTCCACCGGGATCGCAGCGATGGGATCACCAGGCTCTTGATCCTTGGCATCGCACTGCACCTCGCCGGTCTCTGCCATCTCCAGCTCAATCCGCTGCAGCCGGTAGCTCCGCAGACGACGCTGCATGGAACGCATCTGACGCTCGCTGTAGCGCTGCGGGTTGTGGGCCACCAGTCGCTCCATCAGCTCCCGGGAGCCCGGCAGCGGCTCTTCCTGCAGCCAGCCCTCGATCAATGCCACGTCGGCCTCGAACGGATCGGGCCGTGTCCGTTTTCCGGTTCGCGTCCTCGGTTTGCGGCGACGCGGCTGGCTGGACTGCCACAGCGTCTGCAGATCGCCCAGAAACACCTCCAGAGAACGGCTCTCCTGCGTGCGATCTCCTACGGCCGCTCCCGGCCCCGGGCCGGTTCCCTGTTCCCCGCTGGCCAACACCGCCAGCCGGCCCTGGCAGCGGCGGATCGTCTCCAGAAGCACCAGTGGATCGCTGCCGCGCTGCAGCTCACGCAGCTGATCCGCACGCTCCTCGCTCATTTGGCCCGTGGCCAGCAGCCGTTGCAGCGGCGTGCGCGGTGGGTGGTGCTGCCGCTTGATCCGGCCGCCATCCCGCTCGCTGCTTTTCAGCTTGAACGACGGCTGAAACAGGTTCGTAAACAACCGCAGGGCCCCGTAGAGCTCCCCCAGTACCTGGGCGGCATCCAGGCTCACCAGCCGCTGATAGCCGACCACCCGCCGCACGAGCATCCCGTTCTTCTGCTCCACCGGGGTCCCCAGAGAATCCCGGGGACTTCGGCCCCGGGATTCTCTGGGGTGCCTAAGCGAGGAGGAACGTCAGCGAATCCTGCTCACCTGCAATCAGCCGGAGTACGCCTCGCTGCCGCCGGGGCAGATCGTGCCAGCGCTGGCCGATCAAGGCCTCTACATCGGCTCGGAGTCCAGTTTTTACAGGGTCTTGCACCAGGCAGGACAGTGCCAACGGAGGGGTCGGGCACGACCACCGCAGGCACCGCGGACAGTGCCGCGCCTCAGGGCTGACGGCCCGAACCAGCTGTGGAGCTGGGACATCACCTATCTGCCCACCACTGTTCGCGGTGTGTGGCTTTACCTCTACCTGGTGATTGACGTCTGGAGCCGCAAGGTGGTGGCCTGGGATGTGGCTGAAGTGGAATCAGCCGAGATCGCTGCCGAGCTGGTACAGCGGGCCTGCCTCAAGGAGCGCTATTACCGGCCCAGGGGCTTTGGCAGCCGTCAGAGCCACCAGCAGCCATTGATCCTGCATGCCGACAACGGCAATGCAATGCGCGCCGCCACGCTCGAATCAAGGCTTGAGGAGCTGGGTGTGCTGCGATCCTTCTCCAGGCCGAGGGTCAGTAACGACAATCCTTACTCGGAATCACTGTTCCGCACAGCCAAGTATCGACCGGATTACCCCAGCCGACCGTTCGCCAGCAAGGCGGAGGCTTGCGAGTGGGTAGCGGCTTTTGTGGACTGGTACAACCACCGCCACCGTCACAGCGGCATCAAGTTCGTCACACCTCACCAACGCCACAGCGGTGCCGCCATCGCAATCTGCCGGGAACGCACCCAGGTCTACGAAAAGGCTCGCCAGGCCCACCCAAAACGCTGGAGCCAATCCACTCGCTGCTGGCGCCAACCAGTAGTGGTGTGGATCAACAAACCATCAGAAGACCAGGAATCCAATCAGGCGCTACCATCTATCCAAGCTGCCTGAAAGGCAGCTAAGGAGTGACACCTTTCCTGAAAGTCACCGATACCTGAGGGAAGCTCGAAAGCTCTCAAATTCTACCAATTTTATGGTGCGAAAAATGGTGCGAAGAACCTGATGTCGACTTGCCTACCCTTAACTCATGTGAACCTAATGGACAGTTTTTTGAGGTGCCCTTGAGATTTATCTAAGGTGTCCTCAAAGCACCCAGGCCCAGGTCTGTCCCACTAAGGCCTAAGGCATGTCCCACTCGGGCCTAAGGCTGTCACCCTAAGAATTTCCCGGCAAAACCTGCATAACATAGACCCTTAAACTTACTTGATTACCCATGTCGCTCCGCACAGGGCGGACTGGACGCATAGAATGGTACGTATATACCAGTCAGTCCATGTCGCGCAGCGCCATCCAGTTCCAGAAAGGCCTCTCCCTGCATGAGTTCCAGCGGCTCTACGGCACCGAGGAGCAATGTTAGGCTGCTCTGGAGAAGGTCCGCTGGCCCGATGGGTTCCGGTGTCCGCGTTGCCAAGGCCACGAGCATGGGCTGGTCTATGGCCGGCGGCTTAAGCGCTATCAGTGCCGTACCTGCTGCCATCAGGCCACCCTCACGGCCGGCACGATCATGCAGGCCACCAAACTCCCGCTGATCACTTGGTTCCTGGCTTTCTATCTGATCGGCCAGGCCAAAACCGGGATCTCCTCGTTGGAGTTCAGCCGCCACCTGGGCGTCAACTACGACACGGCCTGGCTGCTGCACAACAAGATCCTGCGCGCGATGACTGAGCGGGAGGAGGCTTACCTACTGCGGGGAAAGATCCAGATGGATGATGCCTACCTCGGCGGAGAACGCCCGGGCGGCAAGGCAGGTCGGGGATCAGAGAACAAGATTCCGATCGTCGCAGCCGTCTCCTTGAAC
>JBAPUA010000125.1:0-4907 GCA_049282435.1 Cyanobium sp. | reverse complement strand
GCTCAGCAATTAGTACAGTAGCCGGTGCCGATCCTCAAAACCAGCGACTACTGAAGGGAAGTGAATGTATATCCATAGATGGCTTTAACTATCTAGCCGCAATTAATGTCACTCCCCTTCTAGCGTTTCACAAAGCATACCATGAATACGCTCTGGAGAGAACTCATGGCAGGCAACTATTGAAGAGTGGCGAGAACATGAAAGCAGTTCATGAGGAGACTCAAGCTTTTGGCGAATCTCCTTTATGGATTCAAGATTACTGATAGAGTCGAAATAAAGCTCCCATCCTGAGTTGCGGCACCACTGACCAATAGGAGATGTCGGTGGAGCGCACACGATTACTGGAAGGCCGGTTTGGATGAAGTCAATAAATCGACTAGGAAATCCATAACGGGAATATTCATACTGTTCAGCCCTAACGTAGACAAGTAGCGCGGATACCGAGTCCTGCAAGGCCTTAAGGGCCATAATGTTTGCCTTGAAGCGGGGGACAATTGTTACTGTTGCCGTTTCGGTCTTTAGGTTAAACTTGTCGGCAATGCAATAGATTCTATCCGACAAGAGTGTAGCCAATTTTATATACTCTTGATCCACGGAGCCGGCCAAGCCTAGTAGCCCTTGATTAGCAATCAATCGCTCCAATGTGACAGGCCCGAGAAACTTTTCCGAAATTGGCGGAAGCACTCTGATCCTTGAAGCTCCATTACAAATGGCTTTTTCTCCCAAAGTCTCTGATACTGGCAGGCAGAAGCTGGACATTGCAAGACTGCTGCTTACGTCTTCGGTGACGGGCCAGATATCATGGATAAGGGCGATAAACCGTGCACCAGAAAGTACTGCTAACCATCGAGCAAGATGATGATCTCTTCTGTGAACCCAGCAGAGAACCGCATCATTCGCTCCCAGGGGAAACTGGCGAAGTACCCAGATTGCCTTCGTCAGCACGTTTAGAGTTCGTCCGACTCGGCCAGGCCGTGAAGGGAAAAACCACCAGCGTCGTAGGGGGATGGGTACTACCTTGTATGGGTAGTCTTCTGTCGTGCAACTTCTGTAGCAGGCAACAGCCACTTCATGACTTTCTTGGAACCGCAAAATGTGCCTAAGAATAACTGGACCCGACTGAATGCCCCATTGTGGTGGGCTTGCAGCAACTATCAGAACTCGGCGTTGTTGGTGACTCCCCCGCTGAGAAGTTAAACTGCTTCGATTGCTTCGTAAATCTGGAATGATATGGAGAAATCTTAGCAGCTTAACCAAGAAAGGTGTTATGCATCTTCCTTTACTCAAAGCCTAAACTCCGCTTGAGCCGCTTCGAAAGCTTCCAGCCAATTAACTTCCTTAGCTTCTGATATTGAGGGCCACCTGGAGGTGGTAGCTGACTACCCCCCAGCTCCTCTACACGTACTTGCACCTTTTGCCTTAGATCGGGATGGGCGGGATAATACGTGTAGATAAAATTCTGGAGAACGTTGGCACAGCTCAAGCGGGCCTCAGAATCGGAACGGCGCTTCAGCAGATAGCCCGTTCCCTTGAGCAGGGAATGGAAGGCAGATTCCACAGCCTTTCGGCTTTTCTGCCCCGACAGGCTGCCCTGGAGTCCGGATCGGTAGTAGAGGGTGGCCTCCGGGGTGAACAGCACCTCGCGGGCATGGCAGAGCACACGGGCAAAGAACTCAAAATCGTTGATCAAGGTAAGGCTCTCATCCCAACCACCGGATCGCTCAAGGATTGACCTGGGTATCAGCCAAAGGCCGCACTGCATCATTGGACGGGCATCAGCCCAGGCCTCCGTAAGCCAATCCAGAGAAGGAAGATCACGCCAAACAGATTGCGGGTTGAGAGCGAAGGTAGAAAGGTCATCGTTATAGAAACGACCCCACTGGGCAGAGGCCACGGAATCTGTTCGACCATTGAGGCGTCGTACCTGTTGCTCAATCGACTCAGGCGCCAACAGATCATCAGCGTCAAAGAACTTAATCAATTCCCCCTGAGCTTCTGCATAGGCACGGTTTGCAGCAGCACATTGGCCGCGGCGTACCTGGTGGATGACGCGGAGCACAGGCGAAGTATAAGAATCGAGAATCGTGCCACTACCATCAGTGGATCCGTCATTGACGACAATGATTTCGATCGCCGACCAGCTCTGGGCCAGGATCGAGTCAATCGCTTGGGCCACATAGGGTGCGGCGTTGTAGCAGGGGATGCAGATGGAGACGAGAGGATTAGCCACCTTATGCATCAAGATCAAACAGGTACTGCCGCTTCAGCATTTCGATAGGGCTAAAGTAAAAATAATTACCGTCCTTGTCCAAATTGGTCGATTTCCAGATTTCATTATAAAGGTGAAGGGTTCTACTGTTAGGCCGAACATATCCCGCCCGGAAAGCAGAGGAATTTCGCTGCCAAAGCACATGCTTGACCATGCGAATTTGATCTTTCGCATACGCCAGTGGCCCTGGCAAAGCAAGGCGATGAACCATACGCCAAGGATAGGGGCAAAACTCAGTCCAAGGGGCTACGTGAACCTGCAAGTTGCTTTCACGAATCAAAGCTTGCAGCAGGAATGGTCCAAGAGAGCCAAAGGCAACTTCGCCAGACCGAATAATCAACTGAGCACGCAGGCTCAATTCAATGAGGTAAGGATCACCAGGAAGGCACCACATCGCGGAGTTGACTGCACACTCACCCCACTCACCTTCCCATGTGGAAGCAAAAGTGAGTTGCTGAGGAGTGGGCAGGTGGCGAATGCAGACCATATCCATGTCAAACCACCAGCCGCCCCGCTGGACGAGAAGCTCAAGCCTGAACAAATCGGCAAAAGAGGCAAAACTATGCCCCAGAATGCCGGGTGCTGAAAACACCCGCTCTCGTGGCAGGATCTCCTCTCCCGAAATCTCAACAACCCCCTCTGGCACCCCCGTCACCTCGCCGTAGGTGTAGAGGTGCACCGTATAGCCGTGGTGCAGAAAGGAAGCCAGGCAAAGTCGCTCCAAGGTGGAGAGAGGGCCCTCCACCCAGAGGAACTGGGCGGTGTCATAAAGCTCTGTCATATGTGGCTCTTCAACACGAGCTTCCAAGCCTCACCGAAATACCAAGGCTTGCTATCCGCCACATAGTGCTGCAACACCCCCTCTCCAGCCAACGTCTGCTGCCGGGTGGGGAAGGTGATGTAGCTGCTGCGGGGCATCACAGTAGGAGTCGATCGTGCCGCCAGCATGGCCACCAACGCCTGCTCTAGATAGTAGCTGGTGCCCTCGCGCTCCACCAGGATCTGGCACCAATGCTCCAGCTCCTCCCAGTTGATCGACTCGCTGACCAAGCCGCAGATGCCAACATTCAGTAGGGGCGGAATCGGGGCCCCCGCCAACCCCTCCATCAACTCCCGGCTGTAGCCATAGGACTCCTCGCAATCCACCATCAGACAGGGGCCATCCGGTTGATCCCACCAGGCCAGCAGTTCTTCCGGTCGCTGGAAGAACAGCATGTCGGAATCGAGCACCAGCTTGGTGCCGCTGCTGCCAAGGTGGATGTCGGTGAGCTTGCGGATATTGATGTAATCGCGCCAGCGCTGACGCAGTACCGGGAACCGGCTCACGGGCAAATGCTGATCCAGCTCCGCAGCCACCTCGTGCTTCCAGCGGGTGACCCCTGAGGGGAAGAGGCAACGCAGCTGTTGCGCCTGATCGGAGCGGAGGCTGCCGTCGTCCACGAGATTCAACACCAGGTCGCGCTGGGAGTGTTGCGCAAGGCTCCAGGCGCAGAAGGCGGTCTGATACCAGAAGCGCGCTCCGGTGAGAAACCACACCTCCAGGGGGCGGCCTGACTCAGGGCCCGGAGGCGTCAACACAGGCAGCCGGGTGGCCGCCTGCTCCATCTGCCGCTGCCAGGCACCGGTAAGGAAATAGCCCCGAGGGCCCCAGCGCTGCAGGCGCTGGAGTTCATCCTTGGGCCTGCGGTAAAGCACCGTCTTGGCGGCGCTGAGCAGGGCGCGGGGAGAAGCCATCAGCGGCGCACCAGGGCAGCACGCCCCACGAACTGGCCGATGGCCCCCTGCCAGCGGATGCGCTCGGCCGGTCCACGCCAGGCCCGGTAGGTGAACCAGGCCCGCAGGGCCCGCAGCGGCACCGACCAGCCGGCGATCGCACGCCAGGGGCGGATGCCGTGCAGATCGAGCACCTGCACGAAATCCCGGAAACTGGCCCGGGCCAGGCGCTGCTGGTAGGCCTCCTGGAGGCGCGCGGCCGGGATGTGATGGCTGAGCCGCAGCTGGGGCAGGTAGGCCAGCTCCCAGCCATAGGCCAACAGGGTGAGGTTGATGTCGTTGTCTTCCCCCGAACTGAGGGCCTGGCCCCTGCGCCCGAAGGCCCGGCGGCGGCCATCGCTCCGCACCTGATCGGCCCAGACCTGGATCGCGTCGTGGCGAATCACCAGGCCGGCACCGATCGGGGCCGCTGGCGGGTAGTGGGGAGGTTGATCACGCCAGCTCATCAGCACAGGTTGATCGCCATGGTCACGGCAGCCGAGGGGCACCAGCCCCTCCACGAACCATGCCGGTGGCGGTTCGGTGTACCAGGCCATTGAAGAACCTCCGGCGGCACCAAGCCTGGGGTTGGCCTCAAAGGCCTCGACAGCCGTTTTGAGATAGCCAGGATCAAGCACATTGTCATCATCGACCCACACCAGCACCTCGCCGCGGGCCTCGGCGATGCCGCGCAGGCGGGCCTGGGTGAGCCCCAGAGCTGGCTCCCGCACCATGCGCGCCTGGGGGTGCCAGTTGAGCAGATCGTCCGACAGGGGTGGATCGCTGGCGTTGTCGATCAGCAGCAATTCCCACTGCTCAGGGGCGAGCGTTTGCTTGCGCAGGGCCTCCAGCACCTGGCTGAGCAAGGGCAGCCGGGGGTTATGGC
>JBAPUA010000124.1:0-8298 GCA_049282435.1 Cyanobium sp. | reverse complement strand
AGCACGATGGCCTTCAACCTCAACGGTTTCAACTTCAACCAGTCGATCCTCGACGGCCAAGGCCGTGTGCTGAACACCTGGGCTGATGTGCTGAACCGGGCTGGTCTGGGCATGGAAGTGATGCACGAGCGCAACGCTCACAACTTCCCCCTCGATCTGGCTGCCGCCACCGCCACCCCCGTGGCGCTGACCGCTCCCGCGATCGGCTGACCAGCTGCGCTGGTCTCACATTCAGGAATCCCCCACCAGCTTTTGCTGGAGAAAGCCCCCTCTTACGAGGGGGCTTTTTGTTGGGCGGCTGCAGGCCAAGCAGCAGCCGGCCAGTTCAGGCGCCATCTCTGTTCAAGGCACCACGGCTGAGGTGTGCCGATTCTGCGTCAAGCCCAACGGGACCTCGGTGCTGCAGCGAGAGCGCCATCCCGTAGCTGCAATGAGCGATAGGCCAGTTCTGTTTCCCGCGTTCTTCAATCTTGGGCTACAGAACCCGAGCCGGGATCACAGCCGAGAAGGTCAAGCCCCGAGCATCTCTTCCCAGAGACGTGATCCCCTTCCTTTCCGGCCAGGCCCAAGCCGAAGGCTTCTGCGCAGCAGTAGAGAGGCCATGCGTGAATCCAAGGAACCCGACCGGATGGCAGCCGAAATGCCAGGTTGTGCATCTGCGACCGGTGCGAAGCCGCCCCTACCGGGAGCACCTTTTTCTGTGGTGGCGTCAATCGGTGAGCAGCACGCTTCTGGCGCTTTTCATTACAGGTCGCTGGGCTACAGGCATGCGGTTGTGATGATTTGGACCCTCGTTTGAACTGGCTCTGCCGGCACGAGCGCACAGCGTTCAGCGCAGCCAGCTTTTTGTGCAGCGAGCGTTCTGCGTCGCCAGCGGGGTCGCCTCTGTTGTCGCCTCGATACAGCGCTGAGCGCGACGCTATTGCTTCGCAGAAGCCTTCGGATTGGCAACGTCCTGGCTCTGGGCCTGCATCAAGTAATCCTCAGCGCCTCCAGGATTTCGATCACCGTCAGCAGCCCGCTAACCCTCGCCCCCCAAGAGTCCTCGGCGAGCAGGCGGCTGATCGAACCCTGGTCCCGCAGCTGCTGTCCGCTGGAACCCGGGGCAAACAACTGCTTCTGCAGCATCTCATGCAGTGACTACCGGAAGGCCTCCAGCTGGCCAGGCCGCAGCCGGCGGCTGTTGGGCAACCCCTGGGCCGCACCCGCCGGGATCGCTCAAGGCGGATCGGGCGCATGCTCCACGCTCCAGCTCAGGCCCGTCCCCCGCAGCCCCACCGTGGTGCGCGGGCCGCCGCTGCGGGTCACCGGGATGTTGAACGACGCACCCCGGCCGCCGATGGAAACGGAGGGAGCTCAGCTCAGCGCCGGGGACGTTGAAGCACAGCGGGCCCAGGCGGGCGGAGCGGCGAAAGCGCAAGCCCATGGGCTCAGACGACACAGGCGGCCAGATCTGCAGAACACAATGGAATGGTCCTGCCTGGCTGCTGTCCACCGAATCGGGGTAACCCCAAAGGCAGGGATGATGTCTTAAGCGTCAGGGCCAGGCCCCGGCAAGCCCAGAACCCGAGAGACCCGTGACGATCGGCCCCATGCCAACCACCTTGAGTACGTTCGAAACCCCCACAACGACAAGCTTCGCTGAGTTCGCCCAACGGGCTGACTATTCGCTGCTGGATGCACTGCATGCAGATCCTCAGGCAACCGGCGATGGCCACGATCACCAGCCCCGCCAGGTGCTCTCCGGTCATTACGTGCCGGTGACACCCACGCCGATTCCAGCGCCGGACTACGTCACGCACAGCAGAACCCTGTTCAACGACCTGGGCCTGAGCGATGAGCTGGCCCATGACGACCAGTTCCGCCGTCTGTTTTCCGGCGACATCAGCGTGGCGCATGAGCCGATGCGGCCGGTTGGCTGGGCGACCGGTTATGCCCTGTCGATCTACGGCACGGAATACATTCAGCAGTGCCCGTTTGGAACCGGCAACGGCTATGGCGATGGCCGGGCCATTTCCGTGTTCGAAGGCCTCTTCAAGGGCAGACGCTGGGAGATGCAACTCAAAGGCGGTGGCCCGACGCCGTACTGCCGCGGGGCCGATGGTCGCGCCGTGCTCCGCTCCAGCGTGCGCGAGTTTCTGGCGCAGGACCTCATGCACGCCCTGGGGGTACCCAGCTCACGTTCGCTGACGCTGTATGTGTCCCGATCTGAAACCGTGCGCAGGCCCTGGTACTCCCCGAACTCCAGGTCGTTCGATCCCGACATCCGGGTGGACAGCCCTGTGGCGATCACAACACGTGTTGCACCATCCTTTCTGCGTGTCGGCCAGCTGGAGCTGTTTGCCCGCCGCGCGCGCAGCGATGCGCATCCGGGTGCGCTGAACGAGCTGCAGATGATCGTGGCGCACCTGATCGAACGGAACTACCGGCCGGAAATTGATCCGGGTCTGGCGTTCAGCGATCAGGTGGTGGAGCTGGCGGGCTTGTTTCGCACGCGGCTCACGTCCCTGGTGGCCAACTGGATGCGCGTGGGCTACTGCCAGGGCAATTTCAACAGTGATAACTGCGCCGCGGGTGGCTTCACCCTTGACTACGGCCCCTTCGGATTCTGTGAACTGTTCGATCCCAGATTTCAGCCCTGGACCGGCGGCGGCGAACATTTCTCCTTCTTCAACCAACCGGTTGCGGCCGAAGCCAACTATCAGATGTTCTGGGCCGCCATCCGACTGCTGCTCGCAGGTAACAGGTCGGCACTGGCGAGGCTGGATCAGATCCGGGATGGCTTCAGCGAAGCGATGAGCCGGGAGATCGAGGCCATGTGGGCCAGGAAGCTCGGCCTGATCACCTACGACGCCGCGCTGGTGAACGAGCTACTGCAGCTGATGGTGATGACCAAGGTTGACTACACGATCTTGTTCCGCAAGCTGTCTGATAGTCCAGGGCAACTCTCAGCCCTGAAAGAAAGCTTCTACGTGCCCAGCTCAGAAGAGCTCGATGCGCAATGGGACAGCTGGCTGCAACGCTGGCGGGCTCGCATCACGGGCTGCGGAGACACCAACGTGACATCCGAAGCGATGAAACGCATCAATCCTAAATACACTTGGCGCGAGTGGCTGATCGCACCCGCTTATCAAAGGGCTGAGCAAGGGGATACCAGCCTGATCCAGGATCTGCAGGAGGTGTTCAGCCATCCCTACGACGAGCAATCAGCAGAGGTGGAGACGAGGTACGACCGCCTGAAGCCCCGGGAATTCTTCAACGCCGGCGGGGTGTCCCACTACAGCTGTTCGTCCTGAGCCACCAGCACCAAAAAAACAGCGGCCCAGATTTTCACCGAGGGCCGCTGTGATTGTGAGCACTAAGATGAGCGGTGCCCTATCGAGGGCCCTCAGGCCTGCCGGGCCCCTTTGATGCGGCTGCGGATCCGGCGGCTGAGGCCGAATGCGGCACCGATACCGAACAGGGGCAGCGGTCCGGGCACATCAGTTTGACCAAAGCTATTCTGGAGACTGTTGATCGACCCATTGGCGCCGGGCTTGATATTCCATTGATCCTGGATATATAAGGTTTGGAGACCTAGGCTAGCGAGGCTGATGCCATCGGGAGTGTCGGGGTTGACAAGGACATCAGAAATGACCTGCACCGTGTAATCCGAATTCCAGAATGTTTTGGTTATCGTATATTCACCGTTGGTAATATCGCCCTGGTTCGCAAGCTTAACTTGATCAAAGATTTTGGACGGATCCGTGATGGCAATTTTGTACCGCAGATTGCCAGTGTCATTCAAAATATTGTTGCGGTTTGGATTGAAATCAAGAGAGAGATTCCAGGGTGTATTTAGGTTTGCAGGATCTAGGGTGTATTCCACCACATCGTCATTGGCGGCCACGAGGGTCGAACGGGAGATCAGCGTGACAGTTTTATCGCCCAACGTATAGGAGGTATTGAAGCATTCGACATCATTCAAGAGGCATTTGGCGCCGGTTGCCCCCCCGATCGGAGGTGCCTCGGCTCCCAGCCAACGGCTTGGGCTGAATTCGCAGTCAGGGCGGTGCCACCCACTAGGAGCGCGCCCAAGAGGGCTTTAAAGAGCGTGGTGGAGCGCCCTTTGGGGTTGGTATCGAGCATGGTAATCAAGGTCGAATCAGGTGAAAGGGAGCAATGACCAAAAGAAGCCTCGCCTCTGGGGGCGAAGGGGAGCAGAGTCCACAACGAGCCGACAACGCAACTTAACGCGAACTCAATCAACAAAGTCGGCTCTACTTGCCATGCATCAGCACCACCGATTGCCCATGAATCATTGGCACTCCACAGTGCAGCAAGCTGCTCGGCTTGTGATGCACCCAGGCCACTGATTGCAGCAAGCTGCGCACAATGCAGCTTATTTGCCGCCCTGCTTGGATTCTCTTTTTTTCCATTTATGGAGATTTGCATAAAAAATCCCTGATCGATTCGCGGCATCTGCTCCTTTAGCGACTGTTCATGCCGAACGTGACCGCTTGGGTGGCCCCTGAAAGCTCCTCCCTCAGTGCCGCGGTTGATCAACGGCTCCGCTGAGGCCCCAGTCACGCTGTTGCTCGCCCGTGGGGCCGGGGAGCACATCGAGGAGAACTGGATCGGCACCAGCTGGATCTCCTGGAGCTGACGGCAACCGGCACCCGCAACCGCAAGCCCTTCCAGGCCTCCCACCTGGCTTGTTTCATGCAGCGCACCTCTTGGTGCGATACCAGCCTGCGCACCACTCCAGAAGCCCTGCACCAGCTGGTGAGAAAGAGCTGGAGCATGGAAAGCTGGCACTGGATCCGTGACACGCAGCTCCATGAAGACGCCTATCGCTACAAAGGCAATAGCGCTGGAGTAATGGCCAGCCTGCGGACAGCGTCCTTGAACCTGCTGAGATTCGATGGCTTTCAGTCGATCCGTGCTGGCATGTAGGCGGTGACGCACGACATCACGGCGCTGCTGGCGATGGTGCTGCGACAGCCGCAACCCGGCACGAGCTGAAACTTTCAATCAGCCCTGGGTTGGGCTAGTGTCTACCCTCATCTCAAAGCGCTGTTATCAGCGGGGCTGACAAGATGGTCAGCTGCCTCTTTCTTGGCCTCAGGCTGACAACCCAGGATTGAAAACGCACTGTCCGAGAGGTTGGGGCGAAAACTGCTGAGGTGGTGTCAGCTCAGAGAAGCATCGGTTTCGTCAGAGGGCTTGCAGTGCAAGGTTGGATCAGCGCTGCAATGCTCTGCGAGCGGGCGGGCTGCTGGAGACACGCGCAACCCGCAGTAAGCGGGCCAACGCTGGGAGGGCAGGTGGTATGTGCCGAAGTAACGATCGATGAAGGGAAAGATGGCGGCATAGTTCTTATCAATCGATTCCGGTGATTCGTTGCTGTGATGCCAATGATGAAAGGCTGGGGTGGCGAGATACTTCTCGAGGATGCCAAAGCGCCAATTGATGTTGGCATGCACGAAGAATGCCCAAAGCCCACCTAAGATCACGTAGATAGACATCAGAGCCGTGCCCTGACCGAGGGATCCTTGAGCGAGGCCGGCGAGATAGATGGCCATGACCCCGCAGAATTTCAGAAAGATCATATCAACCGGATGGGCTCGGCTTGTAACAAGCCAGTCAATACTCTCAGCCTGGTGGTGGATCTTGTGAAAATACCAAAGGAAAGGAACTTCGTGACTCCAGCGATGGCCCCAGTAGGCGCCCACGTCGCCAACAATGATTGCTAAAACAAATTTAACGGGAACCGGAATATAGGCAATCCAGGAATACAAACCACTGGCATAGAGTGGGGAAACGAGATGCGCCACGTATCCGAGGATGGCAGTCAGCACGAGGGCCGGCACCATGCCATTGAAGAAGTAATAACCGAGATCTGTCCAGAACTGATGGCGCAGCAGTGGGATACGCGCTCGCGCGAAGGCGAATTCGAGGGGTACGAAGATGGCCGCCATCAGCAAAAAGCCTCGCACAGACTGGCCTAGGAGAGCAGGCAGGTGTTCTGCAAAGGCTGACATGGGGAGTTGGAATGCGGGGCGTGATCAGGTTCGGACCACTTGGTGAACCTCAGCCGACTTGGAGGGCGCTGGCCCAATCAGGGTCGGGAGTCAGGCTCACATCAAGAGACTGGGATTAAGCCGCAAGCGATTGCAAGCTTGGTGGCAGAGCCAATGATAGTGCTATCGAAGGACTGGCTGCTGGCGTGTCAGACGGCACCGGCTGGTGCCATTGTGACAGGGGAGCGACAGACGCTCCGGGCCATAACTTCGGCTGCAGCCAGGTTTAATCCTCACCAGCAACAGCCCTTGTGATCGAACGGGGAGGGGCGCAAGGACCTGCCGCGGAACCATGCAGCGGGCGTGAGCTCCACCGGGGAGGGGTCCTGCTTGCCGGTGGCCAACTCATTGATGGAGAGTGACCGGCTTAGACGGAGTGTCGTCAAATAAAATCCCGACAGAGGCTTAAATGGCCCCTGTCAGGCATACGGCAACAGGGTTCGAAGCCGATCCCCCGGCGATGGGTGCTCTCCAGCGATCAGCTGGTGGTCCCCAGCGATCAGGCCTTGGAGCTGAGCTTGGCCGAACCGATGCGGCGACGCAGGCGGCGGCTCCAGCTCAGGGCGACCGCGGCTCCGACGACCGGCAAGGGGCCAGGCACCTGGGTAGGCACCGGGGGAGGCGGGGGAGGCAACGGAGAGGATTCCATAATCTTGACGTTGTCGAGCATCAGAAATGGGGGAAGAGCCCCTGAGCCAGAGACTGCGGAACCAATGGCCGTGAACGCGAGTTCAAAAGAAGTGCTAGATGCGGTGAAAATCTTGCTAACATTGAACCATCCCTCAAAACCCTGACTAGGAACGGTGACGGTATTTGTACTATAGCTTGAACCGTCAATAGTATAGTCGAAACGTTGAAATGTATCTCCTGTTTGGGGGTTGAACTGACTGCCAGCCCAGAGGAAGCTGAGTTCGTAGTCAGTGCCGATTGTCAGGCCAGCAATTGTCTGTTTGATGGAAGAGCGGCCATAATCACCATCGATCCCCACCCAGTAGTCGCCATCGGGCCCAAAAGTGGTGATACCCGTCGGGAAAGAGTTTGGTGAGCCCCACACCGCAATGTTGGGAGGGCTAAAGACCGAGGGGAAGCCCGTGGTGCTAGCATCCTTATTAATTACAAAGGCGAATCCCTGGGACCCAGGATCCTTTTCGATAGTTCTTGTCCAGTCCGGGAGAGAAATATTAGGGCCCGAATTAGGCCCTATCTGACCTACGCCACCATTCGTCTCGAAGCTGCCGTTTAAAACAAAGTTGGTGCCCGCGAGAGCCGCTCCAGCTGTAGAAAAAGCAAGAGTTGTTCCACCCATTAAGGCCAGGGCAGAGCGACTGAATAGATTCATGAGACACTTGCATAAGACGAGCGAGCCGGAAAAACCGACTTATGTAACTTTAACTCTTTTTGAGCCAAACCGATTGCCGTGCTAAGCCTATTTTTGCGCTAACGTGTCTTTGCGCTAAACGCAGCTTTGTACTAAACGCTTTCTGGCGCTAACCCCATCTCTTGTGCTAACCGCATGCCTGGCCACACTGACAAGCAACCCACCCTTCATGTGATCAGGGCCAGGGCTGATTCAAGATCCGTCACACAGCGGCTTGTTCGTGCTGTCCACCAGCGTTGAAGTTGGCTGTATCGCCATCTCTATGAGTCCGAAAGCGCCCGAGCCGCAACCGATTTCGACCTGATCAGTTTTCTGCGAATCATCCCCGACGCACGCATGCGGCGTGGGATTCGCACTCCAGCCTGCTAACTGCTGTTGGTGACGGTGCCGGGAATGCCGAGCGGCTGCAAAAGACTGTGGGATCTGGAGCGCTATGCCATCCGCCACCACGTCGTGCTTACCGAGGCGCTGGAGATGGAGCGACACTTTCGCAGTCAGTATCGCTACTTCTTCCACCGAGTGGACGATCGCCCAAATCTCTGATGGTGCAGCGGATCTCGATTAGCTGGTCAGCGATGGCAAGACGTTGCTGAGTGCCCGGTTTCAACTCCATAGGGCTTGTTGAGGAACCCTGAACCATTGCTGGGTAGTTGATTCCAGCGACAATCTGAGGTTAGAATTGGATCTAATCAGGCATTTCTGGCTTAGAAAAAATTTGCCAGGAGCCTGTTGCGCATAGATTTTTTATGGGCAAATCAACAAATAACGCGATCAGTCCGGACTGATGCTGAGTTTTGCTCCGGGCAGTGCTTCGGCGACCAGCCCGCAAAACGCAGCTGCAGCAGTCAAGTTCAGCTG
>JBAPUA010000123.1:0-6046 GCA_049282435.1 Cyanobium sp. | reverse complement strand
CCTGGTACGTCGAAGCCCTCAACCACATCAAGGCCAACCACGGCATCGCTGGCGACCCCGGCACCATCGCCAACAACTACATCGACTACGCCATCAACGCTCTCGTCTGAGCCTTGTTCGCTTCTCGATCACCCTCGCGGGCCCCAACAGGGGCCCTTTTTTCTTGGCTGGCGGCAGCATCAGGATGAGAAGCGGCAAACAGGCTGCGAACACTGGGCTGATCCTGGCAATGACCGTTTGTTAAGCCAGCCACGACCCACCGCTGCCGAGATCAACAATGCTTCAGTCAAACGGGATACACCAAAGCCTGCCCCCTGCGTTATGCGTTCCTCCTGAGCTACGCTGCCGCCTCGGGTCACACCCACGTTTTTCCCAGTCTGACCACGAGGATCCCAGACACTCGGGCGCAAGCCCTCCACTCCGGTCGCCTCACCCCCTTACCCACCCTCCCGACTCCAGTCGAGAACAGGAGCTACTCAATGTTCGACGCCTTCACCAAGGTCGTTGCCCAGGCTGATGCCCGCGGTGAATTCCTCAATGCCGGTCAAATCGACGCCCTCTCGGGTGTGGTCGCCGACAGCCTCAAGCGTCTGGATGCCGTGAACCGCATCACCTCCAACGCTTCCGCCATCGTCACCAACGCTGCCCGCGAACTCTTCGCTCAGCAGCCCGCTCTGATCGCACCCGGCGGCAACGCCTACACCCATCGCCGCATGGCTGCATGCCTGCGCGATATGGAGATCGTTCTCCGCTACATCACCTACGCCGTCTTCACCGGCGATGCTTCCGTGCTGGAAGATCGTTGCCTCAACGGCCTGCGTGAAACCTATCTCGCCCTCGGCGTCCCCGGCGCTTCCGTGGCTGAAGGTATCCGCAAGATGAAGGACGCCGCCATCGCGATCGCCAACGATCGCAACGGCATCACCCCCGGCGATTGCTCCGCCCTGATGTCCGAAATCAGCACCTACTTTGATCGCGCAGCCGCTGCTGTCGCCTGATCATCTCCATCTTCGGTTGACCTTCTCCTCCCTTCCCTTCCCATGAAGACCCCCCTCACCGAAGCCGTCGAAGCTGCCGATTGCCAGGGCCGCTTCCTCAGTAACACCGAGATCGACGCGCTCATCGCCGCTTTCGGTCCTTCCGAACCCGCCATCACAAACGCCCTTCTGGCCGCTCGCGTCCTAACCGACAATGCCGAAAAACTGGTCAACGGCGCTGCCGAATCCGTCTACCGAAAATTCCCTTACACCACCACCCAGCCCGGCAGCAATTTTGCTTCTGACGCCCGTGGCAAGGGCAAGTGTTCCCGTGACATCGGTTTCTACCTCCGTTACATCACCTACTCCCTCGTCGCTGGTGGCACCGGCCCCCTCGATGAATACCTCATCGCAGGACTTGTCGAAATCAACAGTTCCTTCGAACTGTCACCCTCCTGGTACGTCGAAGCCCTCAAGTACATCAAGGCCAACCACGGCATCTCCGGTGACTCCGGCGTCATCACCAACAACTACATCGACTACATCATCAACGCTCTCGTCTAAGCTTCTTCAACCTTGACTCTCTCGGGGCTCCATATGGAGCCCCTTTTTTGTGCCCCTGGTCTGCCAAATCATTGTCACGACTGCTCACCAGGGGCTCTACCAGGGCTGCCTGCGATGGCAACATCAGAGGATCAGCCCAATCAAGCCGCCAGGGCTGGAACCATGGAGCCCGAATCGCTACCACCCGGAAATGCGGAGCCGATCAGCGAAGCTGAGGCCCTGCGTCGATTGCACCAGAGCGAAGACCAATCCCTGCAGTACTACGGAGCCTGGTGGTTGGGGCGTATGCGCAGCCGGCATCCCGACACTGTGCCGCTGCTTTGCCAGGCTCTGCGTCAACGGCAACCACGGGACGCGGGTGCCGGGGTCGAACACAATGCCGTCGCCCGCAACGCCGCCCGGGCCCTGGGCAAGTTGGCCGACGATCGTGCCATCGCCGATCTGCTCGACGCCTTCGAAGACGAGGATGATGGTCTGCGGGAAGCCGCCGCCCGAGCACTGGGGGCACTGGGCGCCACCGCCGCCGTACCGCTGTTGACACGGCGCCTGGCCAGCGGCCCGCAGGTGGCCGGGGCGCCGCGCAGCGACAGCCCGCGGCTGCAGGAACCATGCGAAGCCCTGCTGGAGTCCCTGGGGGAGATCGGCGTCGCCGACGCCGAGGTCCTGGCGGTGATCGTCCCCTTCACCGATCATGAGCGACCCCTCATCCGCAGCGCCGCCTGCAGAGCTCTGCTTCAGCTCACCGGTGAGAGCCGCTGGGCCGATCCCCTGCTGCAGTTGCTCGACCATCCCCAGCTGCAGGTGCGGCGCGCCGCTCTGATGGATCTGGGGGCCGTCGGCTGGCGGCCGGCTCTGGAGCCGATCTGTCGCACCCTGGCCGAAAACAGTCTCAAGCTGATCGCCCTGCGTGGCCTGGTTGAGCAGGGCGAGCACCATGAGGCCACCATGGCGACGGAGACGGTGTTGAGCGCCATGGACTCCCTGTTGTGACGACCGTTGTGATGGACACGATCCGCGAACGCATCCTGGCCGTACGGCAGGCCGCCAGCTCTCAGGCGATGCTGAGCGCCACCTGGGACCTGGCCACCAGTGACCACGGGGACAGCGCCGACGGCGAGGCGATCACCTGCCTGGTGGAGGTGCTGGGCTTCAACAATCCCGGCGCGGCCGTGGCCGCCGTCGATGGCCTGATCCGGCTGGGCCCGGATGCCGTGCAACCGATCCTGGACAGCCTCGATCCCCGCAACTACGGCGCCCGGGCCTGGGCGGTGCGGGCCCTGGCCGGCATCGGTGACGTGCGCGGCCTGGACCTGCTGGAGGAGGCCCTGGCCAGTGATGTCGGCCCCAGCGTGCGGCGCGCCGCCGCCTGCGGTCTGGGCAGCCTGCGGCTGGAGATTCTGGAGCCCGACCATCGCTCCGAGGTCCGACAGCGGGCCCTGCTGGCCCTGCTCGGGGGCTGCCGCGACGGCGAATGGGTGGTGCGCTACGCCGTGAGCGTCGGCCTGGAAAGCCTTGGTCTCAGGCTCGATCCCCAGCCCCGGGAACGCCAACAGCTGCTGGAGGCCCTGACGGCCCTGGGCCAGCCTGAGCTGGAAGAGACGGCGGTGGTGCGGCTGCGGGCCAGGCTGGCCGGCCAGCGGCTGCTGACGGCGACAGCGGCCTCCGCAGCCGCAGGCGACGCCCCGACGGCGGGCGGGCGATGAGCGGACAGCCAACCCGGGTGCTGTTCGTCTGCCTCGGCAACATCTGCCGCTCGCCGGCGGCGGAAGGAGTGTTCCTGCACCGGCTGGCGGAGGCTGGGCTGGAGGCCTGCTTCGAGGTCGACTCCGCCGGGACCGGCAGCTGGCATCTGGGCCAGCTGGCCGATCCACGCATGCGGACCGCGGCAGGGCGGCGGGGCATCCACCTGCCCAGCCGGGCTCGCCAGCTCTCGCCTGCCGATCTGCAGCAGTTCGACCACATCCTGACGATGGACGCCCAGAACCTGGCCGCCGTGCGAGCCCTGGCCCGCCGCAGCCATCCCCGGGCCGCGATCACACCCCTGCTGCAGTACTGCCGAGGCCTCAGCCCTGAGGAGGTCCCGGACCCGTACTACGGCGGCGAGGCCGGCTTCGACGAGGTGCTCGATCTGCTGGAGGATGCCTGCGAGGGGCTGCTGGAGGAGCTGCTGGCGGAACGGCGGCGAGGCCAACAGGCTGATCCGCCCGCGACAGCGTCCTGAATCCAGCAGGACTCACCGCCCGCTGGGAGGCCACGGGCAAGCTCGCCGCATCGCCACCATGGCGCTCCGGGCCCTGGCGGCCGCGCGAAGTTCCGGCCTCTGCTCCTGGTGGCGCGATGGGGAGATCTGTGCGTGGCCGGCTTCAACCCTGCTCCGGCCTGGGAGATGGGCGCGGCACTCAAGCGGCTGGAAACCTTGCGGCCTCAGTCGGGTTCGGGCCAGGCCTCCTCAGGGACCCGCTGGCGGAACAGGTCCACAAGGGCCTCGATCACCGCCTCGATGTCCATGCCATCGGTGACCAGCTCGACGGCGTCATCGGCCTGCAGCAGGGGCGCCACCGCCCTGGTGGAATCGAGATGGTCGCGCTCGGCGATGCTGGCCTCCAGTTCCGGTAGCGGCGGCACCGGGAAGCCCCGCTGGCTGAGATCCGCAGCGCGGCGGCGGGCCCGTTCCGCCACCGTGGCTGTGAGGAACACTTTGCAGTCGGCATCGGGAAACACGGCGGTGCCGATGTCGCGCCCCTCAGCCACCAGACCGCCGCGGGCGCCCATGGCCTGCTGCTGGCGGGTGAGGGCCTCGCGCACGCAGCCATGGGCCGCCACCGCGCTCACCTGGGCCGTGACCCCGGGGCTGCGGATTGCCTCAGTGACGTCATGGCCGTTGATCTCAACCCGCTGCTCCTCCCCCTCTCCGCTCGACAGACGCAGATCCAGACCCCGCAGCAGCGGCTCCACGGCGCTGGCCTCGGAGGGATCCACCCCCTGGCGCTGCACCCACCAGGTGACGGCCCGGTACATGGCGCCGGTGTCGAGATAGACCAGACCCAGCTTTCGGGCGAAGGCGCGGGTGACCGTGCTTTTTCCGGCTCCGGCCGGACCATCGATGGCAACGATCGGAGGGCGGGACATCAGGAGGACGTGATCAATCAGACGACTGGACCCGCAACCCACGGCCGCAGCCAGCAGGCTGAGGCCGTGGGTCCGCTGCAGGGGCTCCAGGTTATGCGCCCGCACCAGCTGCACGTAATCGACCTCCAGTTCGGCGGCCAGCAACCGCTCGCGGACTTGGTCGATCAGGCTGGCGGCATCGGCCGCGCCAGGCTGCGCCAGGACCTCGCGACGCGCTTGCGCCAGGGCCGCCGGCAGGGCCAGGGCCCGGTGCCGTTCCGGGTCGCTGAGGTACTGATTGCGGGAACTGCAGGGCAGCCCGTCGGGATCGCGCACGGTGGCGCAGCCCTGCACCGCCACTGGCAGGCCCAGATCGGCGATCACCCGGCGCAGGATCACCAGTTGCTGCCAGTCCTTCTCGCCGAGCAGCAGCCGATCGGGTCGCACCAGGGCCAGCAGCCGGCCGACCACGGTGGCCACGCCATCGAAGTGGCCAGGCCGGGAGCGGCCGCAGAGTTCCCGTTGCAGCGAGGCCGGCACCTGGATCCGGGTGGTCTCCTGTTGCCCGTGGGGATAGATCGCGTCGAGCGCGGGGGCGAACAGGGCATCGGCCCCGGCGGCGGCCGCCAGCTGCCCGTCGTGCTGGAGATCGCGGGGATAGCGCTGAAAATCCTCACCGGCTCCGAACTGCAGCGGATTGACGAACACGCTCAGCAGCACCCGCGGCCGCACTCCGGCCCGGGGCTGGGCAGCTCGCTGCAGCAGCAGCTGATGCCCCCGATGCAGGCCTCCCATCGTCGGCACGAAATGCAGGGGCCGGCCATCGGCCTGGCGGCGCCACCGCTGCAGCTCCAGGACACTGCGCAGCATCTGCATCGTCTTCAAGACAAAAGGCCCAACCGCCAGGTTGGCGGATGGGCCGACATGGTCCCGAGATCGGAAAATTCCGCGGTGGGGCCGGAGGTCTGGGGCTCAGTTCAGGACTTCGAGTTTCACCTGGGCCGTGCCGCTGGAGGTCACCCCCAGTTGCTGGGCCGCACCATGGGCGAGGTCGATGATGCGCCCACCGTGGAAGGGGCCGCGGTCGTTGATGCGAACCACGGCGGACAGGCCGTTGCGCAGATTCGTGACACGCACCATGGTGCCGAAGGCCAGGTAGCGGTGGGCTGCGGTGAGAGTGCCGCGACGGAGGACTTCGCCGCTGGCGGTGCGATTTCCATAGAAGCCGGGCCCATACCAGCTGGCCTGACCGACGCTCACTGCAGCGGAGGCCATCAGACCATTGGCGGCAGGGGCGGGACTCATCTGCTTGATGAGCTTCTGATCCCAAGTCGGAACTGAATCAATCTCACGAATGACGACCGAAGGAGCCGTGACAGAAGAAGCAGCGGCCATCG
>JBAPUA010000122.1:0-37046 GCA_049282435.1 Cyanobium sp. | reverse complement strand
GCCCATCACGTCACCCATGACCAGGGCCCACTGACCCTGCTCCCGGCGGCGACCGATCAGATCGGGCCGCACCGGAATGAAGTCGTAGTAATCGCCTCCGACCTGATAGGCAGGCCGGCAACGGGCCGCCAGTTCGACCCCTTCGATCACCGGACAGCGATCGGGCAGAAGCTGGGCCTGGATCTCGGCGCCGATGCTGAGCTGGCGATCGAGCCGTTCATAGCGCCGCATGTCCTGCTGCAGCAGCTCATTTTCCAGGGCCACGCCGGTGAGATCGGCCACCAGCTGCAGATGGCGGCGGTGCACATCGCTCCAGCCGTAACCACGCCGATCGCTGTACACATAGAGCCGGCCCCGCTGGCAGCTGCGGGCCACCACAGAGGTGGCATAGACCTCGCAGCTGCCCAGCAGCCGGCGGATCAGCGGATCGAGCAACGCGGCCACCGCCTCATCGCCGGACTGGGCCTGCAGCTGGCTGTCAGACAGGGCGAGCAACCGGCGCAGCAACTCGGTGGAGCGTTCGCCGGGGGTGGCCTGCAGATGGTCCCGCCAGAGGCGGCCATCCGGGTGAAACACCACCAGAACACTGCCCTCAGCCTCCACCAGTCGCGAGCACACCAGGGGCACCAGCTCCAGAAAGCGGCTGAGATTGGTGAAGCTGCGCAGGGCGAAGGCCAGTGAAGCGAGCAGCTCCTGGTTGCGGCGCTGTTCCCGGTTGAGACTGTCGAGCAGCTGGCGCAGCGACGATGCCACCGCCGGGGAAGGGCCCGCAGCGGACTGATCGAGCAGGGGTGATGCCGCAGGGATTAGCGGCGCAGAAGGGACAGCGGCATGGGGAGCGGGAGCAGGCGCAAGAGCGGCGCTGGCGGCCGCTGCCGGCTCGGCCAGGGTCGCCGCTGGCGCGTTGGGAGCCTGGGCCTGCAGGTCGCCTGCCTCAGGCTGGGGCGCAGCCGCTCCCGAGGCGGGCCCGGAGGCAGCCGCAGTGGGGATGGGGCCCGGAGGGCGGCGGGGCGGCTGGCTGCCCAAGGAGCGGCCGCGAAGGTACCGAAAGGTAGCAGTGGTCTTCGGCTTCGTCGGAAGAGCAGCGGCGGCGGTCTGCGGCCCTCTGGTGGACGTTTTCAGCCGGCTCTCAGGAGCAGGGGGTGAGCTCTGGTGAGTGGGCCGCAGCCCAGTGCGCCGCAGATTGGGGAATCCGGGACCGCCTCAGCAGCCGTGAAGGGCGATCGCCATAGCGGGCCTGAAAGTCCCTGCTGAAGGAAGCCTGAGAGAGGTAGCCGCAGGCCGCGGACACCTCCAGCAGGCTGCGGCGACTGCCCGGCTGCTCCAGCAGGGCCTTGGCCCTGGCCAGTCGCTGTTGGCGCAGCCACTGCATCGGACCACAGCCGAAGTGCTGCTTGAAGGCGTACTGCAGCGAACGACGGCTGTAACTGCTCCGATGCTCCATGTCCGAAAGACTGATCGGTTCGTGCAGATGGGCCAGCAGCCATTCGACCAGGGCCTGATGGACAAAGGGCTCGGACCTCAGTGGTGGCTCCTGCGACGGCTCCAGGAGGTCGGGCACCAACAGCATCACGATCAACCGGCGGATCAGGTCGTCGAGACGCAACATCGGATTGACGGCTCCGGCGATGGCCATGCAGCGCTCGGCATAGGCCATGGTTTCCATCAGCAGCTCGTGCAGCCGGTTGCGACGAGGATCGCTCTGGCGACTGAGCACGGCCGGTTGCTGGAGGGCGACCTGCAGGGAGAGGGGATCAAAACCGGGACCGCCGATGGCATGAATCACCGGCAGCAGGGTTTCGGGGGGGAAACTGAAGACGACCCCCGAACACTGACTGCAGTGCAGCTGAAAGCGGGTGCGGGCTGCCGGAATGAAGAGACAGGAGGAGCGAAAGGTATAGGTCTGACGCTCAATCGTGAAGATATTGACACCGGCCACATAAGGCAGCACCAGCTGAGCCTCGCACCTCTGTTCCACCTCCCCATGGATCGCGGAGCCCAGGGTCGCCAACAGCCTGAGATCACCAAGACGAATGCAACCGGAATAATTGACAAAAGGTTGCCCGAGCCCCGGTTGATCCCAGCGATGAACATCAAGGGGCAGAAACGTGCCGATAACGCCACCGAAATTGTCCGGGCTTGAAAAGGCGAGGGAGGCTCCCGGCAGCTTGATGAAGGGAAGCATCGTGGCACTGCCAGCAAGATCGAATGACATCAATCAAATAGGAGACGACCAAGGACGACCAAGGATAGACCACAAGATAGCACGTCCAAACGAAAGACAAGAAAAACGCACCATTAAACGAATAGCGCAATTCAGTCGACCCTGACCTCCGAATACAGGTTACTCCCCTGCACATCCCAGACGCTTGTGATTGGCGTGAGCGTCCCAGTCGCCAATCAATTCAACCCCAAACCCTTTTCTGACAGTGAGGAGATCCCTGGCGATGGCCAGGTAGCGAGAACCCATGGACCCAACGGCAGGGGCTGGTTGCGAGCCAGTCGCGGCCCTTCCCCTGCAGGCTCCAGAGAAGCGTCGAACCCACCGACACCTTGCGTGGGCCACGCCGTCCCGAGCGGACACAGGACACCGCCCGCCGCTCACCCCTAACGGGCCAGCAGGGCCTCGACGAACTCGAAACTGTTGAAGGGGCGCAGATCACGGATGCCTTCGCCGGCACCGATGAAGCGGATCGGCAGGCCGGCCTCGGAAGCCACGGCCAGGGCCACGCCACCACGGGCACTGCCATCGAGCTTGGTGATCACCACCCCGGTCAGGCCGGCGACACGGGCAAAGGCCATGGCCTGGCGCAGGCCGTTCTGGCCCTGGCTGGCGTCGAGCACCAGCAGCGACTCGACCACGGCCTCCGGAGCGAGCTTGTCGATGATGCGGCGCACCTTGGTCAGCTCCTCCATCAGGTTGTGCTTGGTCTGCAGCCGACCGGCGGTGTCCACCAGCACCAGCTCCGTGCCCTTGGCCCTGGCCGCCCCGATGGCGTCGTAGACGACGGCAGCCGGATCGGCATTGGCACTGGGATTGGCGATCACGGCGACACCGCTGCGCTGCCCCCAGATGCTCACCTGCTCGACGGCCGCGGCCCGGAAGGTGTCAGCGGCGGCGATCAGACAGCTATAGCCGCTGCGCACGGCCAGATTGGCCAGCTTGCCGAGGGTGGTGGTCTTGCCGACGCCATTGACCCCGACCATCAGCCAGACATTGAGCCGATCCTTCTGGGGCACCAGCAGCGGTGTGGCACTGGCCGCGATCGGCGCCTCCAGCAGCCCCCGCAGCTGCTCCTTGAGAAAACGCAGACCCTCCGCCGGATCGACCACCTCCTGATTGAGGCGTCGCCGCAGGGCATCGAGCACCTGATCGGTGGCCTGAACGCCCACATCGGCCCGCAACAGGGTGGTCTCGAGATCGTCGAGCACCTCGGGGGTGAGGGGATCCTCGCCGAGGTTCTCCAGCAACTGGGTGACGAATCCCCGACGGGTCTTCTCCAGGCCACGGCGCAACCGACCCAGCCAGTCGATCTCCTCGAGCGACATGTCCTCGACCTGGCGACCCTGGGCCGCCAGCACCTCCGCCGACCAGGTGAAGGTGTCGTCAAACTCACCCAGCTGGGGCTCGCTCTCCACCGGCGCCGGGGCAGTCGCCGCAGCCGCAGCCGCAGGCTGGGGTTCGCGCTGAGGGCTCGGAGCGACCGCCGTCAGCTGCTGCAGCCGTTGCTGACGCTGGGCAGCCGCCTGCTCCAGCAGCGACAAACCCGGGGCAGCAGGGGATTCAGGCGCAGACAGTTCAACCTGAGGCGCGGCGGCTGCAGCCTGCGGTTCCGCCAGTTCGGCGGCAGCCGGTGCCTGAGCCGCGACCTCCGGAACCTGGAGCGCCGGCGCTGGCTCCGTCCCAACCACAGGCTCAGCAACAGCGCTCGGCTCGGCAATGGCGGCTGGCGCAAACTCAGAAGCCTGCTCTGAACCAGCCGTTTGCTCAACCTCGGCGGGGAGGATAGGGGCGGCCGGGCTGGGCTGGGGCCCAGCCGCCGTGCGGGCCTCCTGCTGCTGGGCCTTGAGGCGGGCATAGGCCTGGCGAGCCCAGTCGAGGGCTTGCTGATCCACGGCCCCGACCGCCGGGGGCTGGGCGGTCGGCACGCCGGAACCGGGCGCTTCAGCGGCGCCGATGGCAATGGCTTCACTGTCCGTGCGCCCAGTCGGGGTGGGCTCCGTGCCAGCCCCGGACAACGGCGAAGATTCGAAGCCGGCGGCGGCAGCGGTGCCTTGGGAGGACAACTCGGCGGCAGGCTCGCGGACAGCCGCTGGCTCAGCGACGGACTCCGGCGCGGCAGGAGGCTCCGGCGCGGCAGGGGCAGGGGCAGGGCTCTGAGGAACAGCCGCGCGTTTGAACCAGTCGAACACCATGACGCCCTACACCGCTGCCGAGGTGAAGCGTCGCAGGACGCCATTGATCATGCGCCGGCCCTGCTCGTCGCTGTAGCGGTTGGCCAGCTCCACGGCCTCATTGCAGGCCACCGCCGCCGGCGTGGCGAAACTCTCCAGATCCACCGCCGCCAGCCGCAGGATGTCGCGATCGATGCGGGGCAGACGGGTCAGGCGCCAGCCCTCCATCACCCGATCGAGCCGTGCATCGATGCGATCACGATCGCGCAGCACCGCCCGGGCCCGGTCGATGGCACCGCGCCGCACCTCCTCCTGATCAGCCAGCAGCAACAGGCGCGGCAGCTCCAGGCTGGCCGAGAGGCGATTGAGGGCCTGCTCGGCAAGGCTGAGACCGTCCTGCAGATGCTGGCGCACCCGCGGCAACCGGGCCTGGCCATCTTCCTGCAGTTCACTGTCCAGCAGCTCCTGCTGGGCCTGCTGCAGATCCGCAGCCGAACGATCGAGCGCATCGCGCACGTGCTGACTGAGGCTGGTGAGAGCCTGGTGCAACAGCCCTTCGAGCGATACGTCCGTCAGCGGGGCCGTAGCGGCGCTGGTGGCCGCGGGGCCTCGATCATTGACCTGGCCGAGCATCAGCAGGGCCAGTTCGCGGGCAAGGGTTCGGCTCTGCATCAGGAAAGCTGGGGTGCGCGCAGCCTCTCCAGAAGGCTGGAAAAACTGCGGTTGGTGGTGGCAGCCTCGCGCTCGTCCGGACTGACGATGCCGGCCGAAATGATCGTACGGAAGGCGTCCTCGACGCTGAGATCAATGTCCTTGACGAGGCGCTCCGGCACAACCGCATACCAACCGGTGGTGGGATTGGGGGCCGTGGGGATGAACACGCTCAGCATTGCCTCCTGGAAATCCGCCTGGACGGCGGTGCCAATGGTGCCGGTGACGAAACCGACGGCATAGAGCCCCTCACGCGGATACTCGACCAGGACGACCCGGCGGAAGCGATTGCCGCTGCTGCCCTGCAGGAACGTTTCCAGCAGCTGCTTGAGGGTCTTGTAGACCGAGCCAGCCAGGGGGATGCGCAGCAAGGTGCCCTCACCGAACTCCAACAGCCAGCGGCCGACGATGTTGCGGGCCATCAGTCCGATCAACAGGATCCCCAGCAGGGGAACCAACAGACCGACGCCGAGGTTGATCAGCTCCTGCAGGAGCGGATTGAGGGTATTGAACGGGTTGAACTGCTTCGGGATTGAGGTGAGAAAGGCCAGCACAAACCGGCTCACTGTGGTCGCCAACCAGATTGTGGTGGCCAGCGGAATCACCACCAGCAAGCCAGCGATCAGATCATTCTTGAGATCCTGCTGAAGGCGATTGCTCAGCGGCTGATCAGTTCGGGTGCTGGAGGTCACCAAAGTGGGTGGGGGGGAGTTCGGAACGAACCGCCCGACGCTAACCAGCCGGAGAAGCGCCGGAGCGGCTGCGGGGTATCAGAGCACGCTGCCAAGGCAGAGGATCGTGAAGGCGATGATCAGGACCACGGCTCCGCCGGAGCCCGCGAAGCGGCGCTGTCCGAGGGACACCTTGGCGGTCTGCTCGGCCTGCTTGTACTGGGCTTCCATCTGATCGAGCTGACGATCGATGAAGGCCCTGGCCGACTGGGTTTTCTGCGCGTCGCTGGCGTTGGCGGGCACCTGGCCGGAGCCCTCGGCCTGCTTGATCAGTTGCTGAACCAGGGAGGGATCCTGGCTCTGCTGGCGGGCCATCTCCAGCTGGCCCTTCTTGGCCGCCAGCTGCTGATCGGACTGCTGCTGCATGATCTGATCACCGCCGAAAGCCACCGGCAGGGAAGCGGTGAGAAACACAGCCAGCAGACCGCTGATGATGCAGACGGTCCAGAGCACGGGGGTGCGGGTCTCGGAATCGTCCTCCAGGCGGGAGGACAGATACATCAGCAGCAGACCCACCAGGGCCATCGGGGCCTGAGTGACCAACCGTTCCACCACCAGCTGCCGGAAGGGCTCCTGGCTCCAGTCCCAGAGCGTGAGCACGGCCAGCATCTGCAGGACCAGCAGCGCCACCAGAGTGATGCCCATCCAGCGCAAGAGCGGGCTGAAACGGCTAGGCGAAGTGGCAGTCACACGATCAGAACCAGCGAATCCTGACTCTACCGACCGGCGATGAACAAAACCCAGCCCAGCCCGGTCGGCGCCGAACTGGCCGGAGCCCTCAAACAGGAGGCCCGGCGACTGGGTTTTGACCCGGTGGGAATCGCCTCGGCGGCCGGCAGTGATCGACTGCGATTGCGCAGCGCCGCCCTGGAGCGCTGGCTGGCGGCCGGCCACCACGGCTCGATGGCCTGGATGCAGGATCCGCGCCGGCGGCGGATCGAACAGCTACTTCCCGGCGTGCGCAGCCTGCTGGCGGTAGGCCTGTCCTATTACGTCCAGCGCCGGCCTGCGGCGGGCAGTTTGAAGGTGGCCCGCTACGGCTGGGGCCGGGATTACCACCGGGTGATCGAGCGCCGCTTGCGTCACCTGGGCCGCTGGCTGGAAACCCAGGTGCCAGGCACGACCTGGCGGGCCTGCGTCGACAGTGCACCCCTGATGGACAAGGCCTGGGCGGAGGAGGCGGGCCTGGGCTGGATCGGCAAACACGGCAACCTGATTCATCGTCAGCGCGGCTCCTGGCTGCTGATCGGCCATCTGCTCACCAGCCTGGAACTGCCGGCCGATCAGGCCAGCGAAAGCCTCTGCGGCCGCTGCAGCCACTGCATCGACGCCTGCCCGACGGCCGCGATCCGCGAACCCTTCGTGGTCGATGCGCGTCGCTGCATCGCCTTCCACACGATCGAGAACCGCGACGCCAGCCTGCCGGCGGAGCTGGCCGGCCAGCTGCAGGGCTGGGTGGCCGGCTGTGACATCTGCCAGGAAGTCTGCCCCTGGAATGGCGACTCCCTGCAGAGCTCCGAGGACCCTGACATGCAACCGCGGCCCTGGCTGCTGAATCTGCAGGCTCAGGCAGCCCTGGGCTGGAGTGATCAGGAATGGGACGAGCGACTGCGGGCTTCGGCCCTGCGCCGCATCCGGCCCTGGATGTGGCGCCGCAACATCGCCGCTGCCCAGCCGGCGGCCGATGTTGGGTGAAATCGACTCCAGTCCCTAGGCTGGGTCGAATTCCTCGTGACCCCATGGGCCAGCGCCGGTGGCAGCTCCTCACCTCCCTGCCGATCGCTGGCTGTTTGTTCCTGGGCAGCATTCCACCGGCCAGGGCTCTGGTGCCCTACGTCTACCTACCGCAGACCAAGGAGCTGGAGGCGGCCGGACTGGGCATCGCCCAGGCGGCCGCGCGCATGCTGCGGCTGGGTCAGGCTGAGGATGCCGCCCGGTTGGCGGAACTGTCCGTACGGCTGCTGCCCGACGATCCCCGCAGCTGGGTGCTGCTGGCGGAGTCCCTGTTGCGCAGCAATAACAGCGTCAAGGCCCTGGTCGCCCTGGATCGGGCCAAACGCCTCGATCCCACCAACGCGGGCATCTGGTTTGCCGAGGGCTCCCTGGCCCTGCGCAATGGCAAACCCACGGAAGCTCTTGAGCTGTTGCGCCGCGGCCTGCAACTGGACAGCCGCAATTCCGGGGCTTACTTCGACATGGGCAACGCCAATCTGCTGCTGGATCGCCCCGGGGAAGCCCTGGCCGCCTTTGAAAAGGCTTCGGGACTGCGCAGCGATTTCTGGGAGGCGGTGAACAACCAGGGACTGGTGCTGTTTGAAATGGATCGCCCCAGGGAGGCGATCGAACGCTGGCGGCGGGTGCTCAAGATCAAACCCGGTGCGGCCGAATCCTCCCTGGCCCTGGCCGCGGTCCTGTTCGAAACCAACCAGCAGAACCGCAGCGAAGCCGTGCAACTCGCGGAAAACGCCCTCAATGGGGATCCCAACTACGTCCACGACGCCTTCCAGAAGGAACAGCTCTGGGGCGTGAAGCTGCGGGCCGCCACCGGGCGCCTGCTGGCCCTGCCCGAACTCAAGCCCACGATCGAACGAGCCTCGGCCAATGCCACCGGCCAGGACAAGGACGACGACACCCCCTGAAACCGCCTGTTCTGTCGTGCAGTCGAAACACGATCTGTAGGCTGAGGCCCGTCTCCAGATCCCAGACCCCAGCACCGGATGGCCGAGGAGCGCCCCCAAGCACGCATCGAGCCGATTGCGCTCCACCAGGAGATGCAGCGCTCCTACCTCGAATACGCCATGAGCGTGATCGTGGGCCGGGCCCTGCCGGACGTGCGCGATGGTCTCAAGCCCGTGCAGCGGCGCATCCTGTTCGCGATGCACGAGCTCGGGCTCACCCCCGACCGCCCCTATCGCAAGTGCGCCCGGGTGGTCGGCGATGTGCTCGGCAAGTATCACCCCCACGGTGACCAGGCGGTCTACGACGCCCTGGTGCGGCTGGTGCAGACCTTCGCCAGTCGCCATCCCCTGCTCGACGGCCACGGCAACTTCGGCTCCGTCGATGACGATCCGCCGGCGGCGATGCGATACACCGAAACCCGCCTGGCGCCGATCGCCCATGAGGGGATGCTCGATGAGATCGGCAATGACACAGTCGATTTCGCCTCCAACTTCGACGGCTCCCAACAGGAGCCGACGGTGCTGCCGGCCCAGCTGCCCTTCCTGCTGCTGAATGGCTGCACCGGCATCGCCGTGGGCATGGCCACCAGCATTCCGCCCCACAACCTGGGCGAAGTGGTCGACGCCCTGATCGCCCTGATCCGCAAACCCGATCTCAGCGACGCGAAACTGCTCGAACTGGTGCCCGGCCCTGACTTCCCCACCGGCGGCGAAGTGCTGATCGGCGCCGGCGTGCGCGACACCTACCTGAGCGGTCGGGGCAGCATCCCGATGCGGGGCGTCGCCCACATCGAAGAAGTGCAACCCGGCAAGGGCCGGCATCGCCGCGGGGCCGTAGTGATCACCGAGCTCCCGTATCAACTCAGCAAGGCCGGCTGGATCGAGAAGCTGGCGGAACAGGTGAACGACGGCAAAATCGGCGGCATCGCCGACATCCGCGACGAAAGTGATCGCGAAGGCATGCGCGTCGTCATCGAGGTGCGCCGCGATGCCAACGCCGAAACCGTGCTGGCGGAACTGCAGCGCCGCACCGCCCTGCAGAGCAACTTCGGCGCGATTCTGCTGGCCCTGGTCCATGGCCAGCCGGTACAGCTGAGCCTGCGGCGCATGCTCCAGGAGTTCCTGGACTACCGCGAGCTGACCATGATCCGGCGCACCAGCCACGCGCTGCGCCGCTGCGAAGACCGACTGGAGGTGGTCGAAGGGCTGATCAAGGCCCTCGATGCCCTGCCCGAGGTGATCGCGATGATCACCGCCGCCAGCGACGCGGCCGCCGCTAAGGCCAGCCTGCAGGTGCACCTGGATCTCACGGATCGTCAGGCGGATGCCGTGTTGGCGATGCCGCTGCGACGGCTCACCGGGCTGGAACAGGAAAGCCTGCGCAAGGAGGCCGAGGAGCTCAAGCTGGAACGCACCCGTCTGCGGCATCTGCTCGACGATCGCGGCACCCTGCTGGACACCCTGGTGGCCGAGCTGAGGCAACTGAAAAAGCGCTACGGCACGCCACGCCGCACCCGCCTGGTGGAGGGCGGTGATCTGCTGGTGGCCCAGCGGGCCGCGGCCGTGCGGCCCAACGCCGAACTGCAGCGCCAGCAAGCCTTTGAAGCCCTGGCCCCCGACAGCCGCCTGCTGATCCAGGCGGACGGTGCCGTCAGGATCGTGACGCCCCAGGTGCTGGGCCGGCTCCATCTCGATCAGCCCGCCGACCTGGCCGACCAGCCAGCCCCCGCCCAGGTGATCCTGCCGATCAGTACCCAGCCGGCCCTGCTGGGCTTCAGTGCTGACGGCCGGGTGGCGCTGCTGCGCTGGGAGTTCGCCGGGCAACAGCCGGGCAACCTCGAGCGATTCCTGCCGGAAAGTCTCAGCGATGCCCGCCTGATCCAGGTGCTGCCCCTGCCCGGCGACGGCAGTCACACCAGCCTCGGCCTGCTCAGCAGCGACGGCCGCTTCAAGCGCCTGCCCCTCGAAGAGTTCCAGGAACTCTCCGGTCGTGCCGTCACCGTGCTCAAGCTCAAGGAAGGGGTGGAACTGCAGCGGGTCGTGTCCTGCCGGGACGACGAGGAGCTGGTGGTGGCCAGCAGCACCGGCCGGCTGCTACGGCTGGCGGTGAACGAAGCCAACCTGCCGGTGATGGGCCGCACGGCCCAGGGACCGGTGCTGATGCGCCTGTTGCCGGGCGAAACGGTGGTGGGGGCGGCCGCCGTGCGGGCCGAGGGCAGCGTGCTCCTGGCCAGTCGCCAGGGCCAGATCAAACGGCTGCGCGTGGACAGCCTGCGCCCATCGGAACGGGGCGATCTCGGACAGATCGGCCTGCGCTTCCTAGAGCGCGGCGATGGCCTGGTCGACCTGCGCGAGGACCGGGGCGGCGTCGTGGGCGTGCGCCTGGTCAACGCCGAGGGCCGCAGCCTGCGGCTGCGATCCGACGACCTGAAGGCGGAAGACTGCACCGGCACCGGCCAGCTGGTGGCACTGCCGAAGGGGGACAGCCTGCAGCAGCTGGTGCCGCTGATCGATAGCTGAGACGGCGGGCCGCAGTCGCGACCTGCTCAGACTTGAAGCCGTTGCACCGCCGCCAGAAACACCGACGCCACCTGATCCCAGCTGAAACGGCGAGCGTGGCCGCGACCGAACTGACGACAGCGCTCCTGCAGGGCGGTATCGCTGAGCAGGGCGAGAATCGCCGCCGCCAGGGCCACCGGATCCCGCGGCGGCACCAGCAACCCCGCCTGACCGTGGGGCACCACCTCGGGAATGGCCGTGGCCGTGGTGCTGACCACCGGCAACCCGCTGGCCATCGCCTCGAGGAAGACGATGCCGAACCCCTCCTGGATCGAAGGCAGGCAGAAGATCGTGGCGCGCTGGTACCAGGCCCGCACCGCCTGATCGGAGGCGAGGGCACCGAGCAACTGCACCGACGCGCCGATGCCCAGATCGGCCACCTGCTGGCGCAGGGCGCCATGCTCCGGGCCGTCACCGATCACCACAAGCCGGGCCTGCGGCCGCTGGGCCAGCACGAGGCGGAAGGCCGCAATCAGATCCGTCACGCGCTTGCGGGGGTACTGGCGCGCCACACAGAGCACGGTGAAGGGATCGCGACCGGCATCGATCTGCGCCAGCGCAGCGGGATCGGTGCTGGGACTCCAAAGGCTGAGATCAATCCCCTCCGGCACCAGGGCCAGCCGTTCCGCCGCCACGCCGTAATCGGCCTGAATCCGCTCACAGCAATAGCGACTGGTGGAGAGCACCAGGGGGGCACGGCGGGCATTGCGGCGCTCCAGGCGGGAGAGCAGCCAGAGCATCAGCCGCGGCCAGCCCCGTTCGCAGCGGGCCTCCTCCGCCAGGACCCCCTTGATCGAGCAGGCGTAGGCCAGTCCGGGCCGACCGGCGACGCGCACCCCGTCGATGTCGAAGCCGACGCCGAGGTCGTAGCGACCCCGGGCCAGCCTGCGGGGCAGGGTCAGGTTGAACCAGAGACGGCGCAGCAGCAGGTTGCGGGGCCAGCGCCCCAGCGGCGCCAGGCGCTCCACCTGATGACCCCGGGCGATCAGGCTGCGGGCCAGGCCGCCGATGGCGACGGCGGTGCCGCTGCCACTGGCGGCGTCCTGCAACCAGGAATCGAGAAACGCAATCCGCATCAGGCGTCTGCAGGCAACAGCTGAACACCATCCAGGCAACGCGCCCGGACCCCAACCGCCACGTCTCAGAGGCTGGCGGCGATGCCGGCCGGTTCCAGCATCAACTTGCTGGCCCGCACCGAGGGATCGAGATCAATCGGGTACTTGCCATCAAAACAGGCCGTGCAGAACTCACCGTCATTGGTCTGGGCCGCCTGCACCATGCCCGCCTGGCTGAGATAGGCGAGGGAGTCGACCCCCAGATGCTGCTCGATCTCGGCGAGGGTGAGACGGGCGGCGATCAGTTGGTCCTGGGTGTCGGTGTCAATGCCGTAGAAGCAGGGATGGGTGACAGGCGGTGAACTGATGCGCATGTGCACCTCCGTGGCCCCGGCATCCCGCAGCGCCTGAACCAGCTTGCGGCTGGTGGTGCCGCGCACGATCGAATCATCGATCACCACCACCCGCTTGCCGGCGAGCACATCGGGCAGGGGATTGAGCTTCACCCGGATACCGGCCTCACGCATCGCCTGGGTGGGCTGAATGAAGGTGCGACCGACATAGCGGTTCTTGATCAGTCCATCGGCGAAGGGGATGCCACTGACCTGGGAATAACCGATGGCGGCGGGGATGCCGGAATCGGGCACACCGATCACGATGTCGGCGGCGACGGGGGTTTCCCTGGCCAGCACCTCGCCGATGCGCACGCGATAGCTGTAGAGCGATTCGCCGAAAAAACGACTGTCCGGGCGGGCGAAGTAGATCATCTCGAAGACACAGAGCTTGGCGGGCTCCTGGCACCACTGAATCCGCTCTGGCGTCGGATCGCCCTGGCGGAAATGGATGATTTCGCCGGGCTGGACATCATCGACAAAGTTGGCGCCGATGATGTCCAGCCCGCAGCTCTCGCTGCTGGCCACCCACTGGGCCTGACTGGATTCCCCCAGATGGCCGAACACCAACGGCCGAACACCATGGCCATCCCGCAGGGCGAACAGACCCTCCGGCGTGCCGATCAACAGGCTGAAGGCACCACGGCAGAGCGAGGCGGCATGGCGAATTGCCTCGCTCCAGCCCTGGCCGCCATCCACCGCCTGCTGCAGCGCGAAGGCGATCAACTCGGAGTCGGTGGTGGAGGTGAACTCACCGGAGAGATGGTCGAGAGCCAGACGCAGCTCGGCTGCATTGACCAGATTGCCGTTGTGGGCCAGGGCAAAGGGCCCGATCCGGGTCATCAGCACCACGGGCTGGGCATTGCAGGCCTTGCTACTGCCGGTGGTGGAGTAGCGGTTGTGGCCGATCGCCAGCTCGCCGGGCATGCGTTCCAGCACCTCCTGGTCGAACACCTGACTCACCAGGCCCATGTCCTTGTGCAGGCGCACCTGATCGCCCTGGAACACGGCGATCCCGGCCGACTCCTGACCGCGGTGCTGCAGGGCATAAAGGCCGAAATAGGTGAGATTGGCCACGGCCTGCCCTGCCGCCATCACCGCGAAGACGCCGCAGGCCTCCTCGGGCTTGTCCGGCCGCTCCGTCGGCGACGGCCCGCCTCGCTCCGCAGACGTGAACTCTTCGACGGCGTCACCGGCTGGAGAGCGGACCGGCTCAGGCTCGTCAAAGGGCACGGGGCACATCACCGTCATGGAGGTTCATCCTGACGCATGGGCTCCCTTCAGTGATCCGGCGGCGGGGCGGCCTGACCCAGACGCCGGGGGAGGGCCTGCTCAAAGGCCCGCTGCAGATCGGCCACCGGCAGATCCAGCAGGGTCGCTCCGGCCTGCACGACCGTGAACTGATGGCCCGACGCCACCATCCCCAGGCACTGGGCGGGAATGGCGGCCGCGGCGGCATCCAGGGCCTGCTGCCAGGCACCGCTGAGGGCGGGAGACACGGTCACCAGCAACCGGGCGCCGCCTTCGGCGAACAACAGGCGATCGAGCCGGACGCCGCTGGCGGGAATCTCCAGATGGGCTCCGAGGCCGGAGGCGATGCTCGCCTCCGCCGCCGCCACCAGCAAGCCGCCATCACTGAGATCGTGGGCGGAGGCGACCAGGCCGGCCGCGATCGCCTGGCGCAGAAAGGCCTGCACCGTGCACTCGAGCTCCAGATCCACCTCCGGCGGGCGACCGGTGAGCTGGCCATGAATGACCTGCAGATAGCTGCTGCCCGCCAGGGACACGCGGCGATCGGGCGCCTCGGCCCCAGCCTCGCCCGCCTCCAGGGGCACGCCCAGCAGCCAGATGGCGTCGCCGGGCTGCTGCCAGGCCAGGCCGGTGACATGGGCCAGATCGTGGACCAGGCCGACCATGCCCACCACCGGGGTGGGATGGATCGGCTGCATGCTGCCGTCCGGCAGCCGCGTTTCGTTGTAGAGGGAGACGTTGCCCCCGGTCACCGGCGTGTCCAGGGCGGCGCAGGCGCTGGAGAGGCCCCGACAGGCCTGGGCCAGCTGCCAGTAGCCGCTGGCGGTGTCGGGGGACGGGAAGTTGAGGTTGTCGGTGACCGCCAGGGGCTCGGCCCCGACGCAACTGAGATTGCGGGCCGCCTCAGCCACGGCCGCCATGCCGCCGCGCTCCGGATCGAGGGCCACCCAGCGGTTGGGGCAATCGACCACGGCGGCCACGCCCCGGCTGGCCGCCTCCAGGGAACCCTCCCCCTGCTGAGGCCGCAGACGCACCACGGCCGCATCGGCGCCGCCGGGGGGCACCACCGTGTTGGCCTGCACCTGGTGGTCGTACTGGCGGTACACCCAGCGCTTGCTGGCGATCGTCGGGTCATCGAGCAGGCGCAGCAGCACGTCGCTCCAGGGCAGGCGGCCATCCCCGAGGGCAATGCCGTGGCCCGTGGCCTCCGGCAGGGAGTCCTGGCGCCATTGCCAGTGACGCCGGATCGCCTCCGGGGGCTCGGCCATCAGCTCGTGATGGTTGATCGGCGTGTCGTCGGCGAGGGCATTGGCGGGAACCTCCGCCGCCACCTCGCCGTTCTGCAGCACCCGCACCACGTTCTCCGCCAGCACCCGGCCGACCACGGCCGCCTGCAGGCCCCAGCGACGGAAGCGGGCCATCAGGGCCTCTGCGCGGCCGTCCTGCACCACAAACAGCATCCGCTCCTGGGATTCGCTCAACAGGAACTCGTAGGGGGTCATGCCGGTCTCGCGGGCCGGCACGCGATCGAGATCGAGCTCGATGCCCAGTCCCCCCTTGGCGGCCATCTCGGCACAGCTGCAGGTCAGTCCGGCGGCGCCCATGTCCTGGGCCGCCAGCACATCGCCGCTCTGGAAGGCCTCCAGGCAGGCCTCGATCAGCCCCTTCTCCAGAAAGGGATCCCCCACCTGCACGGCGGGCCGGTCATCGAGGGAGGCCTCGGTCAGCTCGGCGCTGGCGAAGCTGGCGCCGCCCATGCCGTCACGGCCGGTGGTGCTGCCGACATAGACCACCGGATTGCCGACGCCGCGGGCCCCGGAGCAGACGATGTCATCGGTCTCCATCAGTCCCAGGGCCATGGCATTGACCAGGGGATTGCCGCCGTAACTGGGATCGAAGGCCACCTCACCGCCGACGGTGGGCACGCCGACGCAGTTGCCGTAGTGGGCGATGCCGGCCACCACCCCCTCCATCAGGCCGACGTTGCGCGGATCCTCGAGCGGTCCGAAGCGCAGGGCATTGAGCAGGGCGATCGGCCGGGCCCCCATCGTGAAGATGTCGCGCAGGATGCCCCCCACCCCGGTGGCGGCGCCCTGGAAGGGCTCCACGGCGGAGGGATGGTTATGGCTCTCGATCTTGAAGGCCAGCCGCTGCCCCTGCCCCAGGTCGACCACGCCGGCGTTCTCCCCCGGACCCACCAGGATGCGAGGGCCCGTGGTCGGGAACTGGCTCAGCAGGGGCCTGGAGTTGCGGTAGCAACAGTGCTCCGACCACATCACCCCGAACATGCCCAGTTCGGCGCGGTTGGGAGCCCGGCCCAGCCGGCGCACGATCTCCTCGTAGTCGCTCGGGCTGAGGCCTTCCTTGCGCAGGGCCTCGCTCAGCGAGAAGGAGGAAGAGGGAGTGGAGACCAACGCAGGCCGCTGCAGCAGAGCTCCAGTATCAGATCCAGGGATCGTCGTCCGGATCGCGGCCACGGAAGCGATCGTCCCGGGGATCGGAACGCCGGCGGTGCTGCCGGCCCGACGGAGGCCGCGACGACTCAGGCCAGGCATCCTCCGCAGCCGGCCAGGCGGCCTCAGGCTCCTGCTGCGCCGGCCAGGGGGGGTCCTGCCGCTCCTGCCGCGGCTCGGACCAGGGCCGCTGCTCGTATTCATCCCGCTGCGACGGGCCCTCATCCAGGGACCAGTCCTGCAGCGGATCGCTGTCAGCGGATCCGGAGGACCGCGGCGGGCGCCGTGAAGAGGCCGTGAGGCCCCCGTCAACTTGCTCGTCCCAGGGCGGCTCCTCCAGCCAGCCCTCCAGCCGCTGCTCGAAGCGGCCGCTCGCGGCCTGAAAGCGATCGCGCAGGCGGCTGCTCTCCTCGCCCATCTGATCCCGCCAGCGCCGCGATCGCCGCAGAAACTCCTGGCGCACGCTCGCCCGGGCCAGGGGCAGATCATCGAGCCCCTGGAGCGCCGTGACCACCCGACCGGGCTGCTGATCGACGATCCGCTCCGGGCTCAGTCGCCAGCGGCTGCTGCCCGGCAGGCGCGGATCACTGCGCGAAACCAGATAGTGGCGGATGCGACCACTGCGCAGCTCCACCGCCGCATCGCTGACCGTGCCGAGCATCTCGCCGGCGGCGCCGATCAGGGAGGCGCCGAACAGGGTGGGCAGCCGCTCGAGGATCGCCGCTTCGGTTTCAGCGCCAGGCCCCTGGACATAGGCCTCCAGCTCCCCCAGCCCCCGCAGCTGGTCCAGCCTCCAGACCAGGCGGCGGCGGGAGAGCGCCGAGGGGCGACTGACCCAGCCCAGCAACCGATGCACCGGCGGATGCATCCAGCCACTGACGCCGCCGCCCTGGTCGAGGCCCTGATCGCAGCGAACCTTCCGGCGCAGCAGATCGCTCAACAACAGCTGCTCAGGAAGGGACACCGGCTCAGCTGCGGATCTGGATCGGCATGACCAGATAGGTGAACGGATTCTCCTCACCCACCGGCGCCAGCACCGCCGGGGTGGTGGGGGCGTTGCACTGCAGCACCACCTGATCCGAGGCCATCGCCTTGACGCCGTCGAGCAGGTAGCGGACGTTGAAGGCGATTTCGATTTCTTCGCCGCTGATCTCGGCCGCCAGGGATTCGGAACCGCTGCCCACATCCTGGGCATCGGCCCGGATCATCACCCTGCCGGCCGTCGGATCGCTGCTGATCTTGATCACGTTGTTGTGCTGATCGGCCAGCACCGCCACCCGCTCGAGGGCGGCGACGAAACCGCGGCGATCGAGAACGATGCGGCGGTTGAACGACTCCGGGATCAGCTGGCGGTAGTTGGGATAGGTGCCATCGAGGGTGCGGCTGGTCAGCACCTGATCGGCCCAGAGCACCACCACCTGGCCGCGATCGCAGAAGAGGCTGAGCGGTTCGCTGCTGGGACGCCCCGTCAACAGCCGCTCCAGTTCGCGCAGCGAACGGGCCGGCACCGTGACGGCGAAGGGTTCCCCCTCCACCAGCTCGACGGTCGCCGCCGCCGGCTGCTCGGTGATGTTCGCCAGCCGCAGCACCGCCAGCCGATGGCCATCGGTGGCGGCGCACTCCAGACCGTCGTCATCAAGTCGCAGATGCACGCCGGTCAGCAACTGCTTGGCCTCATCGCTGCTGCTGGCGAACAGGGTGGCTCGCAACCCCTTGACCAGAGCCTCAGCGTCAATGCGGATCGGCGTGCCGCTCTGCACCAGGGGCAGATCGGGGAAGTCATCGGCGGGCATGCCCCGCATCTGATAGCTGCCCGAAAGGCTGGTCAGCTCCACCAGTTCCTCAGCGTCGCCGCAGCTCAAGGTGATCGGGCTGTCCGAGGAGAGGCGGCTGATGATCTCGCCGAACAGACGCGAAGGCAGGGTGATGGCGCCACTGCTTTCAACTGCCGCCGTAAGGCTGGTCTGAATGCCGAGGTTGAGATCGAAGCCCGTGAGGCTCAAGCGTCCGGTGGCGGCATCGGCCGTGAGCAACACATTGGCCAGCACGGGATGGGTCGGGCGTGACGCCACCGCCCGGCTCACCAGCTGAAGGCTGGCATTGAGTTCGGTCTGGGAGCAGACCAGCTTCATGGGGGGGGGTCCTGGCCTGCCCGGGGCAACGTCATGGGCGGGCCCACGGTTTCACACGCTGGCCAAAAGCGCAACGTCCCTGACCCTCCAACTTTTACCGTTCTTCTGCTCAAGAAGGATTGACATCTTGGAAATAAAAAAATCTTCAGCCGTAGTAGGGGCGGGGGAAAACGGCAGGAATACCTCAAAACCCAAGCCACAGCTTGTTTCCACCGTAATCAGCCCTGGGGAAATGCCTGTTGAACTGGCGCCCAAAATCGTCTTTTCCACCGTTTCCCGCACCTGGGGAAATCGTGGGGAACTTTCGGGTCGGAACTGTGCCTTTGTTTTGCCCGGATTTAGGCCTGATTTCCCCAGGGTGCCCGGGGACGCTTTTGCAATTGGCTGGCTCGCGTGGACGCGCTGAAACCGTTGCCAGCAGATCAGTTCAGCTGGTCCGTATCCGATGCGAGGTCACGTTCCGATCCGCAGGCGCAGCCTCGGCGTCCGCACGGCCGCGTTCTCGAGGACGCCCAATGCCATGGCCTGAGGGATTGTCCTGAGCCGGTTGGGCAGCGGCTGAACAAGCCGCTGCAAAGCCCATGGGATGGCCCCGCTGCTCTTCGCAACCCCTGCCTTCAGGGGCTCGCCGGACTGCTAAGAAGCGCCTGCCGAATCAGTCGCGGCGTTGTACAGCAGACGTTCAGGGCAGCACCGTTGAGCCGGGCGTCCGCCCTGGCGGCTCGGTCAGGCAGCTCGGTCAGGCGCCTCCGCAAACTGGCGCCGCGCCATCGGGCGCCGGCTCGACCGCCGAAGCGCCCCCTGGAGTGGCGTTCGTCAGCGGAGCGGGGGCGGTTGCCGTGCGGTTGTGGATCGGTGGATCGGTCTCGGCTCGGATCGCCTGTGGCTCGGAGGGGCTCAGAAGCCCATCACCCGGGCCACGACGTCGGTGTCCGGGGCCAGACCGGTGTGGAAGCGGGAGTCGTTGTTTTCGATCGCCGTGGTCGGATCCTTGAGGCCGTTGCCGGTGAGCACGCAGACCACGGTGGCTCCCGCCGGCACCTCCTGGTGCCGCTTGAGCAGGCCCGCCACCGAGGCGGCGCTGGCCGGCTCGCAGAACACGCCTTCGCCACTGCCCAGCAGCTTGTAGGCCTCAATAATCTCGGCATCGGTGACGGCCATGAAGCCGCCCTTGCTCTCGACCTCGACCTTGAGGGCCTTGTCCCGGTTGACCGGGTTGCCGATCCGGATCGCCGTGGCGATGGTGTCGGGCTGTTCCACCGTGTGCCCCAGCACCAGCGGCGCCGAGCCGGCGGCCTGGAAGCCCATCATCCGCGGTAGCCGGCGGCAGTGGCCCGCAGCCTGATATTCCTGGAAGCCCATCCAGTAGGCACTGATGTTGCCGGCATTGCCCACGGGGATGCACAGCCAGTCCGGGGCCTCGCCGAGGGCATCGACCACCTCGAAGGCGGCGGTTTTCTGGCCCTGCAGCCGATAGGGATTGACGGAGTTGACGAGGGTGACCGGATAGCGGTCGGCCACATCGCGCACGATCGCCAGGGCCCGGTCGAAGTTGCCCTGGACCGCCAGCACTTCGGCGCCATAGAGCAGGGCCTGGGCCAATTTCCCCTGGGCCACGTAGCCATCGGGAATCAGCACGAAGGCCCGCATGCCCCCCCGCCGGGCGTAGGCGGCGGCGGCGGCGGAGGTGTTGCCGGTGCTGGCGCAGATCACGGCCTCCGAGCCGGCTTCGCGCGCCTTGCTGATGGCCATCGTCATGCCCCGGTCCTTGAAGGAGCCGGTGGGGTTGAGGCCGTCGTATTTGAGGAACACCCTGACACCGCGCCCGATGCGTTCGCTGATCACCGGGGCGGGGATCAGGGGTGTGGCCCCTTCCCGCAGGGTGATCACTGGCGTGGCGGCGGACACCGGCAGCCAGGACCGGTAGGCCTCGATCAAGCCCGGCCAGTCCTGCATCGTGGGCCTGTGGCCCAGGCGCTGCAGAGCTCGAAGCAGGGGCACGGGCGTCGATTGCGGGGCTGGGACGAATCTACGTCGCCACTTCCTGCCGGCCGTTGTGCCGCTGCGGCGGTGCTGTCAGGGAGCCTTGCTGCTGGTGGCGTTTTTGTCGCCGCGCAGCCCATCGAGGGGGGATTCGGAGAAGAAGCGCACCAGATCGGCGATCGAGCTCGCCTTGTTCATCAGACCCATCAGGGCCGGCAGGCTCACGGCCAGTTCCTGGGTGGGGTAGGCCTGCAGGAAAGAGATCGCCGACAGTCCTTTGTTGTTGTCGGCAATGCCCAGGATCACCGCCGAGCGCAGGGCGGGCAGGCCCACCCGGGAGGCGTTGAGCGGATAGATGATCTGGGCCAGGCGATTCAGCAGCGCCTCGCCGATGCGGGTGTTGAGCAGACGGCTGACCAGCACCACGGGCAGGACCACCGATTGGTTGAGCATCTTGGCGACCGCTTCCGGTTGCTGACGGCTCAGCTTCAGGACATCGGCCAGCAGGCCCCTGGCTTCCCCGGTCATGGCCAGATGGTCGAGATCGGCAACGGAGATCGAACGGCGGAAGGCTCCGCTCACGAACACCACGTTTTCAGCTGCCATGGCGGCAGGAGAAGCGCAGCACAGGCCAAGGCCGAGCAGCGCCGCCAAAAGCCGTTGCCGTTTGCGCAAGCCCATCACCGGAAATGGAAATTCAAATCTAAGGTGAACTACAGGATCTGATTCATTCAGGTCGGGGCGAGCTGGACGGTCTTCCGCACATCCGCAGTCACCAGCACATCCCTCAGCAGGCGCACCACGCCGCGTTCAGCCAGCCCCCTGGCCAGATCCAGCCCCATGCGTCGCAGGTCCGGTTCTCCGAGCACCCTCGGCAGACGGCGCAGCAGCAGCCTGGGTTCGAATCCCGGCAGATCCTGGAGAATCGCCGCCAGTTGCCGCAGCGGCTCCAGATCCAGCAGTGGGCCGCTGTTGCTGAAGACGTCGAGGTCGCTGCGCTGGCGCAGTCCGGGTGGTTGCAGCGAGCGGGGCAGGCGGCGTCCCAGCCGCAGGGTCGTGCGCCAGGCCAGGTTGTCCATCTGTTCCACCGCCGCATCGACAAGTTGCTGGCGCAGCAGGCCGCCGTTGGCGGAGAACAGGAAGTCGAGCACCTGATCCAGCAGGCCTTCGATGTCGAGTTCGGCCTGGAGGGAGGCACTGCTGATCAGATTTTCAAGCCGCTGCCAGCGGAACTCCTCACCGTCGAACAGCATTTCGCGCAGGCTACGCCGCAGCGAAGGATCGGGATCTTCCATTAGTCGGCGGGCGAAGTAGGGATAGGCGGCACCGAGGATCTTGAAGGCGGGATCAACACTCAGGGCGATCCCCTCCAGGGTGACGAGGGAGCGGATGATCAGGGCGTAGTAGGGGGGTACCCGGAAGGGAAAGCGATACATCACGCCGGAGAGGTCGTCGGTGACGGCCTTGAAGTCCATGCGACTCACCCCCATCTCCAGGGCCTGGCCGAAAACCATTTCAAAAGCCGGCACAATCGGCTCCAGATCCACTTCCTCACCCAGAAAACCCAGGGAGACGAAATCCTTGGAGAGGGCCCCGAAGTTGCGATTCACCAGATGCACCACCGCTTGAATCAGGCCGGTGCGCGATTCACGGGTGACTTCGCTCATCATGCCGAAATCGAGGTAGGCGAGCCGACCATCGGCGAGGGCCAGGAGGTTGCCCGGGTGGGGATCGGCGTGAAAGAAGCCGTGCTCCAGCAGTTGCTGCAGGCTGCAGTTGACCCCCACCTGCACCATGTCGTCCGGATCGACGCCGATGGCGCGGACCGCTTCGAGGTTGGTCAGTTTGACGCCTTCGATCCATTCCATCGTCAGCACCCGCCGGCTGGTGGCCTCATGGAAGATGCGCGGTACAGCGATGCGGGGATTGTGGCGGTGCAGCTCGGCGAAGTGCTCGGCGTTGGCGGCCTCATTGAGATAGTCCATCTCTTCGAATACCCGCTTGCCGAGTTCATCGATCAGTGCCACCAGATCACTGCGGATCAGTCCGACATTCGTGTTCATCCAGGCGGCGATGTTGCGCACGATGTACAGATCCAGCGTGATCTGCTCCCTCAGGCCCGGCCGCTGCACCTTGACCGCCACCCGTTCGCCGTTGCGCAGCCTGCCGCGATGCACCTGCCCCAGGGAGGCGGCCGAGATCGGTTCGCGATCGAGCTGGGCGAAGATCTCGTCCACCGGAGCCCCCAGGTCTTCCTCGATGCAGGCCATCGCCAGGGCGCTGTCGAAGCCGGGTAGCTGGTCCTGCAGCTGGGCCAGTTCCTCCAGCAGCAGGGGCGGCACGATGTCGGGCCGGGTCGAGAGGGCCTGGCCCGCCTTGATGAAGGCCGGGCCCAGCTGGGCCAGCAGCTCGGCACACTCGCGGGCGCGGCTGCGGGCCCGATCCTGGAGGTTGAGCGCACCGCTGATCCAGTCGAAGCCCACACCCAGCAGGTACAGGCCGATCGGCACGAGGGTCTGCCAGAGGCGCCGGATCAGCCGTTGGGGATGGCCGGCGTAGATGCGGGTGATGGCGTCGGGGTCGTAGCTCAGCAGTCCGGCCGCCTCGATGAAGTCCCCCAGATCCCCGGCAGCGATCGCGCTCGGTTCAGCCGATGGTCTGGCTTCGTCCTGAGGGGGTTCCAGCGGCTTCAGGTTGCTCTGGATGGCTGGGGGCGAGCTGACCATGGCGGTGGGGCGCCCTGCCACGCGGGGCAGACGCCGTCAATTGGATTGTTCCCCCCCTTCTAAACGAAAGCTGTAGCCGCTACGGTCAATCCACTTACGGAAAGCGCTGCGGAGGCTGGCGTGCTCACGGCCCTGAGCCTGGAGAACATCGCCCTGATCGAGCGGCTCGACCTGGTGTTCGAGTCCGGTTTCACGGTGCTCACCGGTGAAACCGGGGCGGGGAAGTCAATTCTGCTGGATGCTCTCGATGCCCTGCTGGGCGGAGCCCAGGGGGCCCAGGGGGCGCGGCTGCTGCGCAGCGGCTGCGAGCGGGGCCGGATCGAAGCCTGTTTCCGCCTCTCGCCGCCGGTGCGTGCCTGGCTGGAGAGCCAGGCGCTGGAGGTGGAGGAGGAGCTGCTGCTCAGTCGGGCCTGGCGGCTGCAGGACGAGCGGCTCAGCAGCCGACACCGGCTCAACGGCATCGCCGTCAGCCGCGCCCAGGTGCTCGAACTGCGGCCCCTGCTGCTCGAGCTCACGGTGCAAGGCCAGACCCAGCAACTGGCCCGTCCCGGTCAGCAGCGGCGCTGGCTCGATCGCTTTGCCGGTGAGTCGCAGTTACCCCTGTTGGAGCAGGCTCGCAGGGCGTATCGGCAATGGCGGGCCGCCGCGGCCGAGCTGGCGGTGGCCCTGGCGGATCGGGATCGGTCGCAGCAGCAGCGTCAGCAACAGGAGCAGCTGCTGGAGGATCTGGAGGCGGCGGCCCTGGCCGATCCACTCGAGGCCCGGCAGCTGCAGATCGAGCAGGATCGCCTGGCCCACGGGGTGCGGCTTCAGGAGGGGGTGATGGCGCTGCTCGGTCGCCTGGTGGAGGGGGCGGAGGCGGCTCCTTCGGCGCTCGATCACCTGGCCGCCTGTGAGCAGGAACTCCAGCAGATGGAGAGCCTGGATGCCAGCGTGGCGGCGCTGCTGGAGACCTGCACCGATGGCCTGGCGGCCCTCCAGGATCTGGCCCGGGAGCTGGATCGCTACGGGGGCTGCCTGGAGAGTGATCCCGAGCGGCTGGCGGCGCTGCAGGAGCGACTGGCCCAGCTCAAGGCGCTGGAGCGGCGCCACGGCCAGGATCTGGCCGGCTTGATCCAGCTGCGCGATCAGCTGCGCCAGAGCCTCACACCCGGTTCGGCCGACGCTGTGCTGCTGGCCCTGCAACAGCGGGAGCAGGCGGCCCTGCAGCAGCGGGATCGGCGGGCGGAGGCCCTCAGCCGGGCCCGCCGGGCCGCCGCCGTTGAGCTGGAAACCCGGTTGATGGCGGCGCTGCGACCGATGGGTCTGGCCAACGTGCGTTTCGGGGTGGCGATCGAGGCGGCGGAGCCCGGGGAGGAGGGGGCCGATGCGGTCCAGTTCCGCTTCAGTGCCAATCCCGGCCAGCCCCTCGCTCCCCTGGCTGAGGTGGCGTCCGGCGGCGAGATGAGCCGCTTCCTGCTGGCCTTGAAGACCTGTCTGGCCGCCGCCGATTCCCACGTCACCCTGTTGTTCGATGAGATCGACAGCGGCGTCAGTGGTCGGGTCAGTGGAGCCATGGCTGACCTGTTGCGGCGCCTGTCCGAGCAGCGCCAGGTGTTCTGCGTCACCCACCAGCCCCTGGTGGCCGCCGCGGCCGATCACCATTTCCGGGTCAGCAAGACGGTGGAGGGGGGCATCACCCAGACCCAGGTGTCCCAGCTGCGGGACACTCAGGCCCGCCGGACGGAGCTGGCGGAACTGGCGGGTGGGGATTCCGGCGAAGCCCACAGCTATGCAGCCAGCTTGCTGGACAGGCGGGTGGCTTAGCTCGGTGTCGAGAACATCCCCTCAATTGGTGGCAGCACGGGTCAGTCGCCCCTATCTGCTGACCCTGGCGGCCTCGGTTGTGGTTGATCTGTTGCTGAGATTCCAGATCGTCTATTATTATTTAAGCCAGCGCTATAAGTTCGATATTGCATTAAATTCCGTACGTGACTCTCTGCAGGTAGTTTATGCGATTTTTTTGCTATTTTTTATCTATCTAATGCTGTTTCGCTGGTTGCCGAATCTGCGGCAGCAGCGACCGATCCGGCGAAGTCTGATCCGCCTGATTGGCCTGGTGGCCTCGCTGCAGTTGGTTACTAATATGATTTCTGTCAATATCACGATCTATCGATTGCATATTGAATCTTATGAGCTTTTACTTGAGTCTTTGGCTCTTTATTTAGCGATCAATTTTGTATTTGTTTTCTGGTATTGGTACTGGGATTATCCGCTTAAAAATAAACTGTTTGATCATCGTTCAGATATTTATATTCCTCAGGGTATCTTGTTTCCTGAAGAGCAAATGGAAGAGCGAGTTTTTAAAACTGATAATTGGTTGCCAGGACCAATTGATTACTTTTATTTTACAATACTTTCCAGTAATTGTTTTGGCTCCCCTGAAGGGCACATGCTGATAGGAAATCGGCTTAAAGCAATTCAAATAATTCATACATTATTTATGATTTTTGTTTTTATTATCATTGTCGCTCGCGCCATTAATACTCTTAGTTGAGTATTAATTTATGGTGTGTTTCCTGTGGGATCCGGTGCTCTCTTCTGGTGGCCGGATCGCTGCCAGGCCATGGTCAGAGCGTTGCTTTCCAGTCCATTGGCGATCACCCCTGAGAACTTGATCAGGGCATCCTGTGCTGGATTGAAGCCCGCCGCTGCCGAGACCACGACGTTGCTGTTGCCCAGCAGGGTCCGGCTGCTGCAGCTGCGGAGCGTCCCCCCACGCAGCCGAGCAGCGCCATGGCCCGGCAGTTGGTGCCGGGGCGTTGAGGGGCTCGTTGGGCGGCTCGGCTACGCCCTGGTGCCGCGGAGGTCACAGGGCCCTGCCCAGGTCTGCGATGGCCGGAGTCAGGGCCTGCAGCCGCAGGCCGGCAAGCCGAGAGCGGTCTGGGCGCCGTCGCTGCAGCCCGCCGGCGGTCAGGGGCTGGCGGGGCCGTTGAGCTGCTGGTTGGTCTGGGTCGCCAGCGGTTCTGCACCCGTCCGGGGCCGGCGATCGGTCTGAGCGCCCTCCGGCGGCCCAGGACCCTTGCCGCAGCTGCCCCCCGGATGCCTGTTACCCGGCCTGCCGCCTGTGGCCTGCCCGTCCCCCGTAAGATCAGACGTTCACGAAGATGCTGGATGCCCCGCGCGAGCGCCGGTTCCGGGCCCAAGACCCCTGCCGCCAAGCGGTCGGCCAGCAGCAGGAGCAAGAGTGAGCCGCTGGCCCTCACCCTTCACGACAAAGCCGCTGCCCTGGACAGCAGCCGCAGCCTCAGCGGCGGCTCCCTGGAGGATGTGATCCGGGTGCGGGGCGCCCGCCAGCACAACCTCAAGAACGTCGATCTGACGATCCCCCGCAACCGCTTGGTGGTGTTCACCGGTGTGAGCGGCAGCGGTAAGAGCTCCCTGGCCTTCGACACGATCTTCGCCGAGGGACAGCGCCGCTACGTCGAGAGCCTGTCGGCCTACGCCCGCCAGTTCTTGGGCCAGGTCGACAAGCCCGATGTCGATGCGATCGAGGGGCTCTCCCCGGCGATCTCGATCGACCAGAAGTCCACCAGCCACAACCCCCGCTCCACCGTCGGCACGGTGACGGAGATCCAGGACTACCTGCGGCTGCTGTTCGGCCGCGCCGGTGAACCCCACTGCCCCCAGTGCGAGCGCTCGATCCGGCCCCAGACCATCGATGAGATGGTCGATCACATCGTCACCCTGCCGGAGGGCACCCGCTATCAGCTGCTGGCGCCGGTGGTGCGGGGCAAGAAGGGCACCCACGTGAAGCTGCTCTCCGGGTTGGTCGCCGAGGGCTTTGCCCGGGTGCGGATCAATGGCGAGGTGCGGGAGCTGGCCGACAACATCGAGCTCGACAAGAACCACGCCCACAACATCGAGGTGGTGGTCGATCGGCTGGTCGCTCGCGAAGGGGTGGAGGAGCGGCTCACTGATTCGCTGCGCACAGCCCTCAAGCGGGGCGAGGGACTGGCCCTGGTGGAGGTGGTGCCCAAGGCCGATGAGCCCCTGCCCGATGGGGTGGAGCGGGAGCGGCTCTACTCAGAGAACTTCGCCTGTCCGGTGCATGGCGCCGTGATGGAGGAGCTCTCGCCGCGGCTGTTCTCCTTCAACAGCCCCTATGGCGCCTGCGCCGATTGCCACGGCATCGGCTTCCTGCGCCAGTTCACCATGGAGCGGGTGGTGCCGGACCCGACCCTGCCGGTCTATGCGGCGATCGCACCCTGGAGCGACAAGGACAATTCCTATTACTTCTCCCTGCTCTATTCCGTCGGTGAGGCCTTCGGCTTCGAGATCAAGACCCCCTGGAACCAGCTGAGCGAAGACCAGCGCCAGGTGCTGCTGCACGGCAGTCAGGAACCGATCCCGATTCAGGCCGACAGCCGCTACCGCAAGGGGCAGGCCTATGTGCGGCCCTTCGAGGGCATCCTGCCGATCCTGGAGCGCCAGCTGCGCGATGCCAGCGGTGAGTCGATTCGCCAGAAGCTGGAGAAGTTCCTGGAACTGGTGCCCTGCGCCAGTTGCCGGGGCCTGCGCCTGCGGCCCGAAGCCCTGGCGGTGAAGGTGGGTCCCTATGCCATCCATGAGCTCACGGCGGTGAGCGTGGGCGAGAGTCTGCGGCGCATCGAAGCGCTGATGGGGGTGGGCGCCAGCGAGAAGGCCGGTCCGTTGCTCAATGCCCGTCAGATCCAGATCGGTGATCTGGTGCTGCGCGAGATCCGCATGCGGCTCAGGTTCCTGCTGGATGTGGGCCTGGATTACCTCAGCCTCGATCGACCGGCCATGACCCTCTCCGGTGGTGAGGCCCAGCGCATCCGGCTGGCCACCCAGATCGGCGCCGGCCTGACGGGGGTGCTGTATGTGCTCGACGAACCCAGCATCGGCCTGCATCAGCGCGATAACGACCGGCTGCTGGCCACCCTGCTGAAGCTGCGGGATCTGGGCAACACCCTGATTGTGGTGGAACACGACGAGGACACGATCCGCGCTGCCGACCATCTCGTCGACATCGGACCTGGCGCCGGCGTGCATGGCGGTCACATCGTGGCGGAGGGTTCCCTGGCCAATCTGCTGGCGGCGGAGGAGTCGCTCACCGGTGCCTATCTCAGCGGTCGCCGCTCCATCCCCACCCCGGGCCAGCGCCGCGATGCCGGCAGCCGGAGACTCACCCTGGTCAACTGCAGCCGCAACAATCTCTGCGGCGTTGATGTCGAGATTCCCCTTGGCCGCCTGGTCTGCGTCACCGGCGTCAGTGGCAGCGGCAAAAGCACTCTGGTCAATGAGTTGCTGCATCCGGCCCTGGAGCATCAGCTGGGTCTGAAGGTGCCCTTCCCAGCCGGCTTGGGGGAACTGCGAGGCATCAAGGCGATCGACAAGGTGATCGTGATCGATCAGTCACCGATCGGTCGCACGCCCCGGTCCAATCCCGCCACCTACACCGGTGCCTTCGATCCGATCCGACAGGTGTTCGCCGCCACGGTGGAGGCCAAGGCGCGCGGTTATCAGGTGGGACAGTTCAGCTTCAATGTCAAAGGTGGTCGCTGCGAGGCCTGCAGTGGTCAGGGGGTGAATGTGATCGAGATGAACTTCCTGCCTGATGTCTATGTGCAGTGTGATGTCTGCAAGGGAGCTCGTTATAACCGCGAGACCCTGCAGGTGACCTACCGGGGCCACACCATCGCCGATGTGCTCGGGATGACGGTGGAACAGGCGGCTGATGAGTTCAGCGCCATCCCCCAGGCGGCCGATCGTCTGCGCACGTTGGTGGATGTGGGTCTGGGCTATATCAAGCTCGGCCAGCCGGCCCCGACCCTCTCCGGTGGTGAGGCCCAGCGGGTGAAGCTGGCCACCGAGCTCTCGAAGCGGGCCACCGGCAAGACCCTGTACCTGATTGACGAGCCCACCACCGGCCTGAGCTTTTACGACGTACACAAGCTGATGGATGTGATGCAACGACTGGTGGATAAGGGCAACTCGATCCTGGTGATCGAACACAACCTCGATGTGATTCGCTGCGCCGACTGGATTGTGGATCTGGGTCCCGAAGGAGGAGACAAGGGTGGTGAGATCGTGGTCTGTGGCACTCCGGAAACAGTGGCCGAGCACCCCACCAGTCATACAGGTCGCTACCTCAAACAGGTGCTGGTCCAGCATCCACCCCAGGTGGTGGTGGCGTAGGAGCTGAAAATCAGGGGTGTAATCTCACTAGATTGTTTGGCTGACGAGGTTGTGAGCTTTTCATCGTCATGGTGAATTCGGCGATGATGAGATAGGCGGCCAGCAAGTGACTTTCGGGTCGTTCCCGTGGAGCTGGCAAGAAGTAGGTGCATGTCGCCCTTGACAGCCGGTGCCCTGCGGATCAGCACCACCCCCGTCGGATCCCTGGGAGGTGTGGTTGTCGTCAGCGCCCTGGCCGCCGTTGGCGGCGGCCCTGGGTGGAAGCAGGAGTGGCCATGGCCCATCGCGGCTGTCGAGGAGTGAGCACCCCGTCCGGGCTGTGCTTACCGCCGATTGCCACTGGGCGTCGGCCGACACTGTTTCTGTAGTTGATGCAACCGCCATGGTCAGCGGCATCACGGTCTCGTCCAACCCGGATCCGGTGCAGCTGCAGAGCCCGGGCGTGACGAGCTGGCCGACCTGGGGCCTTGAGGTCAGCACCTTCCCCTGGACCTACGACGATCAGGAGTCCTGGCTGCTGCTGGAGGGAGACGTCACCGTCACCCCCCGATGGCGATGCGACCGCCGCAACCAGGCATGAGCCGAGACTTTCAATCAGCCCTAGGGTCCTGGGCCAGTCGCAAGGACTGCTGTTGCTGAGTCCGTCCAGCGCAGTCCGCACAACAGAACAACGGCGCCAGCATGTCTTCCTGCAAGTTCATGACAAATTTCGAATTGTCGTCGAGCAGGCACATATTTCACGTATCTGATTGCCTATCACTGCGCGGCACGGGCAAGGCACCCATTCCCGGTTATTCTTTTGAGCGCATGCATTGCGAACTTGCAAGGCGGGATGCTAAGCTGAGAAATATTCGCGCCAAATTAACTTTCACTTGAAAACTCTTTCCAGTAAGTCATGAATTCAAGTCGCTTTTATCTCATTTTTTCCGCAGCCGTGCTGCTGCCGATCTCAATGAGCTATGGAATTAATCTTAATCGAATTCTGCCTCAGCCCTTTCAAATGCATCCGATAGAGGGCGACACGGTTCATGTCCTTAGAGCGATCATGGGCCTCTACCTGGCGTCAATCATTCTTTGGCTGCTTGGCGCAATTCGTGGCGGCCAGATGATGCGCGCAGCTCTTATTGGTGAGATTGTTTTTATGTCAGGTTTGGCTGCCGGAAGACTGCTGGGCTTGCTACTGGATGGCTGGCCAAGCCCGATGCATGTTGCTTATACCGTTGCCGAACTGGTGCTGGCCATCTGGGGCGTTTTCTGCCTGAAAAAGTTTGACAGCACGGAGAAGTTTGCGAAGATTTTGCCATAAGCGGCTCAGGCCATGAAGCCCATGGCCGGGTTGTCCATATGGATTCAGCATGCGTCGAGGCGACTTCCGCGTCAGCCATGGATCTCGACTTTGATCGAATTGGTCCGTAATTTTTTAGATTTTATTTCTTATGGCCTGCATTGTCAATCCTTGACAGCGGCCAGGCTGGTGCCAGCAAGACAAGCACCCTGCAGGTCCGTGCCATCGGTTTGTGCCCCGTCGGTGAGGGCGCCCCGGAGGTCGGCGCCACGGAGGTCGGCATGACTCAAATTGGCTCCGGTCAAGTTGGCTCCTCGCAGGTCAGCGTGCCGGAAATGCCCATGGCTGAGGTCGGCCTCCCTGAGGTCGCAGCCACCCAGATCGGCATCCTCGAAGTGGGCGTTTCGCAGGCTGGCCTTGCTGAGATTCACCTGTCGCCAACGTCCGCCACAGGCACTCAATTCATCGAGATTGGCGCGACTCAGGTCGAGTCCATCGAGCCAGAGGCCAGCCTCGCTCAGTTGCTCCAAAGCATCGTTACGCGCATAGCTTAATTTGGCACCTGCCTGTTGGAAGGTCAGGATCAACTTCAAAGCATCCACATTCTGTTGTTGGCGGCGTTGGCGGCCCTCCAGCAGATACAAAAATGCGGCGGTGGCAACGCTCAGCGCTTCCAGATTGCCCACGCTGATGATGCCGCCGGCATCGCGTTGTAGGCATCCCGAGCCAAAACCTTGTTCGCGACAGTGATCCCAGCGATTTGTGCCCATCAATAACACCAATGCTGAACCGGCAGCCAGCAGCAACCGGGAAGCGAAGGAACGATCCAGGAGCCGATAGAAATAACTCTGTTGTTGCTCCCGTTGGATCTGGGCCCAACGCTTGCCCCGCTGGGGTCGGGGACCAGGGTTGAAACTGCGAGTGATCATTTGTGCAGACGGGTCAATCTGCCATCCATGCTGCCGTGGGCTGGTCTTTCGAAAGGCGGAAGTGAACGGGCCTGGGTTAGCGGTCAGATCAGCAGCACCGTCGGGTCCCAGGGCCGGCGTTGTCGGGCGATGCGGGTCCGTTCGGCCAGCGCCGTGATGGTGTCCAGTGGCATCGCCGCTGTCGCTGCAGGCGCCCCAAGGCCGCGGGGATCAACAGCAGCGCGCCGGGAGTAGCGCGACCCAACAAGGAAGCACGAGCAGGGTTGGGGACGCGGCAATGCCGTTGAGGCTGGGCTGAGTGCTAGTCACACCAGGCAGGCGGCTGGTGTCCCTGCAAGGGCCGTAGGAGATGCACAATGACCTTTGTACCAGCAAGGTCTGGCCGTGGCGCGACCGAACATTCTGCTGATCATGACGGATCAGGAGCGCTATGCGCCGCCCTATGAGAGCCCGGAGCTGGCGGCGTTTCGGCAGACCCAACTGCCGGCGCGGGAGCGACTCCGCGCCGCTGGCCTTGAGCTGCACCGCCACTACGCCGGCTCCACCGCCTGCTTGCCCAGCCGGGCCACCCTGTTCACGGGGCACTACCCCTCCCTGCATGGGGTGACCAAAACCGATGGCCTGGCGAAATCGCATAACGACCCGGCGATGCGCTGGCTGGATCCCGCCGGCGTGCCGACCATGGGGGACTGGTTTCGAGCCGGTGGCTACCGCACCCACTACCGCGGCAAGTGGCACATCTCCTACGCCGACCTACCCACCCCAGGCAGTCACGAGGGGCTCAAGGCCTCTGATGACAACGGCGCGGTGATCCCATCGGGCGTTGAGGCCTACCAAAAGGCGGACCAGCTCGATCCTTTCGGCTTCAGTGGCTGGATCGGTCGGGAACCCCATGGGGCAGCCAAGGCCGACAGCGGCTCGGTGCGCGACAGCGTCTACGCCGATCAGGTGGCCGACTTGTTCGCCGAGATCAGCAAGGAGGGCAGTGACCAGCCCTGGCTGGCTGTGGCCTCCTTGGTGAACCCCCACGACATCACCTTTGCCGGTGGCCTCTACGAGAAGCTGCTTGGCTTCAAGGGCCCCGACGACACGGTGCCCGACATTGGCGAGCCCCCCTCCCAGTCCGACTCCTTCGCTGGTCGCCCGGCCTGCCAGGAGCAGTTCAAGGCGATCTGGCCGCAGATGGTGACGGCTCAACCGACCGATGGCGCCTACCGCCGCCTCTATTACTACCTGCACAAACTGGTGGATCAGGCCATCGCCCGAATCCTCGATGCCCTGGAGGCGTCCGGCCTGGCCGAGAACACGATCATCGTGTTCACCTCAGACCACGGTGAACTGCTCGGTGCCCATGGCGGTCTCCAGCAGAAGTGGTATAGCGCCTTTGACGAGGCCATCCATATTCCCTTGCTGGTGAGCGGTCCTGGAATCGTGGCCCTATCGGGGGGCATCAGCACCCCCACGAGCCACGTCGACCTACTCCCCACGCTGTTGGGTCTGGCCGATATCGATGAGAAGGAGGCCGCCGCTGTCATCCAGGCGACCCACAGCGACGTGCAACCCCTGCCGGGTCGTGACCTCAGTGCTCTGCTCACCGGTCAGGCATCAGAGGCCGATGTGGCCAAGCCAATTTATTTCATGACTGAAGACGATATGAGTCGTGGTTCCAATCAGATCAACCATTTCACAGGGCAACCCTATGAGGCCGTCCAACAGCCGTCGAACATCGAGTCGGTGATCACCACGCTCCCAACCGGCCCCGGTGGCGCCGGAGAGATCTGGAAGTTGAACCACTATTACGAGCAAAGCGACACAGATAAGCAGCAACTGGCCCCTGTGGTTGGGTCCGTGTTCGAACTGCACAATCTCTCCACCGATCCAGAGGAGCGATGCAACCACGTAGGCGAGGCCGCCGAAGTGTTGAGTCAGCTTCAGGCGCTGCTGGTCGCCGAACGTCAATCCAAACGACGACAGCCCCGTCATCAGCGCCCGGTATCTATGGCCTCTTGATCAACTCCAAAAACTGCGCAAACCTGGCATTCTGCTTGTTTCCAACGGTGACAATCAACACCTGGGGCGTGTAAGGGTTTCCGGCGATATCACCGACCCGGCGGCCCAGGCCAAGTTGCTCGCCAGCTACGGCATCACCCCCCGATTCACTAGCTAGACGAGCTTTTCCACCCTGGAGCAACAGATTGTGGCCAGCATCCCCTTCCCTCGCTGCTACCTGCACCGCGGCCCGGTCAGCACCCCGCCGGTCGCCCACGGTATGGCCCAGTTCCGGTCGTTGTTCGCAGGTGGCCAATCTGGTGCCGGTGGAGCGTCCTCTCCATCAATGCGCCAGGGGCTGGAGTAGCCACTTCGGCCAACGTTGCACGGGTGGGCAGCTCCTGGCAGGCACAATGTGCTCCATGACCTTGGCGCCGTGGGCTGAACGTGTTTGGCCGCCTGGGAACAGGCAGATCACGGCACCGAGTGGCGGACGCTCCGCTGGCAGCGGATCCAAACGCAGCCCTGGGTTCCATTCGCCCAGTCCCGCCCCAACTCCCCCTACTTCAGCGATCACTGCATCAGCAGCCACTGTCAAAGCAGCCACTGTCCAAGCAACCACCGCCCCTGACCGAACACCTCTCCCAGAGCTGTAGGTCCCCTTCGTCTCCGCTGCCACTGCCACCGCAGCCACCGTGGCCGCCACCACGGCCGACTGACCCATTGCCGCCGGCCGCACCGCCGGCGTCCTGCAAGCCTGTCTCAACCTTGTCCGAATCGCGATCGTGTTGTCTTCTGAACGCTCCTATTCCTTGGCGTCCTGGACCCTGGGCTTTTGGTCCCTGACTGCCTGCCTGGGCCTGCTGGCGCTGGCGGGGGTGAGCCCGGCTCAGGCCGATCCAGTTGCACCCGGGCTGCCTGTCGCCCCGGGTTTGGCTCAGGCCCCGAAATTGGCTGATGCCCTGGGTCTGGTTGCTGTCCCAGGTTTGGCGGCCGTCCCGGAATCATCCGCCGCACCGGCTTCACCGGCATCGCCGCTTCGGCATGCAGCCGTCGAGCCTCCAGCCGCCCAGCGGGTCGCCGCCGCCCCCCTCGTCCAGTCCCCGGATCCGGCAGCCACCGCAGCTTCAGTCCCAAATCCATCAACCCCGGCTCTAATCCCGGGACCCGGCGCAGCCCCAGGTCCATCAAGCCCAGACCCAGCACCGGCATCGGGCGTCCTGGCGGCGGCCCAGCCCATTAGCCCCTGGGCGTCCACCCTGGAGCTCTACGGCTTCCTGCCGCTGCGCACCGAGACGGGGCTGGAGATCGGCCAGCGCTCAACCAGCTTCGATGTGGGGCTGGGCGCCCTGCTCAGCAAGCTCAAGTGGGCCAGCTCAGCCCGGGGCTCGGTGGAATACGGGCGGCTCGGGCTGCTGGGGGATGTCCGCTACGACCGGCTCGGCGCGATCAACTCCCGCACGGGCCCCAGAGGGCTGGTGGGATTGAAGACGCAGACCTCGTTCAATGCCACGGTGGCTGATCTGGCCCTGCGCTATCGCTTCGGCGCCCGCGAGGCAGCCCGGGGCAGAGCAGGGGAGTTTAGCCTGATTCCCTATGCCGGCATCCGCATCATTGATGCCAACTTCGGGGTGACCACCACCGTCAATGTGCTGCGCTTCGAGCGGCAGGTCAGCCGCGAACTCAGCCAGACCTGGTTGCAGGCGCTGCTGGGCACCCAGGCCACGGTGTTCCTGGCGCCGCGGCTGCGCTTGTTTGGCCGCGCCGATGTCGGCGGCTACGGCAGTGGCGAGTCCCGCAAGCTCTCGGGCAATGCCCAGCTGGGCCTGGGTTATGCCCTGGGCAATAACACCGATCTCAATCTGTCCTGGCGCTATCAGGGCATGGACTGGAACAACGGCTCCAGCGGTCGGGATCAACGGGGCATCAGCGTCGATCAGAATGGTGTCGAGATTGGCCTCAAGTTCTTTTTCTGACCTGCAGGTCATTGGCGTAGCCGCGCCAGCCGCCTCCCGTCCGGTAGACCTCGGCCCAGGCGTGCAGTTCGTGCTCGCCCACCTCCGGCGGATGCTGCATCGAATCGCCGCTGACGAAGCGGACCGCCAGCCCCTGGATTTGGCAGCCTTTCACGCCCAGCATGGCGGTGTCGCGGCAGGCGCCCTGGCGGCTGGCCAGGGTTTCGCTCGCCGTCAGCGGATCGCCGTCCAGGTGGCCGATGTGGTGGGACCCGCCAACGTATCCCGCCATGACCGCTCGAGCATCCGCAATCCTGCGGGTTCGCCGAAGCTGCGAACGCCAGGGCCGCTCGCCGATCATGACGGGGGAAACCGATGAGCCAGCTTGGCCAGCCACCCTCGCAGGGCCTGAGGCGCCGAGTCGCCCTGCTGCTGGCCGGAGTCCTGGCCTGCCTCCTGGCCTTTGGCCTCACCAGCCACTTGCCGTTGATCGCCTCCACCCTGATCAGTTCGCTGGCCCTGGCTGCGGGAGCGTCTTGCAACGGGCGCCTGCAGCAACGTGCCGAGGTGCTGGTGGCGGCCCTGGCAGGGGCGGGTGGGGCCGTCGTCGGCACGGCCTTGGTGCTGTCGCGCAAGGCTCTCGACACCGTCCCCCAGGGCGATCTCAGCCAGCGCCTCACCGTCATGGCCCTGCTGGCCCTGGCGGGTGTGATCGGCGGGCTGGTGCTCGGCATCGATGCGGCTCGGGCCGATCGGCGCCATCCCCGGGACGTGCTGCGCTCGATCAGTGGCCTGACCACCGGGGTCTTCGCGGTGCTGGTGACCTTGGTGTTCGTGCATTCCGGACTGGATCAGGCCCGCACCTTCTCCAGTCGCCTCAGCACGTCGCTGACGATTCTGGTGGCCTGTGTGGTCGTCCCGGGCTGGCTGGCCAGCCGGTTCATTGCCAGCCCCAGGCCACCCAGCCGTTCTCCTCCCGATCGCCTGCCATGACCATTCCCGAGCTCGTCGAGCAGCTGCTGGTGCCCCTGGCCACGGCCACAAGGCTGCTGTTGGAATGTCTGTCGGTGCTGACCGTGCTGGTCGGCCTGCTGGCCACGGCCAGGGGGACTCTGGTCGGCTGTCGTCGCCGCCTGCCACGGCGGCCCTCCAACAGTGCCCGGGTCAGCTTCGGCAGCTGGCTGGCCCTTGCCCTTGAGTTCCAGCTCGGCGCCGACATCGTCTTCACCACCATCAATCCCTCGGGTCAGCATCTGGTCCAGCTGGCGGTGGTCGCCGTGATCCGCACCTTTCTCAATGTCTTCCTGGGCCGGGAGATCAGCGCCGAGGAAGCCCGGGATCGGCGCACCGTCCCGGAACCGGCCACAGACCTTCTGCCCCCCCTCTCAAACCATGAACCTCACTGATCAGCTGGCCAGGGAACGCAACCGGGCGGCAGCGGAGCGGACCCTGATGGCCTGGATCCGCACCTGTCTGGCGCTGATCAGCTTCGGCTTCGGGCTGGACAAGATCATCGCCGCCATCAATGCCGGCCATCTGCGGCACCAGGGCCATGCCGAGCTGAGTGTGCGGCTGGTGGCCGTCTCCTTCGTGCTCACCGGCATCCTGGCGATGGCGGCGG
>JBAPUA010000121.1:0-16680 GCA_049282435.1 Cyanobium sp. | reverse complement strand
GGTGCTGGCGGGGGAGGCCCTGGGCCTGGCGCTGAACTGGCAGCTGTGCCGGGGCCTGCTGCGGCCCCGGATCCAGCGCTGGCTGGCGCGGCAACGGCGCGGCCGACGGCTGCAACGGCTGCTGAGCCGCCCCGCCAGCCTGCGGCTGATGCTGCTGATGCGCCTGGCCCTGATCCCGATGAATCTGGTCAACGCCAGCTGCGCCCTGTCGCCCACGCCGGGCCGCGCCTATGCCCTGGCCTGCCTGGTGCTGATCCCGCGCTTTGCCCTGATCGTGCTGGCGGGGGCAGTGGGGGCAGAGGCCAGCCGCGGCGCCCTCAGCCCCCTGGGCCTGGCCGGCCGCATCGTCGCCCTGGCCGCCACGGCCGCCGTGCTGCTGATCGTCGGCCGGCAGCTGGGGCGCAGCCTGCAGCTGCCGGATCCGGCTGGGGACTGAAGGCCAGCGACGGCAGCAACGGACGGCCTCTGCAGCGGCACCAACCTGCCGGGCCAGAGCAAGGACGGCGGTGCCGGATTCGCGCCGTGAGCGGCCGGCGGCGGCAACCAGCGGCAACAACAGCCGGCTTGCCATCAGCTGATCACGACGCCCCAGCGCCCTGCCTACGGCCAGAACGGCGCAGCCCCAGGGCTCAGGCCGAAACCCGTCCGGAGATGCCCATCCAGCCGCGCGAGAGGGACAGCCGAAAAGCCTGTACCACGCAGGCGCTTTTGGCAACCCCTCCATTTGGAGGGTGGCGCCGCCGCGGGACAAGCCCTAAGAATGACTGAAATGCATCAGAAGAGCAGCGCAACAGCTTCTTCGCCCGGCATCAAAGGCCGGGCGGACGAGCCAGCTCCCCTGCGCTGATCTGAGCCCCGCCTCGCCCCCGACTCGCCATGCCCTACGCCAGCCACATCCAGGTCGTCAACGACGCCAACGGCACCGCCTACGCCTTCCTGGCGGACAACGGCGCCATCTGGCAGTGCCAGTGGGATGCCCAGGCGGGCAGCTGGCAGCAGGGGCAGGTGGTGCCGCAGGCCTTTGGCGGCGAGAAGCTCCAGGCCCTCTACCTAGAGGATCTCTGGCCCACAGAAAACCTCAAGACCACCGGTGCCAACCCCGGCATCGTGCTGGCGTACCGGCTGGGGGAGGGCAGCAGCGCCGAGATCTGGGCCAGTTTCGGCACCTGGGGGGACGACGGCGAACTGGGCTGGACGCAGGCGGTGCAGCTCACCCAAGACCAGGTGAACGATCAGGACTTTGCCTTGGTGCAGGCAGAGGCGGGCGGCTTTGCGCTGGTGGTGCAGAAAAAGGAGGCCGGCAGCGTCAGCCCCGCCCTGTTGGAACAACTGAAAGCCGACACGGCCGATGCGGGCCAGGCGAGGCTGGCGGCCGAGTTCAGCGGCATTCGGCCCGACAGCGATCTCTATGTCAACCAGTACAAGCTGAGCCTGGCCTCCAGCAACACCGAGGTGGTGCTCAAGGATCTGACAGCAGGGCAGACCTCAGCCCCGATCGAGAGCGCCGCCACACCGGCGCTCACAGCTCGCGCCCCCCTGGCGTTCTCAGGAATCAGCCAGCCCACGCGCCAGCAGCTGATCAACCCGCTGGCAACGGCGACCGCCAGCAACACAGCCGCGCCCGCCAGCGGCGGCCAAACCGGCAGCAGCTGGACTGGCCATTTCCCTGTGGCCCAGGGGCAGCTGGGGGGCGGCAGCCTGCGGGTGGGCGTGATGGGCGAGAGCATTATGCGCTGGACATTGGACTTGCCCGCCGATTATTACGCTATACCCAAACCAAAGCCAAAAAAAGTCGCCGAGACAGCCAAGGAAGACGTGGATTGGTTCAAGGAGGGAGGAACAGATTACTATGACAGAAACAGTGGGAGTATTCTCAGCAACTCATCCAGGTCGTCCAGTGCAGGCCTAGATAGCAGAGCGTCCCAAAAGGGTAGTTTGATCGGAGAAGTAGAGAACTTGATCAAACAAGGCTTAGATGACGGTGACCCAACACTTCCAGGTCTCCAGAAGTTCGACGAGGAAACGGGGCAAGTTAAGGCAGGATTTAACGCGAAGTGGAGAGGCGCTTTTGGCATCGGCAACTTCGGCGCCGATGGGCTCACAAGCATAAGCTTCGCGAAATTAGTCATCGGCTATGGCAACGAGACCACCCGATCGATGATATCAAAAAATGCTTATGCTATACCAAAAAAATTTTTCAAGTCCCCAGCCTCTAACACTTCTGCGAACGTTGGCGGGGGCGGGAGCACTCTAACAGCCTACCAATACAGCAATAGCTTATCTCAATCGCCAAATCTCACGAGTGTTAGCGCAAGGGAATCAGTAGGCCTTGATTTTTCCTTAAAAAGTCTCAGATTCTCCGCCGCTCTCCAATCCACCGTCCGCCTGGCCTTTGGCGCAAGCACAGGCTATGCATGGTCACAATCCCTATCCAGCGAAAAGTTACCCCAAAGCCTGGCACGCCTAGGCTATGCATCTGGAATCTTAGGCGGAGCCGAGCGATTCGCGCTCACATCTTATGGCTATCAGAAAAAATGGAAACTCAAGAAAGAAACAAATCTTATACGCAGGGAAGCCTCAAACCAGAGTCGTAATGGTCTTAACGGTTCGATCGGAGGAGCGGAATACAATCCATACTTGGCTGCCGCCAACGCAGCCGTGGGCACACTCTTGTCGTTTGTTGGTCCTGCCAGCATTGCAGTCATGAAGGGTAACAACCCTGAAGCCCTGCCGGAAGAGACGTTCAGCAATTCCCAGGGCATTCAGGCAGCCACTCGCCTGACAGCCGCCTGCCTTTTCTATGGCCTGATCGGAGCTGAGATCAACCTTGGCGACCGCTACTCCAAATATTTTTTTGGTGACAAAAAAGGTGAATGGGAAGATACATTCTTTGCTAACGCGGGGTTCGCCTTGCCACTCGGTGGCATGGTGCCATTGATCAGTTATTTGCACACCTGGAAATCTCAACCTGCAACCAGCGCCAGCAGCAGCACGGGCGGGGCCAATGCCAGCCAGGGCACCAGCAGCTCCAGCGTTACCAGCGATGGGGGCTATGCCGCCGCTGGCTCCGGAGCCGATTATCCCTTCGCCTATGCCCCGGCATCGGCAGACAATTCATTTTATTCAGCGGCACCACTCACCACATCAGACCTCAACTCCGGGCTTCTGGCGACCACGGCTTCGACGCTGAAACTGCTGACCCTTGACATGTATGACCAAGGGCTCAACACCTCCACGGGCGCCAGCGCCACACTGCCGCTCACACTGGTGAATGCCGGCAGCAAGCTCATCGATGGCACCTATAGCAACGTTGCCATTCTCGGTGTCGTCGCCCAGGGAGACCCCAACGCCCTTGCCCTGGCCAATTTCACTGTGACCGCAGGCAGTATTGTTGCCAATAGCTTTAAAATTGTCAAAGCAGGCAGCTACCTAGGCCTGCCAGAAGGCCAGCAAGGCAATGGCGTTTATGCCCTGATCCTTGATGTCTTCACCACGGGCATTGCCGCCCACCCAGATGCTGCTACTGGCAGCATTGGCAGCACCCTTGCCGATCTGCCGCTGATCACGGTGAACAGCAGCGCCGGATCCCCCCTGAGCAGCCAGCAGATCCAGCGTGTCCAAACCATTACCGTCACGCCGGGCAGCCAGGCCCAAGGGCTCCTCTATCCGGTCTACGACCCAATCAGCGGTCAGGTCAGCGCGCCGGTCAGCAATAACAATTCCATCTACACCTACAGCAACGTTGCGGTCAAGCTCTTCTCCAGCGCCCTAGCAACCGAAGTTGAACTGCTGAATCCCGCCGCTACAGCCACAGTTCAGCTCAGCAATGGGGTGATCCTTGGCGTCAGTCTCGATCACCCCCTCTTGCTGCCGAGCGACGCCAACCCGTCGTCAGCTGCCACATACAGCATCCAACTGGGTTTGCCCGAGGCTGTGGTGAATGTTCTGGCAGCCGGCACCGCACCGCCTACCTATGCCGTCACGCCGTCATCAATCGCCTTCAACAACTTTACGGAGGAGGAGCAATTCTCCTCCCAACCTGGCAATGCCAATAGTGGCGTCTATCTAGCTGCCGGCCTCAGTGATCAGCTGCCCCTTTACCCCTCCATGGGGCTCTGGGAAGTTCAAAACCGGGTCACCTATGTGACCACGACTGGCTCTGGTAAGGACACGACCACCAGTCTTACCTACCTCAACGGCTTTGATAAAAATGCCGATGGCAGCCTAACGCAAAACCCAGCAGTATTGCCATCAGAGCTATCGCTGCAAGAAATTTACAATCACGAGAACGACATCGTTTTCAGCGCAGCCAGTACGCCGACGACGATCACCCTGGCTGGCGACAGCGAGGACACCTACGCCGGCAACACCTTCGTTGCCTGGGTGGAGGCGTCACAAGCTGTTGTGCCGCTCACCTCCAAGGACGGTACCAATAATTTCCAGACCTTCATGGAGTCGATGTATGGATCGCAGCGGATTAATTACCGCATCAACCATGGCGGTGATACGAGCTGGTTGGCACCCAGTCTTGCTGGTCTTTATTCTCCCGATAATAACGTCATCCGCGAGCTCAAGGCATTCAACTGTGTCAACCCCAATACCCATCAGATGGGTAACCTACTGATTTGGAGCGAAGTCTCCATTGATGCCATCAAGGGGGCGATCCAGCAGTTCGGCTCAGCCACTGCCATCCCCGCCAAGCTCATGGCCGGCTGGCTGAATGCCGACCCACACACCTACCAGTGGGATGATCTGTTCAAGGATGCCAATGGCAAGCCCACTATCCACGAGATCCCCTGGGAGCCAGCCCAGGATGTGGGCTTGGGCATCAGCGACATCAGCATCGCCTCCCTGCCGCTGGCGCAGACGGTTAACGGCAGCACCAGCATCAGCGAAAGTGCTGTTGTCAGCTGGAGCCAGGACGTCCGCACTCCCTATCGCCAGAGTGTTCTTGGTGATGACCCCTACATTTATCTGCAATTTGGCCAACTGCAGAGCGGTCTCAACAATATCAACATCGGCTCAACTGATTCCGTCTACACCTCGACAACGGCCTCGGACACTGGCCTGAATTTTGGCATCGCTGGCGCCCTGCCAGCCGACCAATCCACCGCCGTGCAGAACAGCGATGGAACCGGTATTCTGACCACGGGCATGGGGTCTCTCTATGCACCCATTCGTGATATCGTCAACAATATTCCTGTAAGCAGCTATCAGGCCAGCTCGGACACCAGCGGCATCGGTGTGTTCATTGGCTCCATCAATGGCACGGCCCTGAGTGTCACGTCAGTCAGCCAGGGCTCCCTGCGTGTCGGTGATGAAATCACGGGTCCTGGCATCGCAGCCGGCACCACAATCACCGCGATTGGCACGGTAACGAGCAGCGGTACCGGCAGCTACAGCGTCGATCAAGCCCAGGTCGTTGCCTCCGGAACCCTGGAGGCCATCCCAGCGCCAACGTCACTGCCGATCAGCACCTTCAGCGCTTCGATCAGAGGCACCACCCTCAACGTCAGCCAGCTCACGGCAGGAAGCCTGGCTGTGGGCGATGTCATCATCGGCCAGGGGGTGACGGCCGGCACCACGATCACCGCCATCGGCAGCTTCGATGCCAGCAGCGGCACGGGCAGCTTCACGGTCAACAACAGCCAGACCCTGCCGACATCGGCTCTTGTCGCCACCCCGGGCACCCCCACAGTCCCCTACACGATTGAGTTCTGGGCCCAGCTGCAGCCGGGTTCCAATGCCAAGGGCGCTGGGCTTGTGGCCCTCGGCCAACCATCCAGTGCGGCGGTTGGCGCCTTCACCATGCCGGATGGCTGGCTGCTCAGCAGCAGCTTCGTGGTGGATCAGATCACCTATCAGCAGGCCGTCGAACGCGGTCTGATCAGCTCGATTCCGGCTTCGGTTTCCACGCCTTCCACCGCTGTCTACGCCTGGGGCTGGGCGGTGGTGGCGGCTGGTGCCAACACCACCGCCCTAAATGGCACGGGCGGCGCCAACCTCTACAGCAATTCGCTACTGATCAACAATCTCGTCAGCGGCATCAACCTCAAGGGGATTGATCAGTTCCTCGCCAACTACAACCTATCCAGCAGTGACCTCACGGGCATTGATGGAAGCACGGCAGATATTGCCGCCTTGGTGCCAGAGACCCAACTCCAATTCAGCAACAGCATCGATAGCACCACCAAGCAAGTCAACTCCAGCCTCAACGCCATCGCTGTCAACACCGACTCCGCCATCCTCAACGAAGGGCTGGTGCTGGTGAACGACGGACAGGCCATCAGCTCCAATCTGGAGACGATGTTCAATGCTCTTTGGGCATTCCAGCTGAAAACGGGTGAGGCCAAGGTGAATCTCTCCCTGGCACCCGATAGCACCAAGGTCACCACCGCAGCAGCAGGCGCCACACCGAGCCAATACAACAGCGAAAACTATGCAGGCTATGAGCTCGGCTTTTCCCTCACCGGCGGCACGGCGGTGTCCGTCAATGGCGACGGCAAGCTGGTCTTTGATATCGGCCGAGGCAGCTCACTCACATCGGCAGCCCTCGGCAGCGTGCCAGCGGATCTGCGCGATGGCCAATGGCACCACATCGTTGCCGCCTATCTGCCCAACTATCAAGCCTATAGCGTAGCTGACACAGTCACCCAGATTGCCACCAACGTCGGCACGGCCTCTCTCTATATCGATAACACCCTGGTTGCCAGCAACAACAGCGTCATCGATGCCTATGCGCCGATCAACTACAACGATTAGGCCCTGCTGCTGGCCGGCAACGTCGGTGGCGCCATCGACGAGCTGGCGATCTATGACAAGGCCCTCTCCACGGCTGCCTTCACGCCCAACACATCAGGCCAGTGGCCCACTCCCTCCCCGGCTGATGCCCTCGCCTTGATGGCAGATCTCGGCTATGGCATCGCCACCAAGACGCCTGATCCAGGCGCCATTCCTGGCGGCGTCACATCCCACTGGCGGGCCCGGGATGTCAATCCCAATGATGCACTGCTGGGCACCTACTACTCCGTGTTTTCAGCCGGCGTCAACGGTGGTTCCTGGTCTGAGGCCTCCAATCTCAACCCCAGCCTCAAGCTGCAGACCACGGTGCCGAGTGCCAGCCAGCCAGGATCGCTACAGGATGCCTTGGTGATTGGCATTGCGCCCGCAAGCTGGCTGCAAGCCGATGCGTGGACGCTCAATGGCAGCGGCTGTTTGAATCCAGCACGCCAGCGGCTCACCGGCATCACAGTCCAACTCACCAGCACAAGCGACCCAACAGAAACCACAACACTCAACCTGACACCGGATCAGGTTCTGCTTGGGACCAACAGCCTGGCGGCATTGCAGCCACGGGCGACAGATAGCAATTTTCGATTCGACGTCCTCACCGATACACCTGCATTTAATCTGGTTATTGATAAAGACCAGCTACCACATGCCTCTGGCACCAGCCCATTGGCCGACACCTACTCCGCCACCTACACCTTCAACTTTGACGGCACCTACGGAGACTTCAAGGGCAATAGCTACCAACTCTCCAACACCAATCCCGTCACGTTCAACAGCGACGCTGCCGCCGCCTACACGATTGCAACCACGGGAAATGCCAGCGACAATCAGTTCACCAAGCTTGAGAAACACGAGGCTGTCATCGCTACGGCCGCAGTCATTGAGCAGGCACCTGTCCAGCTCAAATACATCAATAGTGGTGAAGTCCTAAAGAGCTCCGCCTCTGCTGCAGTGGCAACTGATAGTGCCACCTCAGCTCCGGCCAATAGCTTTGGCATGTCACAGGTGGCAGGTTCGTACATTGGTAGCAACGGCTATAAACATGGCTGGCTGGCGATTGCCCAACCCATCTGCACCAACGCCATCAGCAATCCTGCCGGCCGGGTTTGGCTTCAGTACACCGGTCAATCGCTCAATGGCAAGCCAACAACGGATGCGGCCCAGGCTCCCACCACCTGGCTCAATGCCCTGGCCCGATCCAACTTCTCGCCTGAATCTCCCAACCTGCCGCTGCTGGGCAATGCCACCCATCCCAGCGACAGTGGCGGCCTGCTGATCGAGGCCGATCCCACCACGGGCTGGGATCAGAACTTCGGCAAAACCATGCTGGTGGCCGATGTCAATGGCGACGGTAGCCAAGACCTGGTGATCGCCGCTCCCCAGGCCAATGGCGGTGGCAAAGTTTATATCATTGATGGCAGCTGGATTCGAGATAATCTCACCAACGCCAATGGTGTCAACACCATCAACCTGGCCAATGCCAATAATCTTGGTGCTTACGTCACGACATTGACAGCATCGGCTGTTGACACAGCCACGGACATTATCACAGTCGCCGGCTTTGGGACAGCCCTGGCCTATGACACCACGACATCCACGCTCTTGGTTGGTGCTCCCAACTACGTGAGTCAGCTCGATCCCAGTAATACCAGCACATCGGCAAGCTCTCTGCAGGCAATTGGAGCTGTTTACAGCTATACCTATACGGCCGCATCAAAAAGCTGGTCGCAAAAGAATCCGCCGATACTCGGCAGCGGCGGCACCATGACCAGCCTCGATCCCAGTGGCTCACCCACAACCAGCTACTGGGGAAGCAAGCTGGGCAGTGCCATCGCTGTCGACGACAAGGGCGCCATCGCCATTTCTGCTCCAGGGGTGGTTGCAGCCATGGAATATAGCGGCACCAAAAGCGTTTGGGCGCAGGCTCTGGGCGAGAAGACGCCAGACAATGGCTACGGGGATGGTGCTCTCCTCAAGATTCAGGTGGCCAACGCTGACAATAACTTCTCGGTGTCGATTGCCAAGGGTACCAACAGCCCAGGCCTCCAACCCGTAGCCAACCAATCGGCCGCGCAAACGAACGCGACCGAACTGACGACCCACTTGAAGAATGTCAAGGAACTGCTGGTTGATAGAGTTACTGGCGCGTCTATTTTGTATAATCAAGCATTGCAAGCCAATGCCGTTGGTGCTGTTTATCTCCTCAACCAGGCCAGCGATCTGCAGGCGCTTTCAGCAGCTGCTTCGATCAATGCCCAAAGCGTTGCTGCTCTCAGCAGTGGTGGTGCCACCTTCTACGGACCTCAGGTCTGGAATACACTGGGGGAGTCCGGATTCGGCAGTAGCCTTAGCTTTGGAGATTACAACAATAGCAACAGCAAGGCCGTTCTCGCCATCGGCGCTTCTCAATACGGTGGCGCTGGAGCCGTCTATCTCGTCAATACCGACAATCCTTTCACCTCAACAGATCAGGCCGATTGGCTGACTGCTATTAATCTCGGCTCCAATCAATATCTGGCGAACCTGGCCAGCAGTTTCTCCCTCTACGGAGCTGAGAGCCAGGATCATTTAGGCAGTGGCTTGGTCAATCTGGGAGATGTTAATAATGACGGCTATGACGACCTGCTGGTTCAAGCCTACAACGCCAGTAGTAGTGCTGGCACTGGCTATGTGTTGTTTGGTAGCGACACCCTAACCGCTACCACCGCTGCCGGGGCCCCGAACACCGCCACGGCGTCCGTTGCCCCCGGGTCAATTGGCGTCGTCACGCGTGCCGACGGCTCCACCTTCACCACCGCCATCCTCACGGAGATCGGCTCCGGGCTTTCCAGCTACACCGGCCAGGGCACCTTTGGCTCTGGTGACATCAATGGTGACGGCTTCAATGATATCTTGCTCGGCTCGGGCCCCAACGGCAGTGCCTACCTCACCTGGGGACAGTCCTACCTGGAAGCGATCAACAACCTCCAGCTCAGCAAACTCACCAGCAGCACCGGCTATCGGCTCGACGGCCTTGCCACCACCACCAAGGCATCGCTGCGATCCATCGGCGACTTCAACAACGATGGCTATGATGATTTCATCTCGATTGATCCTGGTTCCGCAATCACCACTGTAAGGCTGCAGCTAGGTGCCAACACTCAGGAGGTCCTGGCCGATTATTTGTATAATTACTACACATTCACTGTCAAAAATGGAACCAAAGTCGCCCCCGCTGGCGATGTCAATGGCGATGGCTTTGCAGATATTGCCCTGTTCCTGAATCAGGACGGCAGCGACATCAGTCTGGCCAAGGGCGGTAGCGCCGGAATCCTCTACGGCCGCGCCAGTGGCGATCTACCCATCGGTGCCGGTTTCGGCTTGCTGGCCCCCGTCGATGCCAGTGGCGCACCACGGAGTTCCCTGCCTGGGCTGGGTGTGTCCCATGGCTTCACCGATGCCACGCCAACGGTGATCAGTGTCGGCACCACCCTCTATGCCGTCGTTAAAGGGTATGGAAACACGCACCTCTATTTCACCCAGAGCACGGATGCAGGCAGCACCTGGAACAGCTGGACAGACATCAGTGCTCTGACACCGGGCCTGGCCACCGACTCGGCACCGTCACTGGCCTTCTTGAACAACAAGCTCTACCTTGCCTTTCTGAATACGAACGCGACCCCCACGCTCAGCCTGAGCAGCTGGGATCCCACCAGCCAGAACGCGGCGGCCTGGAGTACACCCACCCAGCTCAGCGATAGCTTGAGTCCTGGAGCAGGCTTCAGCAGCAGCCATGGCCCCCAGCTGATCGATCGCGGTGATGGCCTGGGGATTGTCTGGGTCGACGCCAGCTCGGGCACGCTCTACGGCTCCTATTCAAGCTTCCTCTCCGCCGCTGAAGCTGACAACAGCTGGAGTACGCCGAGCCAATTGCTCCAGCGCGTCGAGGTCGATGGCAGTGCCACTTATAGCCCTATTGCCGCCAGCGATGCACCTTCGCTCACCTGGCTCGCAGATCAAGCTGTTATCGCCGTGGCCAATGGCAGCAGCGTCAACGTCTATGCGGCCCTCACCAATAGCCTGAGCTGGGAGCTCGCCTCCACATTCAGCTCGGCCGCGGGCGAGGCCGCCATCAGCACCGCTCCGGTGCTGGCCAGCACGGACACAGGCCTTGCCCTCACCTATGGCAGCAGCGATGGGGCCATCAACCTGCAGCGCCTGGACCTGCTCGAAGCCAATGGCACACTTCGCGATGCGAATCAGCTCTGGCTCAAAACAACCCTGAATCATGCCAATAGTGGCCTGAGCAGCACACTGGCCACTGTGCCCTTGAGCGTGAATGGCACCCTGCTGCTCAGCAATGTGCGCAGTGACGACAACGCGATCTGGTTGAATGCCATTCCGGTGCGTGATTCTGCCAACAGCAGCACCTGGCTCAATTCCAACGTGCCACTGCCCGCAGGCAATGGCAACGCGATCGACTCCCAATACTCTCGCACCACCGACTGGCAGAGCCTGGCAGGCGGTTCATCCACCTTCGCTCCGGCCTTTGCGGAATTGAATGGCGTTCTCTACGCTGCTGTTCGAGGCGAAAACGATGGTCTTTGGTGGAGCTCCAGCAAAGATGGCGGCCAAAGTTGGGAAGGGTGGCAGCAAATAACAAATGCATACTCTACCGAATACTCTACTACAACAATTTCACCATCATTGGCCGCCTACGACGGTTGCGTCTACATGAGCTATGCTTATAAAAATACGCTTGTTACCACGTATTTCGATGGCTATGACTGGAGTGAACTACCGGCTATCCCTCAAGACACGAATGGAAATTATTTTACCGTTCAATTCGCCAGCCTCATTGTTGAGGATGGCAGTCTCTCTGCCTACTACGTAGGGGATGACGGCAATATCCACCGAACAAGCTCAACGGAACCCTGGGGACCGTTGTATAGTTATTGGCAAAATAGCCTAGCCATCTCCGATTCCGGTGGCACGCAAGCCTCATCCGGGAATCTTGCCTTGGCCCGATTCAACAATCAAACCTATATCGCCTACCAGTACGGATACACGACCCGCCTCACCACAAGTGCCGATCCCGGCACGGCTTCATCTTGGTCGTTGTTCAGCTCGGGCAATGGCGTGCCCCAGCCCAAAAATCCTAGCGAAAGCGGCGTTGGCCTCACAGCCAATAACCTAGGGCTGGTGCTCAGTTATGCAGACGAGATCAATAACGAACAGGTTGTGGTGCTCCAGCAGGGCACGGTGACAGCCAGCGGTTGGAGCACCTCCAGCACCGCCAACGTGTCTGCACCAGATGATAGCCAGGGTGTCAACACCAGCCTCTTCTCCACCAGCGGCACATCAGCCGTCCTGCTGGGCGCGATCAACACCAACGCCAACCAGGCGATCACCACGGCGTTCTCCAGCCTCACCACCACGAACTATGGAGATCTCAACGGTGATGGTCGCCTCGATTACCTGGCACCAGCTGGCCTCGACTCCATTGATACAGGTGACAAACCTAACTTCTATTCGGTCTGGAGCATTCGGGCCGCCGGCGATGTGAATGGCAATGGCTTAGACGACATTCTTCTGGCCCTGGCCGCCAACAATTCTGACGACGAATCCATTCAGACCGTCCTCATTGACGGCTCCCTGTTCAAGATCAGCGACAACACCTTCAGCCTTGCCAATCTGCGGGCGCCGCTCGATCCCTATGCCGCCGATAACCTCAATATTCCAGCAGCTGACAGGCAGAGCAGCAGCAATCCAGACAACTACCTACCTTCCCTGCAGAACTGGATCAAGCCCATTCTCGACTACATACCATCGACCACGATCAGGAGTGCAAGCCTTAGCAATGCCACGACGCCAATCCAGGGCTACGAAGTTGCGAATGACCGTTATTATAATTGGGCAAGTCTTTCCAGTACTGTCGCCGGCGACGGCACGATCTTTATCGTCAACCAAGGGCTAGGCAGTAACAATATTTTCCTGGCTTTTGGGGATCCGAACAATGCTTCCCCCCACTGGCAGCAACTCCAGATCCCCGGTGCCAGTACAGACAGCGCACCAAGCCTGGCCTTTTACAATCAAACCCTTTACATTGCCTACAAGAGTCCCCAAGGTGCCTCTGATTATAACGTCCTCAATATGGCTTACAACACCACTCCTGGCGACTACTCGTCGTGGACAACCTATTCGTTATCCGGTCAATCGTCATCAATCGGCCCAACCTTGGTCAATGAAGGCAACCATCTTGCACTCTATTTCGTGGCCAACGATGCAGGTTCCGAGATCATCAGCCTGGCTTCAACGGATCCAACCAAGAGCAGCTCCTGGGGGGGGACCTACGCAGATGGCGCCTTCTCAGGTGGCCCCATGGCCATTGCTGATTCATCAGGGGTTCCGCAAGCCAGCTCATCCCTGATCAGTGCCACCCGCTTCCAAGGCAAAACAATTCTGGCCTATATGAGTGGCACCTACAGGGGCAGTGTCGGTGACCAGACGAAGTATTGGATCACTGAAAAAACTGACGACAAAACATGGTCAGCCTTTGAAATCTATGAATTAGACCCCTACTTTAATAACGTACTGCACAATCCTTGCATTGCTTCGGATGCGTCACGGCTGTATTTAACTACGGGCTATAAGAATCCCATCGATTCCTATAGTTATGTGACGGCTGGAACTTCTTACAATACCTGGGGCACGCCTGCATACCTGCCCGACACAGCCAACAGCATTTATCAAACCATAAATCTAGCCAGTACAGGCTCAAATCTATACGCAATATGGCGCAATAGCGGGAGCAGCGATGATCTCACGATCTCACCCCTCAGCCTGAGCACCGATTCAGCCGTTCAGCAATCTCTGGCTGGCTACTCGATTGATAGCGATGTTGATGTCAATGGCGATGGCTTCAGAGATATGCTGGTCAGCGATCCATCCGATCCCAGTCTCGGTGTCGACAGCCAGTACGTGCTCCTGGGTGGCGACTATCTCGACATCGCTTCTCAGGTTGGCACTGACGCCAATGACAGCCTGATTGGCAGCCCCCTGGCCGATGTGATCTACACGCTGGCTGGCGACGACGTGGTGCAGTCCATGGGCGGAGCCGATCTGATCTACACAGGCTCAGGCAGTGATCGAATTGCCATCAAAGACAACAGCTTCTGGCGCATTGACGCCGGCTCAGGCTTTGACCAGCTGCTGCTGGAAGGCCTGGCCAGTCAATCCTACGACTTCCGCCTTAATACACCTTCTCCCCAATACTTCGCCGGCACAAAGCTGCGCGACATTGAGCTCATCAGCTCCCTGGACTATGGCGCCAATACCCTGTATTTTGACGCCGCTGGCGTGAATGCTTTCAACTCCAATCGCATTCTCTTTCTTACTTGTGACACCACTGACAGCATTGTGCTGAGCAATGAATTCAAGCGCGATACGAGCTTTGACAGCGCCTATGCCGACAAGATCTGGTATGCCTATGCAGCCAACCAGCAGGGCGGCCTGAGTAACAATGCGGCCCTGAACGGCAATCCGGCTCTGGTCTATGTGGCCGCACCCGACGGCACATCCGCAGACACCTGGCTCAGCCAGAACGTCAGCATCACCTCCGCCGCCGCCCCTGCAACCCAGTCGCTTCAGGCCAGGGCCTTCACTGCCGCAGCCCCTGCGCCCACCGCCATGCCGACGGCGCTCGCCAGCAGCACCGACCTCGGCGGTGGTGTCACCCTGTTGGCCTACAAAACCACGAGCTCCTCAGCGACAGCTCGCTTCGAGATCAGGCGCTCCAACACCAACAAGCGACAGGTGTTCAGCTATGCCTCCAGCTCCACCAACGCCACCGCCGCCCCTGGCCGCGACTACGACGCCGTCGCCGGTCTACTCGCGTTGGAGCAAGGTGAGAGCTCCCGACAGATCACTGTTCCCCTGGCATCCGCGGCCTTGGAGCAGCTGCGCAACGCAACGCTTTCACTCGAAGTGCGAGAACTGCAGGACTGCGGCCAGAAGGCGCTGCACCTGATCATCAAGCCGGCAGGCGACCCGGCCGGCGCCAGCGCCCCAGACCCATACCAAGCCCCCGTTTTTTCCGACTTTTCGCTGACTCCCAGCAGCAACGCTGCGGGCGCCATCCTCACCTTCCGCGCCGATCGCAACGCCAACAGCAGCAACCTCAGTAGCCTCAGCTTGAACGTCACCCAGCGCAGCGCTGCGGATAGCAGCGATTCCCTGGCCACCAAGGCGATCACGCTGCTCGATGCCATCGACCCCGAGAGCAGCCCCATCCCTGCTGTCCATTCGATCCCAGGCGCCCTGGCCCTGGACAACGATGCCAAGACCAACGATCAGATCAGTGCCCGACTGGAACTGAACTTCAAAGCCGAGGGCAACACCCCCGCCGTCTCCCTCGCCGCACCTGAGCTCCACTGGTCGAACCAGGTGCAACTCCTCGGCAGCACCAGCCTCAAGTTCAAGCAGAACGGGCCCCTCACCAGCTGGCGTGCCGACAGCGGCCCCGGTCTGGTGAGCTTCGGGTTCCAGTCCGGAGCCAGCTCGCTCAGCCTGCTTCGTGATGCCAGCGGCGGCAGCACCGGCAGCATCAACGCCAGCAACGCCCTCAGCAGCAATCCCAGTCACGGCTGGCAGACCACCGAGGGGCAGGCGATCGGCAGCCGCTCCGTCGTCCAGGGGCTCAACCTGGTGGGAAGCAGCTGGACTCCCACCGCCAGCCGCGACGGACAAGCGCTGCAACTGCTCAAGCTCAGCGTTGAGGGCAACCAGATCACCGCCCAATTCACCGGTGGCGTCATCGGTGTTGTCTGGCAGGCCATGGGCTCCGCACCCACGGCGATTCCGATCCGGCCGGCCGTGGAGGTGCAGCGCCTGGCAGGCTTCAACAACAGCCTGGCCTTCTATGCCATCGATTCGATCACCGGCGAGGTGGATGGCCTCAAACCCGGTGATGCCCACTATCTGGAGGCGGCTCTACATCGGGCCGAGGCCGATGGTCTGCTGCTCGATTCCAGCCGGCTGCCGGCCTTTGGCGCATCAAAATCGTTCACCGACCTCCCCATCGACACCAACCTCGCCTACGGCCTGCTGCTGCTGCAGAATGGCGACCGCTCCACGATCTTCTCCAGCTTCGCCGCTGCGAATCCCGGTGCTGCCCCCCAGATGGTGCGCCTCGGTTCGGAGGCCAACACGATGGTGCTGGGGTTCGAGGATCTATCCACACTCTTCAGTGGCAGCGACAAGGATTTCAACGATATAATCGTCAGCGTTGACAATGTGAAAGTTGGACTATTCTGAATGATCGGCATGCGTTTCGCCGCACACTCCGTCAGCCAGGATGGTCGTCTCGGTGACCGCCATGCTGACGGCTTGGACAACCGCCGATGAACGACCACACCCTTGGTTGCTGGTGAAGCAACACAGCCTGAGGCCAGGGACAGTCGCCCAAGAGCTGATGGAGTTCCCGGGTTGCCAAATCCTCCTTGAATTTGGATGGGAGCGCCACGGAGGCATCTGGGTCATCAAGACCTCTCAGGCTCCCTGACCCACTCCATCCACTGGGATGCAAGTCGCGGCAGAACTTCTAAGCATTGGGTCGGTCAGTCATGGCGAAACAGCGATCGTTGACTTCACCACGATGACCAGTGAAACAATAAGCGTCTATTTTTCAAATCAAACGCAAAACCACCTTCGACTTCAGCATCAGTTTCCGTTCGATCCTGGATAGGGCTGGGCTGGCTGCGTGGCGGTGGGCGTGGCGGTGGGGTGCTGGCGGGGGAGGCCCTGGGCCTGGCGCTGAACTGGCAGCTGTGCCGGGGCCTGCTGCGGCCCCGGATCCAGCGCTGGCTGGCGCGGCAACGGCGCGGCCGACGGCTGCAACGGCTGCTGAGC
>JBAPUA010000120.1:0-23157 GCA_049282435.1 Cyanobium sp. | reverse complement strand
GGTTCAAACGTACCGTAAACCGTTGATCGCAGTATTGAACCCGCGGAACCCGGTCTAGCGCCTCCCTCCTCGGGTACCAGTCGGCACCGCGCGTTCGAATCTGTCCCGTGCGGTTCGTGAGCACGCTGGCAACATTCGCGATGAACTCGCGAAGATCGGGCTATCCGGGGTACCAGTGGTGGCGCTCAGTTCGAAGCGGGCTCTGTTCGCTCGTGCGAGCTTGCCTTTCTTTGGGCCGGACGAGCTGAGCCTGCAGAAGCAACGTGCCCAGTTCGGAGTCGAGCGGCTAGAAAGTTGGTCAGGGTTCGAGCGACTCGAAAACCTGCTTGTAGAGGCCATATCGCATCACGCTGTCCCCCTTCGGCTCGGCGCGCTCAACGAACAGCTTCGAGGAGTTCTAACCGAGCTTGGTTTGGCTCTTGGCGAGATCGAAGGCGAGGCGGGCCAAGCAGCGGCGACGATCGAGGAGGACCTAGTTAGCAGGCTGCTGAGGCTGTTGGGATACCCAGCACGGGATGATGAAGAACGCCGCCGTCCGCTTATGTGTGGCGACCGGGACCTTCTTTTCGAGCTTGAACAACGCCGAAAGGGAGCGTTCCAGGCACCGGTCGAGGGCGAGCTCCGCCAACTTGTGCGGCAACGCCTCGATACGGAACTGGGCAGCCTTCGGTCGCGGTCTCTCCAGAACGCCGAGGAGTGCGTCGTCGGAGCATTTGAGCGGAGATCGAGCCTATCCGCAGACGCTGTGCGCCTGGCCACCTTCAATGAGGCGGAGATGAAGCGCGCAGCAGAGCGCGTGCTCAAAGAGGGCGATGAGTACCTAGAGAAGCGCGTCGACCTCACGCGCCGCGACACCAAGCTCGACTTGGAGGTACTCGCGCGGGGCGCAGCCGTACAGGGCGATGCCGGTGCAGGCTGGAAGCACAGTTCATGGGCAATCAAGGGAGGAGGAATCCTGGCCGGAGCAGCAGGCGCGCTAGGTGTACTCGCGGTTACCAACATCTGGAACCCGCTTGGATGGGGAGCGGCCGTCGCCGCTGGAGTGGCGCTGATCGGTTCGGTCGCCTCAACCGTGTTCGGCTGGCTGGGAGGCTGGGCACGTCAGGAAGCAGAGAAGAAGCAACTAGCGGCGCGGCGCCAGGCCTTAGCAGAGGTTCGACGTAATGTTCACGCCGTCTACGACTCGTTCAGAGATGAAGTTCTCTCTCAAGCCCACGATGTCGTCGTTAGGACTTCTGGAGAGCTGATGAAGCCGCCCATCGAGCAGGCGCTGCTGCTTCGGCACGTTCAGCATCACTGCGTAATGCTCCGTTCGGAAATCGAGCAGCTCACCAAAGATCTCCCGAACATCGCAGACCCGCAGACTCTCCTTTGGAAGACGGCAACCGAAATTGAGCTTGCAACGTACCCCGCGGACGCAAGCAGGAGCTGCCTCTACTGGCTGGGAGAAGATTGGATCAGCGATCCAGTCGGCCTCAACCATGCCGAGGGCAAGTCCGAAGCCGTACGTACTTCCGCCTATGAATTAGGCATCTTCGATCGACTTTTCGAAGGTCTAAAGAGCATCTTCGATCAGGTCACCGATGATTTGAAGCCCGGAGTCGGACGAGAGTGGCTAAAAGTCGCGCTCGAAAGATGTGCAGGAGATTCTGTCGCGCTAGAGGCTTTCAGCAAGTTGGAGGAAATTGCAGCTGACGGCCGACCCAGAATCCACTTGGTCGGAGACTACAACGCGGGGAAGTCGAGTTTCATCAAGCGACTCCTCCTCGACAGTGGGAATCCGGTTCCCTCCGACCTTGAGATCCGGGCGAACCCGACCACTGACCGTGCTCGCGAGTACAACTGGGACGGGATCCGATTGATTGACAGCCCAGGTTTCCAGAGTGGCGAAGCGACGCATACCGAACACGCGCTGCGAACCTTTCCCGATGCCTCGGCTGTTATCTACCTCTTTCAGCCTAATCTCGTCCTGGGTGGAGATGAACACTTGATCAGCGTACTCCGTGGAGATCGTGATCTCGGGCTTGTCCCAAAGCAAGATCGCACTTTCTTCGTGGTCAACCGTAGCGACGAACTGGGTGTCGACCCTGAAACTGACCCTGATGCTTACGGGCAGCTGGTAAACCGCAAAAAGACCGAGCTTTCACTCGCACTTGGCACACGTGGAATCAGCGTCGATTCCGGCTCCGTCTTCTGCATGGCAAGCGACCCATTCGGCATGGTGGGAAATCGTGCTGATGTTGATGCAAGCGCCTTCGATCCGTACCGAGCCTGGGATGGGTTCGGCCATTTCATGTCGGAGTTTCGTCGAGACCGTGGGTCCCTGCTGCGCGTTGGTGCTGACAGATCGGTGCTAGAGGGCGGCATTGCGAGGCTTTCGAAATTAATGGCCTGGCAAGCTGCGGAGATCGGTCATCTGACTGACCAAGATGGTGCCATTGGACGCCTGCAAAAGCAGATCAACGAGGCGATCTCCGAAGGCGCACGACTTGCAGGAAAGCATCGCGCTGATCTTGATCGTCTTGTGACAGAGCATGCGGCTGGGTTCAGAGACGAAGTACTGGCTGAAGAAAACCCAGAGCAGCTGAAGCTCAAGGCTGAGCGGCTTGAGCAGTGGTGGAACGACGAGGCACTTCAGGTTGAACTAGTCCAGTGGGCCAAGAAGGCGGCCGAAGATCTAAACGCTTGGCGCAAGCGCAGCTTCGAAGCGATCGAGAGGCGTCTCGAGTCAGCAGAGTTCCGAGCTGCATTTGGCGACCATGCAGAAACAGCGCCTGACGGCCCAGATGCGAAGAAAGGAAAGGGATGGTTCCTAGAAGCATTCAACAAGGTCGGTCGTGGGATGGGCGGAGCTACACGAGACGTCGTTTACAAGATCGGGAAGGGGCTGGGCTTCAAATTCAAGCCTTGGGGAGCAGTCAGGCTTGCAAAGACCCTCGGCAAAGTTGGTGCTGTCATGACGGTGGTAGCTGTGGGCTTTGACATCGCCGACCTCTTCCTTGTCGAGCATAGAAGCGCCAAGCGGGAGGAAGCCCGCCAGAAGATCGCCAGTTTCCTTAGAGATTCCGTGGCACGCGTCGTCGAGACTGTTGCAATGGGTAGCGAAGGGGAACCTGGGATCTTGCGAAATCTCAAGGCAGCCACCCAGGTTCTACGTGAACTAGAAGCCGAGCAGTCCGAGGAGCGGGAACGCATTGCCGCCCGACTTGCTGACGCTCACGAGCACCTCTCGAACTATTCTTCCCTGCGATCTGAGGCATGCTTGCTACTTGGTGACCCTTGGAGCTGAACCGATGCAGGACAAAGTCAACGGTTGGATTGGGCAGGCATGGTCAGCGCTTAAGTCGATTCCGGGGGCATCGGGAGCGGTGTCGAGGGAGCAGCTCCGATGGGACGAGTTTCACGATCTCGACACGCTAGAGGTGGTCGTATTCGGTGCCTATGACGCGGGCAAGAGCAGCCTCCTGAAGCGGCTACTCGTCGACTGGAGGATTCCGGTTCCTGAGTGGCTAACCGTGAGCGGGAGGCGGGAGACATTTGAAACGAAACGCGCGGTAGCTCAAGGGCTTGGATTGACCGATACCCCGGGGCTTGGCAGCGGCAACAACGAACACGACTTTCTTACCCTCGGCGCAATGCGCTTGGCGGACGTCTATCTTTGGGTACTGCCGCCCCAGCTCGTTACAACAGGTAAGGAGCGTTTCCTTGAGGTCTTGTTTGGGGACGTCGGCATCGCAGAAGCGACGCTTGCCGTCATTGCACGCATGGATGAGGCTGGAGTGGACCCCAGCGACAACGAGGTGGGGTTCGCCAGTCTTCGCTTGAAGAAGATGGAGGAGCTGACCTCGCTCGTTGAGGCAGCTTCCTCAGCCAGGAAGCTGAATTCGATCCACTGCGTCGTTGCTGACCCTTACCAAGTAGTTGGGAACTCGCCGAACCCGGAGCCCGAAATCTATGACATCGGCAGGAGCTGGGACGGTGTGGAGGACCTCGCCGATGAAGTCCTTTCCCTAAGGAAGCAACGCTGCGAGCTCAGACAACGAGCAGGAGCTCGCTTCGTGCGATTGCTGTTAAGCGATGTGCGCCAAGAGATGGGGCGTCTCGCGGAGGAGCTGACCCTGAGCAAAGAGGGTATGGACAACGAGGTCGATCGGCACGCGATCTACGAACAGTGACTGGATGCTCTGCAGCGACAGGCACAGAGCGAGTTGCACCGACAGATCGAAGACTCGCTACTTTCATTCAGTAGGTCGGGTGATGCTGGAGCCGATAGTATTCAGATTCTCGAAGGCACCCTGGCCAAGGTAATTGACGAGTGGGTTGAAGAGAGCTTCGCTGAGTATCGCCAGCTCGTCGACGAGCTGGAATTGGAAGTTCGAGAGCGTATGGCTGGCCCGAGCATGGAGGGATTTCGGCGAATCGCGCAGGAGGCTGAAGAGCAAGAAACGAAAGCAAAGAGCCCGAAAATTGACCCGCTGAAGACTGGCCGAAAGGCTCTGGCCTTCGGACCCGCATTACGTAAGGCCTTCGAGAAGTACGCTGCGTCCCAGCTTGGGATGACTATTAAGGAGGCGGCAGATCGCCTCCAAAAGCTTGAGTCGTCTGGAGAGACAGTCGAGGCATTCGTCAAGTCGCAGGGCCGTCATGCCCCCTTCCGTGGCTCCGAGCACGCCAAGAAAGCTAGCCAGTTTGTTAAATGGGCAAGCGTGCTCGACGCGGTAGGACCGCTCGTTGAGGAGTTGGGTGGAGCGCTTCTCGAGGTCGCCGGTGAGGTGATGACCGCAAAGCGAGCCGAGCAGCGCGCGCAACAAAGGATTGATCTCCGTCATCAGCTTCGCGCCGAGGGGGGAAAACTGGAAGAGACTGCAGCAGCTGACTTTGACTCGACCTGTGACGGACTCCGTCAGTGGCTGTCGGAACGCCTCGCAACAATCAACTCTGGCCGAGACAGCTTGTCTGAGCAACTAGAGCAACTAAAGCATTCAGTATCCGCAATTGACGCCCTAATCGACACATGCCCTTTGCACGTCATAGCTTAATCATTGGAGATTGTTTGCATGAAATATATAACATATGGATTAGAGATGAGCTCCTCGCAATCCCCTCGAATGGGTAAGCCACCCTCCTGCTCTCAGCTACGCCCGACGCTAATTCGCTGCCACTCATAGGCAGAGTTCAATCCTGCTCCACCACCTCCATCGCGACCACCCGCTGACTGCATGCCCCAACGATCTCCCGCCACCGCTCTTCCCTGACCCCCAGACGCTCAGGAACCTCTGCCGCTGCCGTTCCCAGCCTGAGCAACTTCTGCCCTCGCGCATGCAGCTCCCGCCAGGAGGCCGGCACCTTGATCAGAAAGCCCTTGTCGCGGAGATAGTGATACACCTCCCCGTTGGCATAGGTGCGGGCATAGGGCCGGAACGATCCACGCTCCCGTGAGAAGCGCCGGGCGGCCTGGAGGATGCCGAGCATGGCGATCTGCTCGAGGTCTTCCCGCGGATGACCGGTGCGGCGTGAGATGTTGGCGGCCACGGTCTGGGCGATGTCGCGGTGCTGGAGCGCCAACGCGTTGGCGGCAGCGTGGGGGTTGACCGGCCGATTGCGGCGTGGACGGCTGGGGTAGGCGAGCACCAGCTGCACCGTTTGCTGGCTGCAGGCCGGCCTGGCGGGCTTTGGTGGTCGCTGTCGCTTCGGCATGCAGGTCGCCACCACGGGAGGACGGAACGGCAAATGCATCTGGCCTGCTGCTGAACAACCCCGATGCGAACACCCCTGTGGGGCCTCCTGATCGAGACGCGAGGCGATGCAGGCAATGACCCGTGCCATGGCTCAGCGAGAGAAGACCATCGGCAGCGGCGCCGAGCTGTGGCCCCATCCGCGCCAGTACTGCGACTCGATCCAGAGCACGCCTTGGCAGAAGGCATCCACCTGGTCGTCCACACCGCCGCGGGGCGAGAAGGCCAGCAGCTCCTCGATCAGCGAGTCGGATCGCCGGTGAAAGCGCACCTGGCCCGCCTCCAACAGCGGTGCCACGGCATGAGCGCGGGAGGCCTTACTGCCCTTCGGGGGGATGGCGATCAGCCCCGGCACCTGACGCTTAAGCAGCTGGCAGACCGCTGGGCCATTGGCGGCGTCCTCGATCAGGACGGCGTTGGGCCGCAGGTCCTGACGCTCCAGTGAGGACAGAGAGGCCAGCAGGAACTTGATCACCCCCGGAAGGTCCAGCCGCTGCCGGTGGGCCCAGAGCGTTTCGATCTGGAGTTCTGCCCATGGGTCCGGCGCTCCACCAAGGGAGTGAGTGGCATTCACACCCCTGGGTGTGCATTGGGCTCCTGCAGCGTTGGCGGCCAGCACCAGGCCTTGCCGTCGCGCCTCCACCGCCAGGTGACGCTGCGGCTCCAGCAGGCCAAGCAACGCAAAACCGCAGGCGTCGTTGTCCTTGCCGTCCTTGAAGCTCAGGTCACAGCTCAGCACCAGGGGCGCATAGCGCCTGGGCTGGCCCGGTGCGGTGGGCAATGGAGCCTGAATCCAGGCCTTGCGGAACAGCAGACCCTCCGCCGGACTGGGGCGCTGTTGGTAGAGGGCGTTCCACCAGTAGGAGCCCAATCGGGTGCGGATGCGTTGCAGCACCTCCAATGGCACCCTCTCAGGACAAAGCGGCTCGCCTGGCTGTCGCCAGTCGGGCACCTTCTTGCAGGTATGCGGGATCTGCATAGAAATCGCCTCGGGTTCTGCGATCGCCGGCAGGTTGAGCACCGTCCAGTGCTCCGGGTTCTCCTCGGCCTCATGCTCGAGCAACCAGGCGGTCATGTCGTGGTGGTCCCAGCGGGTCTGCACCACCACCTGCGCTGCCGGGAGCAGGGCCCCTTCTGCCGTCAGGCCCGGCTCGGCCCGGGTAAACCAGACGCTTTTGAGCCAGTCGATCAGCCGCTCCCGCTGCAGCGCCGACTTGGCATCCTCTGGGCCCTTGTAGGGGTCATCGATGATCCCGAGGTTGTAGCCCTTCCCCGTGAACGGGCCCCGCACACCGGCCGCAATGCAGCCGCCACGCTGAGGGGTGAGCCAGTTGCCCACCGCCGCCGAGTCCTTGGAGAGGGCGTGGCCGGTCAAGCGGAAGTAGTGCCGCGCCTCCCTGGAGTGGGCATAGGCCAGCTCACCGGAGTAGCTGGCGATGGCGCAGAACAGCTCCGGGTGGCGGCTCACCCAGTAGGCGGGAAACAGGCGCGACACCAGCTGGGATTTGCCGTGGCGCGGCGGACAGCAGACGATCAGGCGGGTGAGCTGTCCATCCGCAACTTGCTGGAGCAGGTCGATCAGGAGCTCGGAGAGCCGGTGGAACTGGAAGGTCGGGAAGGCACTGCGGATGAAGTCGCGGAACTGCAGGCCTTGGCGGGTCGTTGACGCCCGGTCGGGATCGAGAACGCCCAGCAGGCCCCAGTCGGCCCAGCGGTCTGTGGCGGGATCCAGCAGTAGGCCACCGTCCTGACCCGACAAGGCCGGGGACCGCAGGCTGGAGGCGATGCGACCCATCAGCTCTTGGCCTCGGGTGGCTTTATCGGGGCCCGCAGCAGGCCGCCGATCTCGGCGATCACCCGGAAGGCACCCACAGCAGCACTGAACTGCTCGGCATCCATCGCCCGGCGGGCGCAGTCGTTCAGCGCAAAGATCTGCTCGGCCTGGTGACGGCGGCGATCGGAGATCAGCTCCTCCACCATGCGCATCCGCGCCAGGTCGAGATAGCGATTGACCGTCTTGACGTTGCTCACCCCCCAGCTTTCGCCCGCTTTTGCCCTGATCTCCAGCAGCGGCAACCTTTGTGCAATCCACAGCTGGGCCTCTGCAATCCGCCGCTCCACCTCCCCGGCAGTGGCCCTGGGGGTCTGGGCGTGATGGGGCGCCCGCCGCGGCGGGTTGGTCTGACTGATCGGTCGGCTGGGGTCCACCGCCACTGGCGCCCACACCGCATCGCCATCGGCGTCCTGCTGATCGGGCGCTGATCGCAGCTCCTCCACCGGATCAGCTGCAGCCTGGTTGGCAGCGCGCAACGGCATCAGCTCAGAAGGGCAGGGCCTGGGTCTTGGGGGGGCGGATGGTCCAGAAGGGGTTGCCGCGCTTCTCCTTGGCGCTGCCCTGCTGGATCGCTGCTTCCTTAGCGGCCTTGAGCTGCTTCTCGATCTGGTGCACCGCCGCCGGGAAGTCGTAGGTCAGCCGGCCTGGGCTGTGGCAGAAGGCCCAGTCGTTGTGGGAGAAGGAGGGATCCAGCTCGCCGGTGGCCATCGCCGTGTTGAGGGCCTCCAGCAGCGGTTCGAGCTGCTGCTCCAGCTCCTTCTGCTGCGCCTTGATCGCGGTGACCGCATCGAGCAGGGCGTCGAGATCAGCTCCAGGCGCCGCAGTCGCGGTTGGCGCTGAGGGGGCAGCAGCAAGCAGGAGGTCCGCCATCGAGGAACAACAGAACAGTTGCCCGGATGACCCCGAGCCCGCTGAGTCTAGTGGCTAGCACCTGCAAGTCAGTGTGCCGAGTCGGCTCGCAACAGGCATGGTCCTTAGAAGGGCCTGCGGGCCTGGCAGTAGCGGCTCCAGGCTGCGGCCCAGGCCGCCAGGCACTGCTCACGGCTGTAGAAGGTGCTGCAGAAGGCCTCGCCAGGCTTGCTCCAGATCGTCTGGCCCAGCTCGTAGTGGTTCCCCTGGGCGGCCTCCAGCACCATGTAGCCCCCGAGCTGGGCGGCGGTGGAATAGGGCCGGCCGTAGGCCGAGAGGGTCTTGAGGTCGTAGAGCACCCGCACCTCCCGCCCACACCGCTCGCTCAGGGCCGGTGAGACATAGGCCCCATCGAAGGCACCGGCGACGTTGCGGGTGAGGCAGCAACTGAGCCGTTCGCTGGCGATCACCTGCACCTCATCCCAGAGCGGCAGCTGCAGTAACGGCAGGATCCAATCCCGGTACGGGTATTGGCCCGGCAGGGTTTCGACTTCCAGCAGGGCATCCCCGGGGCTTTTGCCCACCAGGAAGCGGGCCTGGCTGTAGTGCTCCAGCGCCGCATGCACCGTGGTGCCGCGGGGCTCCCAGATCGGCCGCTTGGCCTCGATCGAGCGTTTGGCGGTCTCGCTCAGGCCGTGGGCCAGCACGCCGGTGATCGACACCGGGAACAGATGGTCTCCCAGCCAGTAGCGGTGCGCTGCCTCATCCCTCCAAAGGCCGGGGATGGGATCAAGCCAGGTGGAAGTGGTGGTGGTCATGGCCGTTTCAGTTGTGACACGGTGTGACGGTGGACGTAACAGCCGAGATGGCTTGCCAGCAGTGGCTTCTGGGAGTGCCTGTAACGATGTAACCCTTTTCCAGAGATAGAAGCTTTAGCAAGCAGCAGTGCCAAGCAAAGAGGGTGTGCATTCGTCTTTGAATTCATAGAGGGCTCTATCCGATCCCTGGAGCGTTACATCGTTACAGCTCCCCAGATCGATTGCAATGCAGTCGATCTGGGTGTTACCGCTGCTGTTATGTCTGGCCGCTTTGTGACGGCTGCTCGTTACAGCACGCTCAAGGGAATGGCGACCGCACGGCTGACCATGCCGGCGCCACAGAAGCGCACCGGTCCGGCCCGTTGCGTGCCGGTCAGGCGCAACAGCACCACGGGCCAGCTGTTCTGCCAGGCGGTATCGGTGAGGAACTGCTCGATCGCCTTGGCGGTGTTGCTAACCAGCAGGCGCTCCTCGTCCACCCGCAAGCCATGGCGCCCCAGGGTCTGGGCTGCCAGGCCAGGGCTCACATCGATGCAGGTGGTGTGGCAGGCCGCCAGCTCCACCAGTTCGCCGATAGTGCGGGTGACGGGCTTGTCGTCGGTTTCCACCCGCACCTGACGCTGCAGGATCGTCTGGATGCAGCGGGCTTCGTCAGGGACTTCGGTGCTCTGGCTGTAGCTCTCCCAGTTGTGGCAGTCAATGCAGTCCGCAGCCTCCTCCTGGGTAGGCACCGCATCGCTGAGCAGCGACCAGGCGCCGGCCATCAAGGTGCCGTACTGATCCCCCAGCCGCTGGGAATCGAAGTGCCGTGCAGCGGCCGCGGAGAAGACCACAACGGACTGGCGGATCACCGGGATCAGCGAAACGGTTCGGGCGATCAACCGCCGCGCCAGCTCGGGGGTGATGTGGCGCTCGAGATCGCGATCGAGGCCCTGCCAGTGGACCTCCCGCTCCTCCTTGCCCATCTCGGTGGGGCTGCGCAGGGTGAGCTGGGCAAAGCGACTCTTGTCCGCCCCCTGTTTGAGGGCAGTGGCGATCGAGGACATCAGGAACATCGAGCGAACCCGATAGCGGCTCACATCGCCGCTGGGGGAACCCTTGAGCATCTCGGCGCTGCTCTCGCTACTGGCCACCCGTGCCAGCGAGAGGATCGCCTGCATCCGTTGCTGGTCGCCCTTCTCGTTGCTCTCCGCCTCATCGAAGACCACCGGCATGGCGTCTGAGCAGATGGTCTGGCGTAGGCCCGCCTCCGTCGTGGCGCCCACCACCACCAGGCTCAGGTCGCCGAGCAGCGGCGCCACGAAGCGATCCAGAATCTGGCTCTTGCCTGAGCCTGCACCGGCGGTGAGCCAGAGGTGGGGGCGCCAGCGCAGGGCACCGCAGATGGGAGCCAGCACCACCCAGCCCAGCAACAAGGTGCCGGAGGCGGGCACCTCCCAGCGGAAACGGTTGGCGATGCCGACGATCACTGCGGCTTCCTGCACGGTGAGGGGCTCAACGCCGCGGGGCCCCTCCAAGCGTTTGAGGCGCTGGTAGATGTGCCGCGAGCGAAAGGGTTTGGTGATGGCTTGCTCCCCCTCGGGAGTCATCAGGCGATCACCGAGGTGCAGCACGGTGCGGCCCTCATCCCACCAGGCCCCGCGGCCGCGGATGCGCTCCACCGCAAAGATCCCCATCGCAGCTGAGCTCTTGTGCAAATCGCTAGCGGCCGCCGGCCAGTTCACGCCGGTTCGACTGGGGTAGAGGCTCTCCCAGTACTCCAGTGGTGCCAGCGCCACCAGATGGGTGGCGGTGTGGCAGCCACGGGGCAGGCGGATGACCTGACCAGTGCTGCCGGGTTGGTAGAAGTTCGCATCGGCGTCGTAGCCGAGACACAGAAAGGGCGCCTGGGAGCGAGGAGCCGTAGGACCCTGTGCCGCTTGCCCACCATCTCTGTAACCGCTGTCGCCACCTTCGGCATCAGGATCAGGGTCAACATCACCAGCGACCAGCGCAGCCCAGGGCTTGGCCGCTTTGGCCAGCTGCCGGGCGGCCTGCCGAGGCGTCCAGTCGGCATCGGCCAGGTCCCAGCCCTGCGGCAGGTCCGCCGGCAGGGCCACCAGTTGCAGCTGGCAGTCGAGGGGATGCAGCAGGGCGGCCAGGCTCTGCATGGCTTCCACTCCGGCAGCATCGGCATCGGGCCAGAGCGTTACCGGCCGGCCGGCCAGTGGAGTCCAGTCCGCCTTGGCGATCGCCTTGGATCCGTTGGCCCAGCTGAGCACCACGTGCTGCGGGAACAGACGGGTAGCCGCATCGGCAGTGCCCTCACCCTCCACCACCAGGACCGGAGCCTCTGGACGCTGCAGCAGATTCGGCAGTCCGTAGAGCGGCCTGGGGGTGGGCCAGTCGCAGGTGAAGGCATCGCGGCGGCTGGGGCGATGCCAGTCCCCATCCAGCCAGACGCGGTGCAGGAAAGCCTTGCCGCTGCTGCGCAGCCGGATCCGCTGAATCCAGAACAGCACCTCCCCGGCGGCGTTGCGGTAGGCCCATTGGGCGGTGGCGCCGCGGTTCAAAGGCGGCGGAGGGGCCTCGGCGGGGGGCTTTTCGGGCATCCGCCAGGGCTTGCTGTTGCGGTTAGAGCCCTTGCTGGAGCTGGTGTCCGGGGCATCAGGCACAAGTCCAAGGAAAGCCTCCACCTGCCGGGCGGCCTCCACAAAGCTCCAGCCCTGCCGTCGCATCAGCAGGTCCATGCCGGAGCCGGCGCCACCGCGCTGGTCCTTGCCGCCGCACTGGTTGCAGAACCAGGAGCCGCTGCCGTTCTTGTCGTCAAAGCGGTAGCGATCCGTGCCGCCACAAAGTGGACAGGGCTGATGGCGATCCCTCAGCTCCGCTTCGCTCAGCCCGGCCAGGGCAGCAAGGATCTCCGGCCAGCGGCCCTGGGCCGCAGCAATGGCATCGGCCATGGGATGTGGCTCACCATCCCTGGCTGGCAACCGCCTGGTTCCCCGTAGACCCGCGATCAGGCGGGGGCACCAGGGACTCACGGTGAATCACAGCGTCGAGCACCTGCCGCAGGGCGGCTGAGCGACTGAGGGAGCCGTGGCGGCGTCGTGCATCCAGCCAGGCCAACTGGTCGTGAGTGATGGAGACACTCAGCGGCAATGCATAGTCAGACATCGGGTTCTTGCTTGCGGACCGCAGCTTAGTGGCAAAGGCCAGCTCTCGCTAGGCTGAGCCTAATCCGGCAAGCGGCTAGCGACTATCCCGATTGCCTCTGATCAGAATGGCCTCCATCGTCCTGCGCGATTACCAGCGGCAACTGCTGGCCGATCTCCGCGCTGCCCTCAGGGTCCACCGGCGGGTCTGCGCCGTGATGCCCACCGGTGCCGGCAAGGGCCAGATCATCGGCGCCATCGTCCAGGGCGCTGCCAGCAAGGGCCGGCGGGTGCTGGTGCTGGCCCACCGGGCCGAGCTGATCGAGCAGCTCACCGGCACTGTGCGGGCCTGGGGGCTGGAGCCCGACGTGGTCTCCCCCGGCATGCGGCTACAGGGCCGCCAGGTGGCGGTGGGCTCGGTGCAGACCGTTGCTCGACGGCTGCAGCAGTTGCCGCCGCCGGATCTGATCATTCAGGACGAGGCCCACCACCTGGTGGCCGGCAACGTCTGGGGCCGGATCATCGAGGCCTGGCCAGGCGCCCACCTGATCGGCAAAACCGCCACCCCGGAGCGTCTCGACGGCAAGGGGCTGGGCGTGGAAGTGGGCGGCTACTTCGAGGCCCTGGTGCTGGGGCCCTCAGCGGCCTGGCTGGTGGAGCAGGGCTGGCTGGCCAGGCCGCGGGTCTTCTCCTGGCCTGGAGCCAGGAACAGCAAACTCAGGCGCCGCATGGGCGAGTTCGACCTGGAGCAGGCGGCCCAGGCCTTTGGCGATCGTGCCGCCATCGGCGATGCGGTGTCGCACTACCGCCGCCGGCTGCACCCGGGCACGGCCATCTGCTTCTGCTGCACCATCGAGCACGCCGAGCAGATGGCCGATGCCTTCCGCGCTGCGGGAATCCGGGCCGCGTCGGTGAGCGGCGGCACCCCGGCCGAGGAGCGCAAACGCCTGATCACCGGGCTCGGCACCGGCAAGGTGGAGGTGCTCACCAGTTGCATGATCATTTCCGAGGGCACTGACATCCCCTCAGTCGGCGGCGCAATCCTGATGCGGCCCACCGCTTCCTTGAGCCTCTATCTGCAGATGGTTGGCCGGGCCTTGCGTCCCGTGCCAGGGAAGAGCGAGGCGTTGATCCTTGATCACGTCGGCAACGCCCATCGCCACGGCCTACCCACCGATGAACGCGAGTGGAACCTGGCTGGCCGCCGCCGGCGGGAGGGCGTTTCGATCCCGATCAAAGACTGCCCGGTCTGCTTCTGCAGCTGCCCCAGTGCAGCGCAGGCCTGCCCCGACTGCGGCCACCGGTTCCTGGCCGAGGAACGCGATGAGCAGCGCCGCGGGCTCCAGCAGCTTGATGGCGAGCTGGTTGAGATCACCGACTCGGTGCACCACCGGCCCAGGGCCAAGCAGCAGCGGCCTCAGCGGAGGCACCCGGCAGCTGGCTGCAGCACCTTCGAGGAGCTGCTGGAGCGGGAGCAGGAGCGGGGTTACAAGAGCGGCTGGGCCAGGCATGTTTGGGATGCTCGCCATCGCAGCACAGTCAAAGGCGGTACGCTTTGACGTACGGCTAGCAGGAGCGCTATGGCCACCGTGTCAGCCACAGAAGCCCGCAAGCGGCTCTATGCCTTGATCGATGAGGTGGGGCAGTCCCACGAGCCGGTGCAGATCACCGGTAAGCGGAGCAATGCCGTCCTGCTCTCGGAAGACGACTGGCGCGCCATCCAGGAAACCCTTCATCTGGTCGCGATCCCCGGGATGCGTGAGTCGATCCTCGAAGGCATGGCCACTGAGGTGAGCGAACTGAGCAGCGAACCGGGCTGGTGAGCTGGACGGTTCTGTTCACCCGGCAGGCTCAGAAGGACGCCCGCAAGCTCGCGTCCGCATCGCCTGCTCTCAAGCAGAAAGCCCAGGCTCTGCTGGAGCTTCTGGCCAACGACCCCTACGTCCAACCGCCGCCCTATGAGGCCCTGGTCGGAGAGCTGCGCGGCGCATGCTCCCGCCGCATCAACATCCAGCACCGCCTCGTTTACCAGGTGCTGGAGGAGGAGCGCATCGTGAAGGTGCTCCGTCTCTGGAGCCACTACGAGTAGGAGCACCGGTTCAGGTCCTGAGGTATCGGCGGCCAGGTCGGATCGGCCAATACGTGCCAGGTATTTGCCAAACTGTTAATACATGCCGATACCTGACGGCCAGCCCGGCAACAGGAGGCATGGCCTCCTCCCCCAGCGAACACGAGATCCAGCAGCGCATCCGCCTGGGCTGCGGCCGCGGTCCGGTGCGGCTCTGGCGCAACAACACCGGCGCCCTGGTTGATCAGCAGGGGCGCTTTGTGCGCTTTGGGCTCTGCAAAGGCAGCAGTGACCTGATCGGCCTGCGCTCGCTGGAGATCACCTCCGAGTTGGTGGGCCAGCGGATCGCCCAGTTCGTCGCCTTGGAGATCAAGACGGGCTCCGGAACACTCAGCCCTGAGCAGCGGGCCTTTCTGAAGTTGGTGCAGCAGCTGGGCGGGGTGGGGGCGGTCTGCCGCTCGATTGCACAGGCCCAGGCGGTCCTGGCCCTGGATCCCAGGGCCGGGTCGGGCTATTGAACAGGCTCGAACTCCGCAGGCAGCTGCAGGCCCTGGCCCACTGCCATCCCGGCATCCACCCCTACACGCTGGCCCTGCGCTTCCAGGCCCAGACGGGCCGGGCTCTCACCGGCCAACAGGTCAAACAGCTCTTGACCGAGTCAGGAAACTGCCGAAAGCAGCCCGCCAAGCTGTAACAAGCTCTGGCTAGCAGTGCCAAGGAGTGCTTAGGATCGGGCTATGGCACAAGCAAAAGAGCCCGTCAAACGCACCTACCAGGCCGTCCTCGACTGGCAGGACGAGTCCCGCAGAGCCTTCGGGAAGATGCTGCTCAACTGGCGGCGCCGGAACGGCTGGACCCAGTACACCGCATGTGAATGGGGGTCCGAGGCGGGCTTTGAGGTGATCTCGTACGGCAACCTTTCAGTCATCGAGCAGGGCAAGGCCGGTGAGCTGCGCCAGAAGGCCTTCTTCCAGCTCGAGGAGCTCAACCGTCGCCTAGCGGAGAAGGACTGGGGTCCAGTCAAGTCCCAACGGTTGAAGGACCAGCTGAAGAATGCGGAGCCCCTGCGGGGCGATGACGACAAGCTCTGGGATGCCGTGGACTTCTGGAGCTGTTACATCGGCTATGCACCTGTACCAGGCACCTATCAAACCGCTCCGGCCCCGACGCTGACTGCCAAGCGGGCGGAGGAGCTCTGTCAGAAGTGGCGGCAACACGTGCGCCGGGTCATCAAAGAGCGCGGTTTTGATGTCACCGAAGCCCTTGAGCTGTTGGAGGCCAGCGTTCCATCGGAGTATCAGAAGCGATTCCGCGAGGTGTTGGCTGTGGATGACTACAGCCCTGCAGAACTCTCCCAGCTGTGGCTGGAGGGGGAGTACTTCATGCCCGAAAAGTGGATCATCCTCTGGGACGAAGAGAATCCAATATTTTAGGCCCGCCTGGCAGCCCTTCGACACGGCAACCTGGACAAGCCCGAGCCAGCTTGTGGTTGTGCCTAGCGTCAGCTAGCCGCTAAGCTCAGGCCAGCGGGCACAAGCCCGGCTCTCAGTTGCCATGACTCAACCCCTCGCACGCGCAGGCGTGCCAACCGAAGCTCTTGAGCTGCTCGACGAAAAGGGCAGCGCCGAGCGCGCTCTCACCGCCGCCCTGGCCTCCTTCCAGGAACAGGTGCAGGCCGTTCCATCCCTTGATTTGGCTGCCGTGGTCGAAGCAGCCAGACCAGCCTTTGTTTTAGGCATCGCCTTCAGTGCCCAGCTGGTTGACATCCGCGGCCGCAACAAGTTGCGCGTCACCGTGATGCACGCTGGCGGTGCTGAGGTCAGCAGCGAGGAGTGGGCCGACCAGGTCGACGACTTGCTGAAGGCTTCCGGCTGGATGCTGGCCATGTTGCTGGGCATTCCTTTGGCCAGGCAGGCTTTGCCTGTAGAGCCTGAGAGGAACGGGGTCAATAGCCTCGCAGTCGTCGTGCATCCCGATGCTCCGACTGGGCCTGGGCCCAGCGAGGAGGAAGGGGCTGTTCCAGCAGCTGACTTCGATGTCGCCCTGGAGCCTCTAACGCCCCAGGAGATCGAGGCCACCCACCAGCGAATCCTCGCCCTGCCCCAGGCCGCTCGCCAGGAGCTGACCAAGGCGTTTCGCGAGCACTTCCAGGTGCCGCGCAATGCCCGCTCGATCGGCGATCGCATCACCCAGCACCAGCACGCCGCCTTCATCGATCACTTCCTTGAGGAGTGCGAAGAACAAGGCCTCAATCGCGCCGCGGCGCCAGTGGAGCCATGAAAGGCCTTCGTCGCTACGGCGAGCAGCCCCGCTCCCAGGCAGGTCGCCACTTCATCCAGACCCAGGTGCGCACCGATGTCTACCTGCGAGTCCGCGAAGTAATGCAGCACCACAACCTCTCGGCGAGCGGTGCGGTGCATCACCTGCTGCGTGAGCGCTTTGGTCTGCCGCCTCTTCCCCCTTTCGATCAACAGCCCATTCCCACCGTTCACCCCGATTCAACCCATGGCTAAGGACATTTTTCGCAGCCCCCTCGCCGAAGTGCGTTGGGCCCACCTGATCACCCCCCACCACCAGCTCGACAAGAGCAAGCCCAAGGCCTGGACTTGTGACTTGCTGCTCCCCAACAACGACGAAAAAGCCCAATCCTTTCTGCTGGCAATGGAGGACCAGTTCATCGCTCTCCACGGCAGCCGCAAGCGCCGGGCTGAGAAGGGCTTCCCCTGGAAGGCGGATAAGGAGAAGCCCAGCGAGATCACCGTGCTGCGCTTCAAGGTGCCGCAGTTCCAGCGGCGCGACGGCTCCCTTTCCGAGGGGCCGCGCATCGTCGATGCCAAGAAGCAGCCCTGGGATGGGGCCGCCATCGGCAACGGCTCGAAGGTGATCGTCGCCTTCGACATCTACGACTGGGACGGGGAAAACGGCTGCGGCATGACCTTCCAACCGCGTGCCGTTCAGGTCGTTGAGTTCGTGCCCTACGAGCAGGTCGACCCCACCGACGGCTTCGAGGAGGTCGATGGATACACCACCGGTAGAGCCACAGAGGCCGGAAGCTCTGCGGGTTGGGTCGTGGATGACGACGACGAGGCCCCCTTCTGATGGCCTCGCCACATGTGCGCAGCAACGGGGCCGTCGGGCCCCGTCCCCAGTTGCCTGCCTTCTGCCGGAACCGCCGGCCGGTCGTCATGGTCACGGCCACCAGCCTGGCTTGCCTGCGCGGCCTGGTGCTGCTGGGGCTGGCGTTTCAGCTCAGCACCCTGCTGCTCGTGCTCGCCGGTCCCGTGCCGCCACGGCCGGTGACCAGCACCAATACCGTCTTCCGCCCCGATGCCGGTGAGCTCCAACCCGTCACACCGTTTTCAGACCGATGAACACCACGACGACGTCATCCCCTTTCGCTGCACCTGTCGCCTCGATGAATCACCCTGCTCTGGTCTCCCGCTCCTGGAACGGCACGCCGATCTCTCGGCGCACCGCCGACGGCTACGTCAATGCCACGGCCATGTGCAAGGCCAACAACAAGAGGTGGTCTGACTACCGCGAGTCGGACCGGTGCCAGCTCTACCTGGAAGCTCTGTCCCAAACAACGGAAATTCCGGTGTTTGATCTGATCCAGTCCCGTCAGGGGCACGGTGGTGGGACCTGGGTCCATCCCCAGGTCGCAGTCGACCTGGCCCGCTGGATCAGCGCACCGTTCGCGGTCTGGATGGACGGCTGGTTCTTGGAGAGCGTCCAGCAAGCGCAAACGGCACCGGTGGAGACGACTGCTGCGCCCCGGCTCCGGGAAGCCGAGGTGATCGCCCTGGTGGAACGCAGCATCGTCGTGTTCGAGCAGCTCCGCGGCCTGGATGAACGCGATCAGCTCCTGTTCAAGGACATTGTGCGCAGCAACCTGCTCACCGCCAGCTCGGGAATGCTGCCCGGTGCCCCGACTGACGAGGAGCTCACCTTGGGGGATGCCTGGCTGGAGGTGTTCCAGCAAGTGCTGCCGCGCAGCCAGTTCTGCGCAGCCGGCAAGCTCGTGGCCAGGGCTTACCGCGAGGAGTTCGGCGAAGAACCCCCTCGCCGTCAACAGTTTGTTGACGGGGCCCCGCGCCAGGTCAAGAGCTATCGCCGCTCCTGGTTGATCGACACCCTCAAGCGCTTCCGCGCCCAGCTGACGGGGGGCTGATGGACACGCCGACAGCGTCATCCCGCCAGCGGGTCTGGGTCACAACGGCAGAAGCGTGCGCAGCTCTGGGGATGAGCCGGGAAACTCTCCGCCAGCTACGGCTGCGGGGGGTGCTCACCCCGGGGAAGCACTACCGACGCTGGGGCTGCACCCAGGGCCGGGGGCCGCTCCAGTGGCACCTGGAGAACGTTGAGGCCACCATCACCGGCTGGAGCCGGCGGCATCTGCAGCACTGAACGCCACAAACCGGGCGTAGAGTCACGTCTCTACAGGTGGCCGTGAACGGCCAAAGGCGTTCCTTGTCACAGTCCAAGCCTCAAGGTCGTTCAGCTGACGCCAGCCAGCACTTCCCGCAGGCGATCCGCCGCTGGGGGAACAGCCTGGCGGTCAGGCTCCCGGCCGATTGCCTACGTCAGGCGGGGCTGCAGGAAGGGGATGAGATCGACATCGTCGTTGGCCCTGACGGCCGCCTGAGCCTGGAGCCTCTGCGCAGGTTGGATCGCTCGGCCCTGGCCACTGATCTGCGCCAGCTGCAGGCCACCATGCCACTCACCCCTGCGGTGATCGAGGACTGCCGCGCCGGTGAGCGCTGGTGACGAAGGCTTCGTGGGGTGGCCCATCGATGATTTATCTCGACACCAGCGTGGTGGTTGCGCTGCTGACACCAGAGGAACGGAGCCCCCTCGCACTCGACTGGTTTGGGCAGTGCCGTGACTCCTTGATCAGCAGCGATTGGCTGATCACCGAGACCCACAGCGCCCTGGGCCTCAAGCAGCGCCACCATGGCCTCAGCCCCCAGGCTCGTCAGGTCGCCGGAGAACAGTTCGAGCGGCTCCTGCAGGGCGGTGTGGAGCTGCGCCCCCTCGATCGTGGCCGCTTCCGGCAGGCGGCCGAACTGCTGCAGGATCCAGCCCTCGGCCTGCGGGCCGGTGATGCCCTGCATCTGGCGGTGGCGCTCCACAGTCGTTGCACCCAGCTGGCCAGCTTCGATGGACGCATGCAGCAAGCCGCTACTGCCCTGGGCCTGAGTCCGGCACTGGCCTAGGACACCAATCCATGGCCGGAGCTTGACTTCACCGTCGAATCCCAATGTGCCCAGGCTCAGCAGCTGGGCATGGGCTAGAGAGTTGAAATCAAGGTATAACCCATCGCCCGATACCCACGCAGTCGCCGCTCCCACATTCGCTGCAGCACTGGATGGCCGAGATCAAGCCAATCGATGATCCGCGCGCTGGTCTTACCGGTCTGCTGACGGTGCAGGCGGCCCGCGTATTGCTGCACAGTTCCCTTCCACGACACGGGCATCGCCAGCAGCAGCGTGTCGAGTGGTGGATGGTCGAACCCTTCACCCACCAGTCGGCCGGTGGCTAGCACGATGCGGGCCGACTCCGGCGGCAGGGCCTCCAGCGCGGTCAGGGTTGCGCTGCGCTGCCGTGCGCTCAGGCGGCCATGCAGCAGGAACAGGTTCGCTACCTGCCCAGCTAGAGCAGCAGCGATCGCCGTGATGTGGTCGGTGCGCTCACTCAGCAGCAGCAGTTTTCGGCCTTCTTGCCAGGCCTTCAGCGCCTCGACCACAATCCGATCCGTGCGCTGTTGATCCTCCGCCAGCCTGCGCATCAGCGCCTGAATCGGTAGATCGGGAGGCAGACCGGTGAGCTCATGGGTGCGACTCACCAGTTCCAGGGTCTGGGGCGCGCCGGCGGGCCGCTCGGCAGTGTGCCGGATGGGTCCGCATTGCATGAACAGGATCGGCTGCAGGCCGTCGCGGCGCACCAGGGTGGCCGACAACCCCAGCACATATCGGGCCTTCACTTGCCGGAGGATGGCCTCAAACGAGGCGGCGGCGATGTGGTGGCATTCATCGATGATCACCTGGCCGTAGCTCTGCACCACGGGATTCACCTCCCCTTTGCGCACCAGCGACTGCATCACGGCGATGTCGAGCTGACCGGTGGCTTTGGTCTTACCCCCACCGATGGAACCGATCGCCTCTGGCGGGACGTCCAGGAAAGACTGCAGCCGATCTTGCCACTGGCGCAGCAGTTCGGCCCGATGCACCAACACCAGGGTGTTCACTCCACGGCGCGCCAGGATCGCCGCCGCCACCACCGTTTTCCCGAAGGCTGTCGGCGCCTGCAACACGCCGATGTCGTGGCGCAGCATCGCCGCCACCGCCGCCTCCTGGTCATCCCGCAGCTGACCCGCGAATGCCAGCTCCAGTGGTGAACCGTTCTGGCGATCATCCACCAGCTCCCAGCCGATCCCCTGCTCCTGCAGCAGGGCCTGCAACGACTCCAGGCAGCCGCGCGGCAGGGCGATGTGCTGGGGGAAGTTCTCGGCGCAGCCGATCACCCGCGGCTTGTCCCACACCGACAGACGCATCGCCTGAGCTTTGTAGAAGGCGGGGTTCGCAAACGCAGCCAGGCGGATCAAACGATTGAGCAGCGGCTGAGGCAGCTCCGAGCGCTCCACGTAGAGGCGATCGGCCAGGGTGAGGTTGAGCGAGGCGGGTAAGGGCCCACTGATTTTTGAGGCCGGCGGAGGTGCCTGCCATGGCGTCGCCAGATCCTCATCATCGATGAAGCGCAGATCCAGAGGATGGGCTCCGCCGGTGGCGCCCTGGATCACGGTCTGCAGCGCGGCCACGGGCAGACGCTGCAACGAGGCCAGATAGGCCCACTGATCGGGATAGGGCTTCAGGTCGTGATCCACGAACACGCTGCAACCCCGCTGCCGGGGATCCTTCTGCAGCGGCAAGGCGATCAGGTTGCCGAAACCGCCCTTGGGCATGGTGTCCTGGTTGGGGAAGAGTCGGTCGTAGGAGCTGAGCGTCAGCTGGCGTGATGCATTGCAGGTGTGGCTGATCAGGGCCGCCCCCAGCAAGCGGGCCTCCCGCGCCGGTACGGCCTCCCCGAAGAACACCCACACATGGGCGCCCTCGCCGGAGCGCGAGATCTCCAGCGCTGCCGGCACCCCAAGCTCCCGGCAGGAGCGCCAGAAAGCACGGGCGTCGTCGCGCCAATCCTGCTCGTCGAAGTCGACGGCCAGGAGATGGCAGTAGTCGTCTTCCAGCAGAGGGTAGAGGCCGAGGGTGTGGTCACCGGCCAGATGGCCATAGATCGCCACGTCGCTGAGAGGTAGCAGCTGCCGGTGGCTGCAGTCGCGGCAGGCCACCCTTGGCTTCTCGCAGATTCCTGGTCGCCACTCATTGGCGCAGGCCGGCGCATAGCCGGAGCGCCCGCTGCTGTTGCTCTGCCAGCGCAAGGCATAGACGTCGTCACGGCCGCGGAACAGACGCCGGAACAGCGCCACCTTCTCCTGGGCCGAGCGCGGCAGGCTGCCTGTGATCTCGTCCGATGCGAGCGGCTGTGGTGATGGGGCCGGTCCGCTGGAGCGCCAGGCCACGCCGTGAGCCTCCAATAGGGCGATCAGCCGGGCGTTCTCGCGGCGCAACTGATCCAGCTCATTGGGTCCGGTGTCAGCCATGGGGTGTGGACCTCAGCGCTGGTCAGCCTGGTGATAAGCAGCATTGCGGTCCCGCTTGCCCACCGCCAGGACAAGCACCAGCACCTGCTGATCCCGCACCTCATAGATCAGACGGAATCCGGCGGCACGGAGCTTGATCTTGTAGCGGTTGGTGGATCCCCGCAGTTTGCTGGCTGGGATCCGGGGCTCGATCAGACGTTCGGCCAGCTTTTTCTTGAACTGCTCCCGGATCCCGACCGACAGCTTCTGCCACTCCCGTAGTGCCTGCGGGTGAAAGGCCAGATCAAAGGGCATCGAGGCTGACCCGCAGCGGCTCCTGCCCATCCGCCAGCCGGGCATCGGCGATGCGGCCCAGCTCCAGGTCTTCCACGAGATCCATCAGCTCCTCGTAGGCCCGGGCCGGAACGCAGTAGAAGGCCGGCTCGTTGCGGTTGAGCACTGCAACCGCCATCCCTTCACCGGCCGCCACGGTGGCCATGGGGTTCTTCTTGTGTTCCGAGATGCTTACGGCGGTCTCGGTCAGCACGCGGTGCGCCATCAGCGGATCAGACCAGGCAGGAGTCTCAATCTAGGTCGTCGAACAGGTCGCTGAGCAGGTCTGATCTTATCCAAGATGACCCGAGCGGATCAGGATCGCTCCGACTGCCGCCGGCGGCACGGAGCCAGACCGGCTCCTGATGTGGGGGTTAGGCCACCTCTGCGGGAGCTCCAGACTCCAGCCTGCGCGCTGCCTTGGCGAACGCGTCATCCACCACTTCGTCCCCACACCAGCGGCTGTAGGCCGCTAGGTGGGTCTCGACGGAGTGACCCATGGCAGCAGCTACCACCTTGGGCGGCAGTTCACAGATCACATGGGCTCGGTGGGCATAACCGTGTCTGCAGGAGTAGAGCACGAGTTTCTCGCCTTGCACCTCATACTCCCGCCGGAGCTGTTGCCAGAGAGTCCGGCGACGCATGTAGGTGCCAAGGTCCTCAGCTCCATGGCCCGGCCGCATCGGTGGCATGAGCTCGGGTCGAAATGCTTTCTCGAGCTGCCAAGCCTGCGCCCAGTCGTCGCAGGGC
>JBAPUA010000119.1:0-2331 GCA_049282435.1 Cyanobium sp. | reverse complement strand
GAGGGGATGAACTGATGGCTCGTCAACCGTCCACGCGCCCCCAGGGGGAAGTACGCCATAGCCAGCTGATCACCACCTATGGCCCAGGCGCCATGGTGGATCTGCCCGATTGTTCGGTAGTGATCGGTGGCCTCAACTTCTGGATGTACGGCCCCGATCAGCCTCCCGAGGAGATCGATGAACCACGGCTGATCGCCAAGCTTCGCCAGAGCCTCAATGTGGGTTCCTTGCGCCTACGCAAACCACCCATCCACGATGTTGGTCCCGGCGGCCAGAGCCGCCCAGGCGGCATCCGCAGCCCCGAGTTCCCCAACTGGTTTGTGGCCCAGCTGGACAAAACGGAGATCTTTGATGGAAAGACCTACCGCAGCCGGCCACTGGTGGAGGGCGCCCGCCTCGACAAACGCAAATACATCGATGCGGATCGCAAGGCCCATCGCGTCGTGCCTGTGCGCTTCGTGCAGACATGCCCCAATGGCCATCTCAGCGACATCGACTGGCGTGAGTTCGTGCACCGCGGCAAGACCACCTGCCGGGCCACGCTCTGGCTGGATGAGGCCGGTGCTGGCAACGACTTCACCGAGATCTTTGTGCGCTGCTCCAATCCGAAATGCATGGAAGAGAAAGGACGCAGGCAGCTATCTGAGGCCAAGCAAAAACTCAAGGGCGACGAAGACGAAAGACCAGCCCTGGGTTTCTGCCAGGGGCATCGGCCCTGGCTGGGCCCGTTTGGCCAGGAAGCCTGCGATAACGGCAAGGGCAAAGGCGGCAGCTACGCCAATCGCTTGCTGGTGCGTTCCGCCAGCAATGCCTACTTCCCCGAGCTGATCTCGGCGATCTCCATTCCAGAAGCGATCGATGGGGTGCGGGAGGTCATCAGCAAGCACCTCAAGGCTTTCGAGAAAATCACCAGCGCTGCCAAACTCGAAGTCTGGCTGGAGGACTACGCTCCCGACCACATCAAGGATCCTCTCGCTGGTACAGCGCCTGCTGAGATCTTCGAGGCTCTCGAAGCCATCCGTGGCGGTGAAGCTGCACCGGAGAAGACCGAGGCCCTCAAGCGACAGGAACTTCGCGCCTTGGTCGGTCCCATCGACGGGCTGCGGCGCGGCACAGGCAACAGCCGCTTTGAAGCGGAACTGCTTGATCTGGCAGCCAAACCAGCCTGGTTCCGGCAGCGCGTGAACCGGGTGCTGAAGGTGCACCAGCTGCGGGAAGTGATGGCCCTGCTCGGCTTCACCCGCCTGGAGCCTGTGGTGAGCCAGATCGATGGTGATCCCCTCGATCTGGGAGTGAAGCGAGCCCAGATCGATGTGAAAGAAGCAACCTGGCTACCGGCCGTTGAAAACCTCGGCGAGGGAATCTTTCTCAGCTTCAATCCGGACGCGATCCGCAGCTGGCTCAAGAGTGATGGCGCTGCTCAGCACCTCTCCAAACACCGTGATGCTTTCAAGATCTGGAATAAGGAGCATGGTCTGACTGAGGACAAGTTTCAGTGGCCTGGGGGTGCCTATCTGATGCTCCATAGCCTCGCTCATCTGCTGATCACCGAGGCCTCACTTGATTGCGGCTATGGCGCCTCGGCGATCAAGGAGCGAATTTACGCCTTCGATGACATTGGGTACGGAATCCTTCTCTACACCGGAGGCAGCGGTTCAGAGGGTTCGCTCGGTGGCCTGGTGGGCCTGGCTGATCGCATTGATGAACTGCTGGCGATGGCGCTGGAGCGAGCCGCCCTCTGCTCCAACGACCCCTTCTGCGCCAGCCACGAACCCAACAGCGAACTGGAGAAGCGTTACGCCCATGGTGCCGCCTGCCATGGCTGTCTGCTGATCGCCGAAACCAGTTGTGAACGCCGCAATGAGTTTCTCGATCGGGCGCTGGTCGTGCCGACCTTGATCCAACGCGATGCGGCCTTCTTCACGGATGGCCCCTGATGGCAGCGGCCTTCCCCAATCTGAGTACCGCTGAACTGGAAACCCTTCTGGCGGCGTTGGATCCCCACCGTGGCGACTGCCAACGCGGCGATCCCGGTTCACTCGCTGGCGACCTGGCTGATCCTCCAGCCTTCCTGGCCAGAATCGGTCTGGCGACTGGCCCCTGTTCTCTGGGTGCATGGCTGGAGCGCTGGCGTGCCTCAGGCGGCAGCCGGGAGGCCCTGCTCCTATCCGTTCAAGCCCTCTTGGATCAGCGACGCAGTGACGCTGCAGCGCGTTCGATCGAACTGGTGTGGTCAGGCCCTGATGCGGGAGCAGGGTCGGTCACCCGCGATCAGTCGGTGCTGATTCGTCAGTTGGTAGAGCGCGCCGAACAGCGCCTGCTGCTCACCAC
>JBAPUA010000118.1:0-36756 GCA_049282435.1 Cyanobium sp. | reverse complement strand
AGCTCTGGTATGGCTTTCTGGCCAACAACCTCCCGGTTCCCGAACTGCTGGGCGCCATGCTGCGTCTGTTCGCCACCGCGCCTGCCGATGTGCGCTGGGGGCTGATGCAGCCGCGGGATCGGGAGCTGGCCCTGCTGGGTCGCTTTCTGGCCGGTGGCTGAGCCGGGCTGACTCGGGCTGGTCCTGGCTGGCCACGGGGCCCCCGACGCCCGGACCCTCCCCCGGTCCCTCCCGTCCATGGCATCTGGGCCATGGGCAGCGAGCTCGCTCGCCCGCGGTGATCTCCATTGCCCCTGGTCGTCGAGAGGCTGCTCGGCGGGGGCCGGGGGAGCAGCCTGCTGTTGCTTGTTAGGACTCCAGTCGGACGCCTGCCTTGACCTTGGGGCGCGAACTCCGCGGGCCCCGTCCGCTCGCTACGGTCCCAGCAGCACGTCATGAGTCTGCGGGATGTCCCTGGTCCCATCCGGCAGCGATTCGACCCGTAGCCAGTTGCTGATGCTGTTGGGGCCGCAGGGGCCCGGCGGTCGGACGGCTGGCTCCGCTGAGCGGGTGCGGGCCCTGATTGAGCGCCTGGAACAGGAGCAGCCCGCCGATCTGCGCCGCGATCAGCAGGTGCTGCGGGGCGTCTGGGAGTTGCGCTGGAGCAGCAGCTCCCTGCCCTACCTGGCGGTCGCCCCCTGGCTGGAGAACCTGCAGCTGCTGGATCCCGCCAACGGCCGGGGCATGAATCTGCTGCGGCTGGCCGGTCCCCTGGGCCCCGTCGCGGGCATTGCCGTGCAGGCGGCGATCGCGATCGAGCCGCCTGTCGCCGCCGCCGCCGTCGCCGACGAGCCGGCCCGGCCCTGCCAGCGGGTGAGCGTGCGCTTCCAGCGGGGCGGCTGGCTGGGGCCCCGGTTCGGCCAGGGCCGCCTGCAGTTGCTGCGGGAGGTGAAGCAGAGCTTTCCCGCCTGGCTGGACATCACCGTGGTCGATGCGGAGATCCGCGTCTGCCGCGGCAATGCCGGCACCCTGTTTGTGCTGCTGCGCCGCCCGGATCTCAGCCTTGAGAGCCTGCTGGACTGAAGCGCCCCGCCGTCCGAACGGGGCAGTCGCTCACCCCAGATCCAGGTCCTCGTCGTTGTCGTCGTCGTCGCCGGGAGGCCAGGCGATCGAGATCACCACCGGCGCATGGTCGCTGGGCTGGACGTTGCCGCGGGGCCGCTTGTCGATCACGCAACCGGTGGCCAGCTCCTGCAGCACATCATCGAGATAGATGTGGTCGATGCGCCAGCCGCGGCCGGTCTCCCAGGCGCCGCTGCGATAATCCCACCAGCTCCAGTGGCCGCTGCCGGCCTCGAACATGCGGAAGCCATCGGCCAGCCGCTCCCCCAGGGCCAGGCGCAGGGCGGCCCGCTCCGGCTCGCTGGCCATGATGCCGCCGCCCAGGCGGCCGGGATCGTGGATGTCGCGGTCCTCCAGGGCGATGTTGAAGTCCCCCAGCATCAGCAGCGGCTCCCCCTGGCGCTCCTGCACCGCCAGATAGCGCTGCAGGCAGGCGAGCCAGGCGAGCTTGTAGCCGTACTTATCGCTCGTGAGCGACGAGCCGTTGGGCACGTAGAGATCCAGCACCCGCAGGCCTTCGATGCGGGCGCTGATCACCCGTTTCTGCTCACTGAGGCCCGAGAGCTCCGGGTCGGCGGGCAGCAGGGCGTCGAAGCCGATCTGCACATCCTCGATCGGCAGGCGGCTGAGGATCGCCACGCCGTTGTAGGCCTTCTGGCCGCTGATGGCGCAGCCGTAGCCGAGCGCCTCGAAGGCGGCGTGGGGAAAGAGCTCATCGCTCACCTTGGTCTCCTGCAGGCAGAGCACCTCCGGTTGCTCCTCGGCCAGCCAGGCCGTCACCTGCTCGAGTCTGGTGCGCACCGAATTGACGTTCCAGGTGGCAATTCGCATCGGCCTCGCTTGGGGTTCCAGCCCAGGTCTCCTAACATCCGAATCCTGACCGTGAGCCTTGAACGGCATGACGCCCATGGCCCGCACCCCCTCTCATCCCCAGTCCGGTCCAGTCCAGTCCCTGGTCCCCCTGTCTCTCTGGGGCCTGGGAACGGCCCTGCTGCTGGTCTTGGCCAGCCCTCCGTCTCGGGCGCAACAGGCGGGCTACGGCCAGACCATGGGCACCACGCCGATGGAGCGCCAGGTCTATGACGGCACCGGTAAACCCGGTGGCGGATCGATCCTCGACTCCACCAACCCGATCGATCTGATGAACAAGTTGCGGCGCGGTTCGGCGATGGACGACGCCACTCCGCCGAGCTCGGCGATCGATCAGGCGCTCAAGGACCTGGACGCCCAGTCGGCGCCGCCGTCGCGGACTTCGGCCGTGTCGTCCCAGGTGAAGGTGCCCTGAGCGGTTCCAATCCCCAGCTGGAGGCCAGTTTGTCCAGGATCGGATCACTTTTGGCCGGATCGGGGCTGCGCAGACGCGCTGCCGCCAGAGCCTCCTGGGCTGCCTGGGGCTGACCCAGCTGGTGGCGCAGCAGGGCCAGTCCCAGCAGGGGTCTCTGATCGTCCGGGAACAGGACGGCCAGCTGGCTGTAGGTGGCCTGGGCCTGGCCGTTCTGCCCCCGCCGCTGCTGCAGCTCCGCCAGCAGCAGCCCCAGCCCCATGGCCTCCGGCTTCACGTCCGGTCGCCGGTCCCTCTCAAAGGCCTTGCGCACCTCGGCTTCGGCGGCCGCACCTTGGCCCTGCTCAAGCTTCAGCAGGGTCATCAGCTGCAGGGCTTCGACCTGATCCGGTTTGCGGCTCAGGATCATGCGCAGCTCCCGCTCGGCGCCGCTGCGATCCCCCCGGTTCCGCCTCAGTTCCGCCAGCATCAGCCGCAGCGACCAGCGCTCCGGTTCCCGGTCGGCCATCGGCTCCAGCAGGGCAATGGCCTGGTCCTGGCGATCGAGGGCAATCAACAGTTCCAGCAGCCTCTGCTTCTCGGCGGCGCTGGCCTCCTGGCGATCGAGCCGCTGGCGCAGGCGGCTCGCCTCCGCGATCAACGCCTTGCCGGGCGACCGGCCGGCCTGCCCCCCCTGCTGGTGTTGCCCCAGCCACCAACCTCCCGCCGCCGCCAGCATCACCACGACCCCGGCGAGGCAGAACCAGAGACCAAGGCGGCTGCGGTTGGGCGTCGCCATCGGCGCACAGAGCTGGGGATGGAAGGGCCGTGGCCGGGCGGAGACTACCGCCGCCTCTGGCTACATTGGCCCAGCGGCGGCAGCCGTTCCCGCTTCACGGCGGGCTCCACCACAGCGACGACATGCGCCTGCACCCCATCTCCCCGGTCACCGAACCGACGCAGTACCGGGCCATCGGTGTTGTCCGTGGTCAGTACGTTCCGGCCGATCCCGAGCAGCTGACCCGGGGCGTGATCCGCACCGCCGACGGCACCGAGATCGAAGCGGTGGTGCTCGGTCGGTTGCTGACGCTGATGCGTCGCCATCTCGATCTGGCCGAACCCCATCTCTGGGTCGTCTACCCCCGCACCCGCGAGCAGGACCACCTGCATCTGCAGATGGTCGGGGTCTGGGAGCCCAGCACCCTGGCCCAGGACGAGCCGCAGCCGGCCGGGACGGACTGCATCGACGACGGCCCCGCGCAGCCCGCTGGCGGGCCCGAAGCGGCGGCGACGGCCAGTGCTGATGCCCTGCCCGAGGGCGACGACTACTTCTCGGTGCGCGGTGAACTGATCTACACCCGTCCGGAAACCGGTGACCTGGTGATCAAGGTGCGCCAGAGACCGAGGGCGGATGGCTCCCGGCCGGTGCCCTTCAAGCTGCAGCTGCGCGGCGAGATTCCCCTGGAGCACCTCCGCCATTTCGTCTCCCTCGACCTGCGCCGGCAGGGTCAGCAGCTCAATCTGGAGTCGCTGGAGGTGCTGGAGCCGGTGGCCCAACGCGGCAATCGCGGTGGCAAAGGCCGTCGCGGCGGGCCTGAGAAGAGTGGTGCGGCCGGTGGCGGCACTGGTGGCGGCGGTCGGCCCCGTCCGCCGCAGGCCGGACCCTCCCGCCCCGCGGCCCACGGCAAGGCGATCAGCCGTCCCGGTCGCTGAGATGGCCCCAGCCTCTGCCGGCCTGGCGGTGCTGATCGTGGCCCTGCTGGCCGTGATCGGACCACCCCTGGGGCTCTCGCCCTGGATCATCACGCTGCTGGCGGGCCTGGCCCTGGCTTCGCTCACCCTGGATGCGGCCCGCTTCGGCGGTCGCGGCGGCCATCTGCTGGCCGAGACCCTGCCCGGCGGCCAGGAGCGGCTGCGGCGCATCGCCGTTCATGAGGCCGGTCACGCCCTGGCGGCGGCGGCCGATGATCTGCCGGTGCGGCAGGTGCTGGTGGGCAGCCTGGCCTGTCTGCGGGCGGGGCTGACCAGCAACGGCAGCACCGAGTTCGAGCCCCCCGCCAGCGCCAAGTTGCCGCTCGAGGAGTTGCGGCGCTGGAGCCGCGTGCTCCAGGCCGGCATCGCGGCCGAGCAGCTTGTCTACGACGAGCGGGCCGTGGGCGGCAGCGATGATCGGGCCCTGCTGGGCCGTCTCTGGGGACTCTCCGGCCACGACGTCGAGACGGCCCAGCGGGAGCAGCGGCGGGCCCGGCGCGAGGTGGAGCAGCTGCTGCGCCGTCAGCGCCAGGACCTGGACTGCCGCGCCGCCCATCTGCTGCTGCAGGCGCCGAGGCTGGGGCGGTCGGGCCCCGCAGAGCTGTCCCCCCAGGCATGACCCTCGCCCTGATCGACTGCCCCACCGGCCTGGCGGGCGACATGCTGCTGGCGGCCCTGCTCGATCTGGGGCTGCCGCAGTCGGTGATCGATGGCCCCCTGGAGGCCCTGGGCCTGGCGGGCCTCTATCGGCTCGATCTGCAGGAGCGCCGCAGCGGCGGCCTGCGCGGGCTGGGGCTGCGGGTGGTGGCGCTGGAGCCCCAGCCGCGGCACCGGTCCTGGGGGTCCCTGCGGCAGCAGCTGCGGCAGGCGCCGCTGGCGGAGCCGTTGCGCCAGCGGGCGCTGGCGGTGTTCTCCCTGCTGGCGGAGGCGGAGGCGGCGGTCCACGGCCAGCCCGCCGAGCAGGTGCATTTCCATGAGGTCGGGGCGATCGATGCCCTGGTCGACATCGTCGGCGTCTGTGCCGGTTTCCTGCACTTCGGCATTGAGCACCTGAGCTGCGGGGTGCCACCGGCGGGCCATGGCAGCGTCGACAGCGCCCATGGTTCGCTGCCGCTGCCGGCGCCGGCGGTGCTGGAGATCGCCCGGCTGCGGGGGATTCCCCTGGCCAGCAGCGAGGGGTTCCCGGCCGCCGAACTGACCACCCCCACCGGATTGGCGCTGATGGCCTGTTGGGCGCAGCGGTTCGGGCCGGCTCAGGCCGCCGTGCCCCGGCAGGTGGGGGTGGGGCTGGGCAGCCGCCGCCTCGATCGGCCCAATCTGCTGCGGCTGATCCTGGCGGAGCCCCTGGATCCCGCAACGGTTGATGGCTCTTCGGCCGCCGCTGAGCTGGAGACGGTGCTGCAGCAACAGGCCCAGATCGATGACGCCACTCCCGAGGATCTGGCCTTCCTGGCGGAGGCCCTGCGGCAGGCCGGGGCCCTGGAGGTGTTCAGCCAGGCGATCGTGATGAAGAAGGGACGCCAAGGCGTTCTGCTGACCGCCCTGGTGGAGCCCGATCGGGCGCCCGGCCTGCGCCAGGTGTGGTGGCGCCACAGTTCCAGCCTCGGGCTGCGGGAGCAGCTGCAGCCCCGCTGGCGGCTGGCCCGGCAGATCCTGCAGCTCCAGACCCCCCTCGGGCCGCTGCGCCTCAAACGGGCCTGGCTGCCGGGGGGCGGCGCGCGGTTCAAACCGGAACACGACGATCTGGTGGCTCTGGCCCGCCGCCATCAGCTGTCCCTGGCCCAGGTGCGCCGCCGCGTCGACCCGGCCCTGCAGGCGCTGGAGGGGGAGACGCAGGAGGATCAGACCCTCGACGCAGGGCCGATGCCGGCGCGGGGAATCGAAAGGCAGGGGTTGGAGCCGCCGGCGATGGACGATCTGGAGCTAGTCGAACTGGAGCCAGTCGAACTGGAGATGGAAGCACTAGAGATGGATGAAATGGGGATGATCGATCTGCATCAGGACCAGCAGGTCCGGGGGAATCAGCCATGAGGCCCTGGCTGGCGAAGCTGCGACAGGGGGTCGCCGATCTAGGGGCGCTGCTCTCCTCCCGCCTGGTCTCCCGGCCGCAGGACCGGGCAGCCGGCCAGCCTCCTGTGCCGCCGGACCAGCCGACCGAGACCCAGCCCGGAGCGGGTCAGCCCGGAGTGGGCCAGCCCGGAGCGGGCCAGCCCGGTGGGCTGAACCGGGACACCGGTCCAGGTCGGCTTGGCGGCTGGCTGGGCCTGCCTGCGCTGCCGGCGCGCCTGCGTTCATGGCGTCTCCCGGCGGGACTGGGTTTTTCGACTCTCCTAGCCGGACTGCGCCCACTCCGCCTGCCGGGCGGACTGCGCCCACCCCGCCTACCTGGCGGGCTGCGCCCACCCCGCCTACCTGGCGGGCTGCGCCCACCGCGCCTTCCGGGCGGCGTTCGCCCCTGGATCATCTGCCTGAGCCTGGGGTTTGTGCTGGCGGCCCTGCTCAGCCACGGCCATCAGCTGCTGCAGCTCACCCTTGATCTCCAGGGCTGGCTGTGGCTGCTGGTCGGCGTCGGTCTGAATGTGCTCAGCGTCGTGGTGAACGGCCTGGCCTGGGGGGTGATCCTGCGCTGGCGGGGCTTGCAACCCCGCTGGATCGCCGTGGTCAGCCTGTACGTGAGCACCAACCTGCGCAAGTTTCTGCCGGGGGGCATCTGGCATCTGGCCGCCCGCGTCCAGGCCCTGCGCAGTCCTGAGGCGCCGCTGGCGGCCCCGACGGGCACGGCGATGGCCCTGGTGGTCACCCTGCTCGATCCCCTGCTGGCGGCGACCGCGGCCCTGGCTCTGGTGCCCCTGGGGGGCTGGCAGAACGGCCTGGCGCCGTTGACGCTGCTGCCCCTGCTGCTGCTGCTGCCCCGCTGGCTCAATCCGCTGCTGCGGCGTCTGGAGCGTCAGCGGGCTCAGCAGCTCGGCCTCAGCGCGGAGCTGGATCAGGAGCTGGCCAGGGGCGACGATCGCCTGCGCCGCTACCCGTGGCAGCCCCTGCTGGCGGAGCTGGCCTTCGTGCTGCTGCGGTTTGCGGGTTTCTACTGCTGTGTCTGGGCATTCGATCTTCAGGGCACGGTCGAGCCGGCGACCTGGCTGGCGGGTTTTGCCCTGGCCTGGACCGTGGGACTGGTGGTGCCCGGAGCTCCCGGGGGACTGGGGGTGTTTGAGGCCGTGCTGTTGTTGCGGCTGGGGGTGGCTCTGCCGGAGGCGCCTTTGCTGGCGGTGGCTCTCAGCTATCGGCTGATGGTCACCCTGGCGGAGTTGCTGGCAGCGGGCCTGGTCGCCGCCGATGACCAGCTGGCGCGCAGGCTGCAGCGCGCCTCGGCTCCGCCACTGTCGCCGCCCGAGCCGCCGGCGAATTCGGGCAGCTCTTCTCAATAGGTTTTACTCTTGAGAAGCTGAGTGGATGCCCTGGTGTCTTCCCCCTCCCAGGCTCCTACCGCAGCCCCGCAGCCCCTGCAGGCCCAGCCCAGCAGTCTGCGGGCGAGCCTGCACGATCGCGGCCAGCGGCTCACCCCCCAGCGGCAGCGGGTGCTGAGCTTGTTCGAAGGGCTGGGTGAGGGCCGGCATCTCAGCGCCGAGGAGGTGCATCAGAAGCTGCTGGGGGCCCAGGCCCGGGTCTCCCTGGCCACGGTCTATCGGAGCCTGCGGCTGCTGAGCTCGATGGGCTTGCTGCAGGAGCTGGAGCTGCCGGAGGGGGGGCGCCGCTTCGAGCTGGCCGGTGATGCCCATCGGGACCACCATCACCTGGTCTGTGTGCGCTGCGGCCGCACCGAGGAGTTCGAAAATCCGGTGATCCTGGCCGCGGGCGAGGCGGCGGCCAGCGGTCACGGCTTCCGCCTGGTGGAGTGCGTGCTCAACGTCCGCGCCCTCTGCCCGGGGTGTGTGGCGCTGGAGGGCGCTTGATGCATCAGGCGCTGGCGGGCGCAGCTGGACGCGTTGAAGCTGTGGGTCCAGTCCAGCCGTAGCGACGCCGAGTCAGCCGATGATCGCGGCATAGGCAATCACCACGGCATTGACGACCACGAAGCTCGACATGTAGATCGGCAGACAGATCTTGCGATCGATATGTTGGGCCAGGTTTTCTCGGCCCGCCTCACAGCGCAGATAGGAGGCCATGGCCTGTAGGCTCGCCGACAGAATATAGGCAATTGAGATGATGTGGATCAGGTCGGTGAGCGTCACATCTTCCGACATGCCGAGGGTGGCTTCGGCCTGCTGCATGTTGACGAGGGCCGCGAAGAGGCAGCCCACCAGCAGACCCGTACGACCACTGACGATGTCGGGTTCGCGCACATCCATCAGGAAGGCCATGCCGGCGATGATCACCGCTGCATAAACGCCGGCGCAGAGCTTGAGGAAGCTGGTGATGCGGGCCCGATGCAGGGTGATCTCCACCCTGATGCGGCTGTAGACGCCCTTGCCACCAAACTTGCTGCTCGGCTTGCCGAAGTTCGTGGAGTAGCTGTGCTCCACCTCGTTGAGGTTGAAATCGCTGGCGAGCCAGTCCCCGTCATTGATGTTGGCGTTGAAGCCAGTGTGGATGTCAGCCATGACGATCTGGCGGCTGTGCTGGCGGCCATCGATCTCGACGGCGATGGCAGCGTCGACGCCCGGGAGTTCAGCGAGATGATGCTGCGGCTGCGGCGCCTGCGGGATGGCGAGGAGCGGCTGATGCACTACCTGCTGCCGATCGATGCCGATGGCAATGACCGTCTCGATCCCGGCGAGCTGAACCGGTTGTTGGCCAGCGTCGGCCAGCCGCCGCTGGAGCCCCGGGAGCAGCGCCATCTGTTCGGCGAGCAGCTCAGCGGTGGCCTCAGCTGGAAGCAGTTCATCGATCGCCTGCTGCTGATCTGAGGCTGGCAGCCGCAGGAGCAGCCGGTCAGGTCAGCGGGCCAGGCCAGCCGGCCAGGTCAGCGGGCCCCGCCTGTAGCTAATGAGAATCGCTTGCAAAACGTGCCCGGTTCGGGGTATGTTGCGAGCCATTCTCAACAAGGTGCCGATTCCGGGTGCCCGATCCGTCCCATGAGCTTCTCCCCTCGATCGCTGGACAGCGGCGCGATCGTGCAGCTGCGCGTCGGCCAGGCGCTGCTGCTCGATCCCTGCCAGCGCCCCGCCGGCAGCACGCTGGAGCTGCTCGACGGCGTCGCCCGGGTGTTCTGCCCCTGCGAGCAGACCGGTGGCATGACCCTGGCCTTTCTGCAGAGCGGCGACCATCTCTGCAGCGATCGTCTCTGCAGCGAGGGGGTGTGCCTGGAGGCCCTGACGCCCCTCCGTTTTCGCAGCGAGTCCCAGCCCCAGCCGGGCCTGGGCGTTGATGCGGTCAACGAGTGGACGCTGCAGCTGCTGCGCATCCGCCATCTCGGCAGTGCCGAGCAGCGGCTGCACGCCCTGCTCTCGCTGCTGGTGCGGCGCCTGGGCCGCCGTTGCGGCGCCTGGTGCGACCTGCCGTTCCGGCTCACCCATGACCGCATCGCCGAGCTGATCGGCACCACCCGGGTGACCACCACCCGCCTGATCTCGCGCATCCGCCAGGAGCAGTTGCTGGCGGTGCCGAGCGATCAGCCCGGCCTGCGGCTGGCCCCCGCCCTGGTGGAATCGGCCCCCCTGGCGGCCTGATCCAGGCCCGGCATCAGAACCAGGGAGGCGACCAGGCCCAGCAGCAGGATCAGCAGGGCCGGCAGCAGGGCCGCGCCCACCCGCTCGTCGCTGGCGTACTGATACACCCGCACCGCCAGGGTGTCGAAGTCGAAGGGGCGCAGGGCAAAGGTCAGCGGCAGCTCCTTGACCACATCGACGAACACCAGCAGCGCTCCCACCAGCAGCGGGCCCCGCAGCAGCGGCAGCTGCACCCGCCGTGCCGCGCCGCTCCAGCCGCAGCCCAGGCCGGTGGCGGCCTCGTCGAGGCTGGGGGGGATGCGCTCCAGGGCGGCATGGAGCCCCTGCTGGGAGACGGCCAGGAACCGGTCGCCGTAGCCCCAGATCAGCAGCAGCAAGGGGCTGAGCTGCAGGGGGCCGCCCAGCAGCAGCAGGGCCAGGGCGAGCACGGCCCCCGGCAGGGCGTAGCCCATGCCGGCCACGAAGCTCAGCCGTTGCACGGCGGCCAGGGGAATCCAGCGATGGGCCAGGGTCAGGGTCAGGGCGATGGCGCTGGTGATCACGGCCGCCCCCAGGCCGAGGCCGAGGCTGCGCAGGCTGAGGCCCACCAGTTCGGTCGTTGCTTCCCCCTGCAGTTGGTCCCAGCTCAGGGCCACCCAGAGCAGGGGCAGCCCCAGGCTGGCCAGGGGCGGCAGGGCCGTGAGCAGCTGGGCCAGCAGGGCACGCCAGCCGCGCAGCTCCCAGCCCTGACCGCCCTCGCCGCCGGAGCCCAAGCTCCAGCGGCGACTGCGGCGCCGCAGCTGCTGTTCGGCTGCCACCAGCAGGCTGACGATCACCAGCGCCACCAGGGCCAGCCCCACGGCTCCCTGGGGATCGCCCTCGCTCTGCCAGCGCTGCAGGATGCCGCCCGAGAGGGTGGGGACACCGAGCAGTTCCACAGCGCCCAGGTCGTTGACCACCTCCATGGCGCTGAGGGCGATGCCGGCGCCGATGGCGGGCAGGGCCATCGGCAGGGCCACCCGGCGAAAGCTGCCCCAGGGGCCCACTCCCAGGCTCTGGCTGGCCTCCAGCAGGCGGCGACCACTGGCCGAAAAACTCTCCGTCGCCAGCAGAAAGACGTAGCTGTAGGTGCTCAGGGTCAGCACGGCGATCGCCCAGCCCCGGCCGCCGATGGCGTGATCCCAGCGGCTGGCCAGATCGATCAGGGTGGCGGCCAGCAGGTAGGCCGGCGTGGCCAGGGGCAGCAGCTGGGCGATCCGCAGCCAGCGCCGGCCGCCGAAGCGACAGCTGGCGCAGAGCCAACCGTTGGCCGTGCCCAGGGCCGCGCCCGCCAGACCGACGCCGATCACCAGGCTCAGGGTGCTGGCGAGTTGCTCCAGGCCCGTCGGCCCCAGTCCCAGGCCGCTGCCGTGGCCCTGAATGGCGAAACCCAGCAGGGCCAGCACGGGCAACAGGGTCAGCGCCGCCAGGACCAGGGTCGCGGCCAGCAGCCCGCCGCGCCCGGCCAGGGCCGGCCCGAGTGTGCCCGCTCCCCTCCCCGCACGCCTCTGGGGAAGGGCCCCGGGCCCGCGGGCTGCGCTGGGGCTCACGACCATCCGGCGGCCCGCATCAGGCGCACGGCTTCCTTGTTGCGGGCGCCCATCGCCTCAGCGGTGACCCCATCGGCGCGGAATGGCCCGAAGCTCTTCAGGATCGGATTGGAACCGGTGCCGGTCAGCGGGTATTCGTTGTTGGCCTCGGCGTAGCCGTGGCCGCCGGCGGGGGAGGCGAGGAACTCGATCAGCCGGCGGGCGGCCTCCGCTTGGTGCGAGCTGGCGGTGACGCCGGCGCCGCTGATGTTGACGTGGGCCGGATCCGGCAGGATCACCCGCAGCTGTCGGGCCGCGGCCTGGTCGTCGGCGCCGGCTTGGCCGGAGAGCATGCGGGCCACGTAGTAGGTGTTGACCAGGCCGACGCCGCAGCGGCCCTTGCCGACGGCCCGGGCCAGGGGAATGTCAGAGGTGAAGAACGGCTGGCTGACGTTGGCGACCATGCCCCGGATCCAGGCCTCGGTGGCGGCCTCACCCCGCTGGATCAGTTGATCGGCCACCAGGGACTGGTTGTAGACGCTGAGGCTGTTGCGCAGACACAGCTTGCCCCGCAGGGCCGGGCTGGCCAGGTCGGCGTAGCTGCGGATGCTCTGCGGGGGCACCAGGTTCGGGTTGACCACCACGGCGCGCACCCGCCGGGTGAGGGCGAACCAGCGCTGCTGGGAATCGCGCAGGTTGGCAGGCACATCGCGGCGCAGGGCGGCGGAATCGATCGGCCGGAACAGGCCCGCATCGGCGGCCTTGGCCAGCCGGGCGGCATCCACCAGCACCAGCACGTCCGCCGGGCTGCTGCGGCCCTCGTTGCGCAGGCGTTCGATCAGGGCGTCGTCCTTGCCCTCCAGCAGCTTCACCTGGATGCCGGTCTTGGCCTCGAACTGCCGGTAGAGCTGCTTGTCGGTGTTGTAATGGCGGCCGGAATAGACCCCCAGGCTGGTGCTGCCCGGCCGCTGGCCGCAACCGCCCAGCGCCATGGCCAACACCAGGGCGCCGGCCAGGGCCCCACTCCCGGGCGGGACATGCCGGCGTCGCGGCCGCCCGTCCTGAGCGAACAGCTGGAGGCGCGACGGGCGGAACGGGCGGGCGGGGCTGAGCGGCATGGGGAGCTGGGGCACTGCCTGGGCAGCGGAATCTCCCGGAAGCTAGGGCTCAGGCCTGCCGCCAGGGCGGCTCGATGAGGCGGTGGGCGGTATGAAATGTCACGTCGCTCGATGTCGGCGCTCGAAGTCGGCGCTCGATCCCGGCCGACCACAAGACCCGATCGTGGCGACGAAACCACGACCGGGCTTAGGGAATATCGCGGGAGGCGGAACCGAAGCGCCATGCCGGAGGGCCGTTCGCGATCGGATCAGGATCGACGGACACCAAACGGTGGGATGGGCCGAACAACCGCCGGCACCACGCTGAAAAAAGGAAGAGAATCGAAAAATTGAGGGCTCAATTGATGGCAACGGTCAGCGCTGCCGTCGCACGGGAATCGGCACCAGAGTCGGCTGCATCAGGCCGCCGCCGCCGTTGTCGTCATCGGAGTCAAAACCCAGCCAGATGATCAGACCCAGGAGTCCGAAGAAGCCCACCAGCAGGACGAGTTCGCTCATGGGTTTGCTTCGATTCCGCACAACCTAGCCGGGTTTTGCCGCTCTGGCGTAACGATCGCCACCAGCACCGCTGCCGTTGTTCAGCCCAGCGGCAGCAGGGCCAGCACGCCGCCCCCCAGCACCAGGGTCACCGCCAGCCGCGACAGCCAGGGGGTGTGCAGGCGTCGGCAGCAGGCCATGGACCCCAGCACCACCACCACCGAACTGGCGCCAGCACCCAGCCACCAGCCCAGTTCGCCCGTGGCCGCCTGGCCATGCAGCAGGGCGTGGATGGCGACCGCCATGCCGATGACGCTGCCGGGCAGGACCAGGCCGGGGCGGCGATCCGAGCCCGGTGTCCGCAGCAGCAGCAGGCCCACGGCGGAGATCGCCAGGGCGGCCAGCAGCTCAGCCAGGGGGAGCGTGCCGCCGAAGGCCCCGAAACAGGCGCCCAGCAGCGCACCTCCGAGGGCGAACAGCAGCAGGCTGGCCTCGACGCTGGCGGCGGCGGCTCCGACCCCGACCAGCAGCAGCAGATGGTCCAGGCCCAGCAAGGGATGCAGACCACCAGCCAGCAGGCCAGCGGAGGCCAGGCCATGGGCGCCGGCCGGCAGGGCCGACAACAGGCTGAGGCCTAAACCGGCGGCCAACGCCGGTACAACAGAGCGGGAGGGGAAGGTCATGGCGGTGATCCGGTCCGCGCCGGAACGTGAGGGAATGGGGCGGGCGAGCGTTCTGACTGAGGTGAAGCTGGACCGCGGGGAGCGGTCGGGCTGGACACCATCACAGCTGCGGGACAGCGCCGGAGTTGGCCCGAAGGACCGCACCGGACTTTCCTCGTTGCCTCCCCGCTCACAGGCGTGGGGAACCCGTTGTCCCAAGTATCGCCCCGCAGCCGCGGCGGATCGGTACCGGTCGGCGCCCTCCAGCTGCCCGGGTCTTCAGACTCCAGCGAGGCGCCGGGGCTGGCCTCAGCCGAAGCCCTTGCCCGCGTCCCTGGCCACGCAGGCCTGGAGCTGGCGGCGCAGGACGGCGTGGTCGAGGCCCTTGCCGATCAGCACCAACTGGTTCTTGGGGGCCGCCGGCCAGTCGCTGTCATCGATCGAGAAGCGCTTGCCGGCCAGGTGGAAGATGTGGCGCCGATCGCTCTCGTTGAACCAGAGGATGCCCTTGGCACGGAACACCCCTTTGGGCATCTGGTTGTCAAGGAAGTTCTGAAACTTCCGCAGCGAGAACGGACCATCACTCTGGAAGGACAGGGAGGTGAATCCTTCGATGGCCTGGTGATCGGCATGGGCGCCGTGATCGTGGCCGTGCTGATCGTGGTCGTGCTGATCGCTGGGCCCATGGCCGTGGCTGTGATCCTGGCCGTGGCCGTGATCACCGTGCTGGTGGCTGTCATGACCGTGGGCGTGAGGAGCGGGAGTGTCGTGACCGTGACCGTGACCGGCGCGGCCGGCGTCGGCGTGTCCATGTCCGGCATGGCTGTCGCCCTCAGCCCCGTGCTCGTGCAGGCAGACGCCGTGGTCGTGATCGCAGGCTTCATGGCTCTGCTGGGCCACCACCTTGTCGCTCTCGAACAGCCCCACGCTCAGCAGCAGCGGCAGCGGCACCTCCCCCTTCACCGAGCGCAGGATGCGGGCCTCGCTCTTGATCGCCTTCAGCTGGCTCTCCAGGTCGTCGAGCCTGGCTCTGTCCACCAGGTCGCACTTGTTGAGCAGAATCATGTCGCTGTAGACGATCTGGGCGCGGGCCACCTCGCCTTCCAGCACCTCGTCGCCGAAGTTCTCGGCGTCCACCAGGGTGATGATCGAATCGAGGCGGGTGAGATCGCGCAGATCGCTGCCCAGGAAGGTCATCGCCACCGGCAGGGGGTCGGCCAGGCCCGTGGTCTCCACCACCAGATAGTCCACTTTCTCGGGCCGCTCCAGGATCCGGTAGACGGCCTCCAGCAGTTCACCGTTGATCGAACAGCAGATGCAGCCATTGCTGAGCTCGACCATGTCCTCCCCGGTCGCGACCACCAGCTCGTTGTCGATGCCGATCTCTCCGAACTCGTTGACCAGGACCGCTGTTTTCAGGCCCTCCTGGTTGGAGAGGATGTGATTGAGCAGGGTGGTCTTGCCGGCCCCGAGGAAGCCCGTCAGGATGGTCACCGGCAGCGCTGTGCTGACCGGATCGATCACAGCCGCAGGGATCGGGGCGGAAAGGCTGCTGGAGCCGGAGGTGGCGGGGGACATCGGGGCGGGGGTGCTGGCGAAGTGAGAAGAACGGGAGGCGGTTCTGGTGCTGAATCTGACCTTAGGCAGCCCCAGGGCGATCGCCAGGGCTCAAGCAGGCGGCGCAGGGCAGGGGTTCAGGGCAACGGATCAGCGCCAACACCTGGCCGGCCCAGGCCAGCCCGTGGGATTCTCCCCGCAGGTTGGGCCGTCAGCCCGTCAGCCCGGCAGGGGCTCAGCAGGGCTGTTCCGGTCCGCCAGGGGGATGGCCCGCTCCTGCAGCCGCTGCACCAGCCGGGTCAGCAGGGCCCGTTCGGCCCGTTTCTGCTGGCCGGCCTGACAGATCAGCAGCAGGCTGACCGTGATGCCGTCGGGGGTCACGGCGCTGATGCCCCGCCATTGCGGCGCCTCCAGCAGCAGGCTCCCCCAGATCGGATCGGCGCCGAACTGGATCGCCTCCGCCTCCAGCAGCGCCAGCACCTCGGCAAGCTGACGCACGCTGTGGGAGAGCACCAGCTGCAGCTCGACACCGGAGCGCAACTTGGTCAGGTTCACGACCCTGCCGCAGTCGCTGTTCTGGATCACGACCACCCGTTGATCCAGGCAGCGCAGCTCGGTGCTCAGCACCCCCACATCGATCACCTCACCGCTGAAGCCCTGGATCTCGACGCTGTCGCCGATGGCGTAGCGATCGTCGAAGAGCAGCACCAGGCCGGAGGCGAAATCCCGCAGCAGCCCCTGGAACACGATCGCCAGGGCACCGAGTAGGGCGCCACTGGCCAGCAAGGCGCTGCCGGAGAGCTCCGCCACCCCGGGCACCTCGCTGAAGATCCACAGCCCCACCGCGCTGAGCACCAGCAGGTCCAGCAGTCGCCGGAACACCAGTCGCAGGCTCAGAAAGCGCTGATCACGGCGGGCCCGTCGCGCCTGCGGCACATCGACATTGCTGGCCCACTGACGCAACAGCAGCGTCGCCAGGGCCTTCAGAGCGGTGGCCAGCAACCAGCCGAGCAGCAGCTTGGCGGCGATGCCCAAGGGCTGGAACAGCAGATCCAGGGCCCGCGGCACCTGGCCGGGAATGGTGAACAGGGCCACCCCGGCCATGGCGAACAGCAGGGTCAGCACGGCCGCCATCAGGCTGCGGCAGAGCGCCTGCAGGCTTTGCAGTCCCAGGTTGTGGCGGCGCCGGCGCCGGTCCACGGGCCAGCGCGCCTCCAGCCGCAGCAGTTCCCGGCGGCAGCGGCGCCACAGCAGCAGCAGCAGCGCGATGGCGAGGGCCAGCCCCAGTTCCAGCTGGATCGCCAGCTTGAACCGCCGCTGCAGGTTTTCCGGGCGCATCAGCTGGCGGGCAAAGCGCAGCCGCCGTTCCAGCAGGCTGCGCCAGCGCTCCGCCAGTTGCTCCCGGCCCAGGCCGTTGAGCTGTACGTCCTCCTCGGTGACCGTGAGCAGGGGCAGGGGCTGGGCTCGCCCGCTCACCCTGGCCACCAGCCGATCCGGTCCGCCGCCGTCCCGCACCACCTCGACCTTGAGGGCCCCTGGATCGCCCAGCAGTCCCAGGCTGTCGCCGTCGCAGGCCCGTTCGCGGCCGTGCAGAAAGCCCTGTTCCAGGAAGGTTTCGGCCAGGGTTTCGCCGCTGCTGCAGATCGGGTGTCGCTGATAGAGCAGGGCCAGGTTGCCCTCGATCACCTGGGCGCGGGTGCTGGCATCGGGACCCCGGCCGACCCCCGCCACCGTGGGCGTCGCCACCGTCAGCACGGGCACCCCCAGGATGCGCACCTTGCCCAGCTGGAAGCTGCCGGCGCCGCCGGCGCTGCTGTCGCCGGTGTGGGGGGCCCCTGCCGCGGCGCCGGAAGCTCCAAGGGAGGTCGGGGCACTCCCTGGGCCATCGGCCCAGGCGGCCTTCAGCCCCGGCCCCGCCAGCAGAGCCAGCAGCGCCAGCGCCAGCAGGCCCGACAGCCAGCGCCGCCCTGACCACCGCCGGGGGCATGGGGGCCGGCGCTGCCCCGACGGCGGCGTCTCGGGCTGCCGGCCGCTCCGGCGAGGCGGCCTGATGCGGAACGGCTGTCGAGGATCGGGTCGCCGCAGGCTCATGGTTCGGGATCGCTCGCCTGCTGGACGCGGCAGTCGGTGCACAGGCCGAAGAACTCCAGGGTGTGGAACAGGGGCAGGAAGCCCGCCAGGTCGGCGTCGTGGAGCTGCACGTCAGGCACCGGGCAGTGGGAGAGCCGCACGGTGCTGCCGCAGTCGACGCAGGTGAGATGGTGCTCGTCCCGTTCGCTGGGGGCGAACAGGGCCTCGCCGCTGGGCAGATGGCGGCAGCGCACCAGCCCCTTCTGCTGCAGCTGGCGCAGATGGCGATAGACCGTGGCCAGGCCCATGGCGCCGCTGCCGCCCCGCAGGCGCGCGTGCAGCTCCTGGCCCGAAAGTTCCCGTTCGGCAGCGCGCAGTGCCGCCAGCAGCAGCTCCTGCCGGGGGGTCAGGCGGGGCTCGGCAGTCGGGGTCATGGTGGCGTGACGCTGTCCGGTTCTACCCCGCCGGCAGCCAGACCACTTGCCGCACCTGCCACCGCAGCGGCTGCAGCTCCAGGCTGCGGGCATCGATCAATACCGGTTGGGCCGGCGGAGGCGGGCGATCCATGCGGCCGAGGCGGCGCAGGGCCGCCAGCAGGCGATCGCCGCTGGGATCGAAACTCAGCTGGGTTCCCGGCTCCAGCTCCCAGCCATCGAGGCGCTGGCGGCGCAGCAATCTGCCGCGGCGATCCAGGGCCAGCAGGGTCAGCTCCGGCCGGCCGGTGCCGTCGATCAGCAGGGCCCAGATCCGCTCGCCGCCTCCGGCGCAGGCGCTGGCCACCAGGGCTTCGCTGCCGATCCAGAGCTGGCGCGGAGCCTGTCCGGGTTCCACCAGCTCCAGGGAGCGCCGATAGTCGGGCCAGTGGCGCACCAGCAGGGCCCGGCCGGAGCGGGGGCAGAAGGCGCTGAGATCGCGGTTGCCGGGCAGGGTCTGCAGGCGCGGTGGACGGGGCGGCAAGGCCTGCAGGCTCAGGCCCTCAGGGCCGGGAACCACCACGGCATCCCCTTCGGGCAGCAGGCGCAGCGGACCGCTGGCGGCGATCGGCAGACCCTCGCTCCCCCCCTGGGATCGCCACAGTCGGGCGCGGCTGCCATTGCCTTCGCCCCGGCCGCCGCCCCCCGCGAGGCCATCGCTGCTCTGGACCAGCAGATCGCCGCGGCGGTTGCTGCTGAGATGGGCGAACAGCAACGGCGCCGGATCGAGGGCCTGGGGCGCCCCGGCCCGCACGGGCCCCGGGCGACGGGGGCTGGCAACCAGATTGCGCTGCTCCAGGGGGATCCGGACCAGGCGATAGGCCCCGACTTCATCCTGGCTGGCTAGGGCCACTCCGGAGCCGTCCCCGAGGGGCTCGAGCACGGGAATCTGCCGCCAGACCGGCGACAGGGGCTGCCAGGAGCCAGCGTGGTCCCGCAATTGCAACTGTTCACCGCCGCTGACGGGCACCACCGCCAGCAGCCGCGGCCGGGGATCCCAGTACCAGCGCCGGCTCTGCAGAGCCAGGCCGCGCCGGTCGCGGCCGGCCAGCTGCAACTGCAGCGGCTGGTTGAGGCGTCCGCCCGCCTTCAGGCTCAGCAGCAGGGAGTCGCCGGCCCCCAGCCAGCGATGGCCCGGATCGGGCCGCAGCGTGCTGGCGCTCTGGAGGCTGGCGCTGTCGATCGGCCGACTGAAACGCGCCCGCAGGGCCGCCGGTCCCGAGCTGGCGGCGGCCATGGTCAGCTGTTCCAGCCGCGGCGGCTGCCGCTGCAGGGCCTGTTGCTGGATCAGGGCCAGCAGGGCCGGCAGGCCGAGGGCCAGGGCCAGGGGCCATCGGGGCCGGCGGCGCGGCGGGCTCATGGCTCCAGGGGCCGGGCCGGCCGGGGAATCAGGGTGACCTGGCTGGGGAGGATCACCAGCTGCCTGCCGTCCGGACCGTCCTCCACGCCGATCCGACCCTCCAGCCGCAGCCATTGATCCGGTGCAGGCGGCGTCCCGGGCCAGCGCACCGGCAGCCCCACCGGTGCGGCGTCGGCCAGGCAGCAACGCACCAGCAACCGGGCGATCTGGGGCGGTTCGCCCGGCATCGGCAGCACAAAACCGCTGATCCGGACCGGATCGCCCGCGAACAGGTCTGGATCGGGCTGGCTGCGCAGCAGCCTCACCCAGTCGGTCAGGCTGCGCTGAGCCGGGGGCAGCACGAAGCTCAGTTCCGCCTCGGCGGTGTCGTCGCGGGGGCGCTGGCCGGCCAGATCGGCGAAGGAGGGGGTCGGTGGGATCGCCACCAGGGCGAGGGCCAGGGCGGCGGTGACCAGCAGCATCAGGCTTTGACGGCGGCTGGCCCGTTCGGCCGCGGCGCCGGCATCGCGCAGGCCCAGGGCCAGCTGCAGCACGGCCAGCCCCAGCAGCAGCAGGCCCGCGAGGGCGACCAGGGGATGGAAATTAGTGCGCAGCAGCAGATCGAGGCGGCCATCGGCGCTGCTGCGCAGCAGCACCAGGGCCCAGAGGGCCAGGAGCAGGCCGCGCCGCAGGGCGGCCCGCCGCCACAGAGGAGGACTTGGGCGCATCGGGCTGATGGGCGTGCCGGCTCTCATAGGCGCCAGAGGTTGATCCACTGGCCGATCAGCAGCACCAGCAGGCCGGCGCCAGCGACGGTCAGCAGCAGGCCCCGCGGCCGCAGCAGCAGCCCCAGCAGGCCCACAAGCTTGAGGTCGATCACCGGCCCCAACAGCAGAAAGGCCAGCAGGGCACCGGGGGTGATCTGGGCGGCGAAGCTCAGGGCCAGGAAGGCATCGACGCTGGAGCAGACCGACACCACCAGGGCCAGCAGCATCAGCGCCAGGATCGATAGGGTCGGGGCTCCTCCCACCGCCAGCAGCCAGGAGCGCGGCAGGAAGGTCTGCACCAGGGCGGCCAGCAGACAGCCCAGCGTCAGCAGCAGGGCCAGATTCAGGAATTCGTTGCCGCCATGGCGGCACAGCTCCGCCAGAGCGGGGCGCTGCGACGGCCCTGGCGATGCTGTCAGGGTCCCAGCCAGTCCGCCTCCACCGAGGACGCCACTGCGGCGCTCCAGCAGGCTCACTTCGCTCAGGGGCAGGGCCAGGCGCCGTTCCGCCAGCAAGTCAGCTTGCAGCAGCTCCGCTTCCGGCACCAGTCGCAGCAGCAGGGCCAGTCCCACGGCCACCAGCACGGCACCCAGGGGGCGGGCCAGCAGCAGCCAGGGCTGGTGGGGAAAGGCGGCCCAGGTGCTGAGCAGCACGATCGGATTGAGCACGGGTGCCGCGAACAGAAAGCCCAGGGCCGTGCCCAGGGGGGCTCCTGCCACCAGCAACTGGCGGGCGACGGGCACGTTGCCGCATTCGCAGGCCGGCAGGGCAAAGCCCAGGGCCGCCCCGCTCAGGGGACCGAGCAGTGGGTGGGAGGGCAGTCGGCGCAGCCACCGGCCCCCCGGGGCGAACCAGCGGGCGGCGGCCGAGATCAGAACCCCGATCAACAGGAACGGCAAGGCCTCGATCAGCAGCCCCTGGAACAGGGCCCAGGCCGTAGCGAGGCGAGCGGGGTTCATCGCAGCGGCTCAAAGGCGGTGGTCTCAGAGCGGTGGTCTCAGAGCGGTGGTCTCAGAACAGTGGTTTCAGAACAGTGGTCTCAGGGCGCCTCCCAGAGGCCATCGGGCTCGGGCTGCGGCACGTCGCTGTCGCCGTAGGCCGCGGCGGGCTCGTCGTAGGAGGTCTCCCGGTAGGGGGTCTCCGGCCAGGCGTCATCGGGGTAGCCGTCGCCGCTCTCCCCCGGGCTGGTGCCGGCGAACCAGGCGGGAACGGCGCTGAAGCAGGCGGCGTTCCGCTCGTTTTCACGGGCTTCGACACGGAAACAGCAGCTGCGACCGCCTTCGCGCTGCTGGAGCAGGTCGTTGGCCCAGCCCCAGACCAGCTCGGCGCTGGCCTCCATGCCCACATTGGTCATCACTCGCAGGTCGAGGGCGCCCTGCTCATGCAGGTGTTGCCAGGTGGCCAGCAGGGGATCGTCGGCGTTGGCCAGAAAGGTGTGATCGAACTGGTCCGCCAGGCGCTGCTGCAGCGGCTGCAGGCTGGAGAAATCGACCACGAAGCCGTGTTGATCCAGGCTTCGGGCCTGGAACCAGAAGCGGAAACTGCGGCTGTAGCCGTGCACGAAGCGGCAGTGCCCCGGATGGCGCCACTGGCGATGGGTGCAGGGAAAGCCGCTGAAGGTCTTGCTGCAGGTGTAGGCCGCTGGTGTGGACATGGCGGGTGGCACTGGGGCCATCATCCCAGCCTGAAGCCGGAGCTGGCCGGGGGGGGCACGGCGCCAGCTCGTCGGTAGCGTGCAGCCAGTGCCGCCGCATTGCCGTGAGTGACAGCCCGAGCGGTCCTGAATGGATGGATGACCTGCGCTGGAACGAGGCCGGTCTGATCCCGGCCGTGGCCCAGGACTGGCTCGACGGGGCGGTGTTGATGGTGGCCTGGATGAACCGCCAGGCCCTGGAGAGCAGTCTCCGCAGCGGTGAGGTGCACTACTGGAGCCGCTCCCGCCAGGAGCTGTGGCACAAGGGGGCGACCAGCGGCCACCTCCAGAAACTGCGCGGCCTGCGCTACGACTGCGATGCCGACGTGCTGCTGCTGACGATCGAGCAGCAGGGTGAGGTGGCCTGCCACACCGGGGCCCGCAGCTGCTTCTTCGCTGAGGGGGATGGCAGGGGAGAGGCCAGCGCCGCCGCCGCCCTGCCGCCCCCAGCCGATGTCTGCACCGAGCTGGCCCGGGTGATCGAGGGGCGTCGGGACCGGCCCGAGCCGGGCAGCTACACCAACCGACTGCTGGAGGGCGGTGACAATCGCATTCTCAAGAAGATCGGTGAGGAGTCGGCCGAGTTCGTGATGGCCTGCAAGGACGACAACGCCGCCGAGATTGCCGGTGAAGCCGCCGATCTGCTGTTCCATCTGCAGGTGGCCCTGGCCCACCACGGGGTCCCCTGGCGCCAGGTGCAGGAAGTGCTGGCCCAGCGCCGGGGCGCCCCGCGTCGATCCTGAGCGGCGCAGGCCGCCCCCAGGCAGCAGAGTTGGTCGGCCTGCTGGAGTGCTGATGAGCGTTGCGATCCGACGGGCCGTGGGCCGCCGTCTTGGCGATGGTCAACGCCAGCGCTGGCTCTGGGCCCTGGGCTCCGCCATCCCCGTGCTGGGCCTGCCGGTGCTGGCGGTTCATGCCCGCAGCCGCCGCACCCTGATGCCGCCGATCTTCGGCCTGGCCTTCCTGGGGATGGTGGCCTTCATTCCGGCCACTTTCGTGGTTCTGCAGCCAGGGATGGTCAGGTCCCTCAGCCCGCGGGGCGCCCAGCCCCTGGTGGTGCTGCTGGCCATCGGCGGCTTTGCCTGGGGCCACAAGCTCGGCCAGGACAAGGCGGCCGTGGATGGGCGCCAGTGGCTGGCTCTCGATCGCTGAATGCCGGCAGGCCCCAGACGGGCGTGCCGGGGGCGACGGGCACCTGCCCTCCAGCCCCAGCGACGGCCCAGGCGGTTCAGCGATCGGCTCTGCCATCCGGATTGGGGATGGGCCGGTGGAAGCTCACGCCGAGGACGCCGGCGCTCCTCTGGGCGAAGTGGACCAGATCCGGGGTGCGCTTCACCGCCGAGCCCGCGACGTGGATGGCGTTGATCTGCTGGTCCTTCACCTCCACCACACCCACGTCGCTGATATCCAGCCCCGGCCGCTGGGTCACCAGGGCGTAGAGATCGCCGTTGCGCAGCGAGGGCAGCACGGCGCTCAGGCCTGCCAGCGGCACGTAGGCCTGGTCCACCGCCAGGGTCTTCTCCAGGGTGGTGATGCAGCTGCGGTGGGCGGCCGATCGCATCGGTCTGTGGAGCTCCGGAAGGCTGGACAGGAAGGTCAGGCGGCGTCGCCGGCTGCTGGCACCGGGCAGGAACGGGGTGAGGTTGACCAGATAGCCCCGCCGTTCGGCCGCCTGCGCCCAGCGACTGAAGTCGTGATGGCGCCGGCAGTAGGCCACCTCCCCGCCCTCGTAGCGCAGCTGCCGCACGTGATCACTGAAGCGGTCCACCGCCTCGGTGCGGGTTGCCACCTGGCGGCTGTTCACCAGCGCCACCAACTGCTCGACGAACCGGAGCTGGTCGACGGGATCGAGATCCAGCAGCAGCCGTTCCGCCGGGCGCTGATCCAGGGAGAAGGCACTGCGGGGCTTGCCCAGGAAGCGGCGGGCCAGGCCGATCAGGGCCTGGTTCATCGCCGAGGCCGCCGTGTCGTCGATGGCCTGGGCGACGAGGCGCCGGGTGGGGCCGATGTAAACGGGCAGGCTGGGGTCGATCGCCTCTGCCTGGGCTGCGTTCGGGCCTGCTGAGGCCGGGGAGCGCGGCGTGGTGCTGCCCGGCTCGCTTGCGCTCGCGCGGGGACGGGAGCGGTGCCCCTGATTGACGGGGCTGGCGAGCCAGTGCACGGCCAGGCTGCCGGCGACGGCGACGACCAGCAGCGAAACCCCCTGCACAACCGGGATCCTGCGCATCGGGGCGGCGGCGGCGGCCGAGAGATTATCGGCAGGCTGAGTCAGCTCGGCAGCCAGTCCGCCCGGGCCCCGGGCGGCTGCTGGCTGCTGCTGCTGGCGGTGGCTGCTGATCTCGATGATGAGGCCGATCGCGGCGGCGGATTGCAGGGCATCCAGGCAGACCCGGGCCACCAGCCGGCGGGGAATGCTGTCGCTGTCCTGCTGATCGGGGCCGCTGAAGACGATCCCCTCCTGCTCCAGTCCCGCCTCGCTCTCCCTGAGGCCGCCGGGCCTGATCACAGTTCAGTCGAGGCCGCTTGCGGTCAGCAGTCGCTCGCCCACTCCCTTCCAGACCAGGATCAGGCCGAAGCGGTTGGGCGGATGCAGCAGCCGGCCGCTGCAGAGGGAGCTCACCAGAACGACCCGCCTGACACCGGCGGCCCTGGCCGCCCGCAGCTGGGGACGAAGCGCCAGGGCATCCACCATCAGGGGACCCAGCAGAGCGATTGGCGGGCGGGGGCCGGTGGCAATCACCAGGGACTCGCAACCCTGCAGGGCCCTTGCAAGGCGGCTGTGTCGGCGAGCTCCAGGCGCTCCACCCGGGCTCCCGAGAGCTCCTCCGGGGCTTCGGATCGGGGGCGCAGGATCGCAGTCACCGCCAGGCCCCGGCCCAGGGCTTCCGGGACCCCGCGCCAGCCGGTCTCGCCCCAGGCGCCTGTCACGGCGATACGCATGCTGGCTGGCAGATGGACTGGCGGGGATCGTATGCAGATCAACCCTGGTCCGGCGTGGCAGCCGGTGACGGGCACCTCCGGCCACCAGCCCTTAAAATGAGAATCATTCTTGTTTTGCTCGTGTCGATGCGCATGCCTGGCAGGTCGGCCCCGGTCAGTCCGGCCCAGGTCAGTCCGGCCCCGACCAGTCCGGTCCCGACCAGTCCGGCGCCGACGGGAGCAGCCGGGACAGGTCCTCTGCGGCCACGCTCAGCGGCGCCAGGCTCCCTGCGCCAGGGCCCTGCCGGCCAGACCCTCCCGGCAGGTGCACGGGCGAGTTTGGTGGCGGGCTCCAAGCCATTCGCTGCCCCGGCGCCGCTGGCGCCAGCCTGTCGCGGCAGGTCGCGTCGGCGGCTTCTGTTCCGGCAGCTGCTCCTGCCGCTGCTGGCCTTGCTGCCCCTGGTGGGTTGCGTTGCCGCCCCCCCGGCCGCCCCCCCGGTCGGGGCCCCCGGCCAGCGGCCGCTGAAGGTGATCGCCAGTGTGTTGCCGGTCACCCTGTTCACCCGGACGGTGGCCGCCGGCTGTGCCCGGGTGGACTCGCTGGTCCCGGCCAATGTCGGCCCCCACGACTGGCAGGCCTCGCCGGCGGATCTGGCCCGGTTGAGCCAGGCCGATGTGCTGGTGATCAATGGACTCGGGCTCGAGAGCCATCTCGACAAGCTCGTCGCAGCCTCAGGCAACCGTCGCTTGCGGCAGATCGACAGCAGCCGCGGTGTCGTCCCGATTGCCAATTCCGCCCCTGCGGCCGTCCACGCTGACCATGCCGTCCACGCTGACCACGCCGACCAGCACGGCCCTGGCCAGCACGGCCCCCTCAATCCCCACATCTGGCTCGATCCCCGCCGGGCGGCCCAGCAGGTGGCCACGATTCGAGACGGACTGATCGCCGCCGATCCCGACTGCCGCTCCCGCTATCGCGCCAATGCCGCCGCCCTGCTGGCGGAGCTCGATCGCCTCGATCGGGACTTGGAGCGCCAGTTCGCCCCGCTGGCCGGCCGGTCCCTGCTGGTGTTCCACGCCATCGCCCCCTACTTCGCCCAGCGCTACCGGCTGCGGAGTGAGGCCCTCGTCGACGATCCCGAACAGAGCCCCTCGGCCGCCGATCTGCAGCGCTTCAGCCAGCGGGCCCGGCAGAGCGGAGTCCGGGCCCTGATCAGCGAACCCCAGGCTGCCAGCAACAGGGCGTTCGTCGCCCTGGCCGGGGACCTGGGCCTGCCCCTGGCGAGTTTCGATCCGATCGAGATCGCCCCCGCCGATCCCGACCTGTCGGCGTCCTTCTACCTGGGCAGCATGCGCCGCAATGGCCAGCGATTGCTGCAGGCCCTGGGCCGATGAAGGGGGCCAGCACCGGCGCCGCGGGCGCCGAGTCCGTGCCTCCCGTGCCGGCCGAGCGTCAGGGGCTGACGCCACGCCATCCCTCGGTAGGGTGAATCGATGGCGGAAATGATTCTCGAAGTCAGCCACCTCACCGTCTGCCGGCAGGGCAGCGCGGTGGTGGACGACGTCAGTTTCAGCCTGGAGGCCGAATCGGATACGGCCCTAGTGGGCCCCAATGGTGCCGGCAAGAGCACCCTGGTGCAGGCGATCCTCGGGGTCCTGCCCCGCCGCGGCGGCCAGGTGCGGCTGCTGGGCCACGCCCTCGGTGCCCGGGGCCAGCTACCGGCGACCGTGCGCGATCAGGTGGCCTATCTGCCCCAGACCATCGCCCTGCACGGCCGCTTTCCGCTCAGCGTGGCCGAGTTCGTGGGTCTGGGCTGGGAGCGGGCCGGGCTGAGCCTGCCCTGGCGGGGGCGCCGGGCGCGGCGTGCCGCCGTGGCGGTGGCCCTGGCCAAGGTCGGTGGTGAGGATCTGGCGGAGCGGCTGGTCAGCGACCTCTCCACCGGCCAGCTCAAACGCGTTCTGCTGGCCTTCTGCGTCGTGCGGCCCCGGCGGCTGCTGGTGCTCGATGAGGCCCAGGCCGGCCTCGATGCCCAGGCGGCCGAGCAGTTCCATGGCCTGCTGTTCGACCTGCGCCGCAGTGAGGGCTGGACGATCCTGCAGGTCTCCCACGACCTGGAGATGGTGCGCCGCACCTGCAGCGGTGTGCTCTGCCTCAACCGCAGCCTGCGCTGCTCCGGCAGCCCCGATCACGCCCTCAGCCCTGTCCAGCTGGAGCGGCTCTACGGCCGCGGCTGGGTGCCTTATCACCATCACCATTCCGGACCATCGGGGCACCATCCCGGCGCCAGCAGGAGCTGATGCCCGATTCCGCGTTCGATCCAGCCAGCCTGATCCAGCTGCTGGCCCTGCCGTTCATGCAGCGGGCCCTGCTGGCCGGACTGCTCACCGGTCTGCTGGGCGGCGTGCTCGGCAGTTTCGCGGTCCTGCGGCAGCTGTCGTTCTTCAGCGATGCCCTGGGCCACTCCGCCCTGCTCGGCATCAGCCTCGGCATCCTGCTGGGGCTGAACCCCACCCTGGTGCTGATCCCCTTCGCGGTGCTATTCGCTCTGGGGGTCAACCATCTGGCCGGCCGCAGCCAGCTGCCCACCGACGCCCTGCTCAACATCGTCTATTCCTCGTCGCTGGCGCTGGCGGTGCTGCTGCTCAGCCGGGTGCGCAGCTACAAGGGCGGCATCCAGCAACTGCTGTTCGGCGACATCCTCGGCGTGTCCTGGCTGGATCTGGGCGTGATCCTGCTGCTGTTGCTCGGAGCCGGCGGTTATCTGCTGCTCTCCCGTCGCAGCCAGATTCTGCTGACGATCGATGAGCCCCTGGCCATCTCTCGCGGGGTGGCGGCCGGCTGGCATCGCCTGATGTTCATCGTCGTGCTGGCGGTGGTGGTGGCGATTTCGATCAAGGCGGTCGGGGTGCTGCTGATCAGTGCCTTCGTGGTCATTCCCGCCTGCGCCTCCCGGTTGGTCAGCCGCGGGTTCGGCACCTACGTGCTGGTGGCGGCCCTGCTGGGGGCGAGCTGTGCGGTGGTCGGCCTTCTGGCCTCAGGGGCCCTGGATCTGCCATCCGGCCCGAGTGTGGTCGTGGTGCAGCTGCTCGGGTTTCTGCTGGCCCTGCTGGTGGCGCCCCTGCGCCGCTTCGCCCGCCCCTGAGCGGGGGCGATCACCGTGATCGGACCGCTCCTTCCTCAGATTCAGCGACTGGGTCGCCCCGCATGAAGTGCTCAGAATCCAGGCGTCGGCAGCCCCCCTGGACCCCGCGTTTGATCAGCTGACGGAGGTGCTCCGAAACGCGTCGGCTGGGCGTACAGCCATCGCAGCGTCGCCTGATCCCGCGGGCTCAGCTCCAGCACCGGCGCCGCTCCAGGCACGGCGGCCATGGCGTCCTCGGCCCGTTCGCTGTGGCCCCAGAGCCCGAAGGCATGGCCGAGTTCGTGCAGGGCGGTGGCCTCGATGGCCAGGGGGCGCTGGTCCGGGCTGATCAGCACCTCCACGCTCGGCTCCGGCCGGCTGCGGCCGGAGCGGGTCACCTCCAGCAGCTGCAGGCTGGCTCGCCCATGGCTGGCCCGCAGCCGTCCATCGGGGCCGGGCTGGCGGCGGGGACGGCGCCGCAGGATGCGGATCTGGGCCGCGGCGGGATCGTCCACCTGTTCGATCGGCAGCACCAGCTGCCAGCGCCGCAGGGCCTGCTCGCTGGCCTGCCACCAGCGCTGCTCCCCCGAGGCGGCGGGGCCGGCCGCGCTCACGGGCTCCAGCCAGACGCACCAGCGCTGCAGTCGTGGCCAGCCGAGCGCGGTGGTGCTCAGGCTCTGGCGGTAATCCGTGCTCGCAGGGGCGATCGCGGCGGGGACCCCGGCCGGTTGCAGCAAGGGACCGGCGGGCAGCAGCAGCGGCCGGCTGGCGCTGGCCGGGCTGCAGGATCCGCTGTCCAGCCCGGTGGCGGGGCGGGGCTGCTGTTCGCCTGCGCCGGCAGCGGCGGCGGTGCTGATCAGCAGGCCGCCTGCGGCTCGCAACAGCTGCAGGTCCGCTGAGAGCTGGTTGTGGGGCGCTGGCGGGCGAGCTCCGCCGGCTTGCTGAACAGGGGCTTGATGGTTGGCGCCGGTAGGGACCGCTGTTGGCTGAATCGCCGCGGACCCCGGGCTCTCGATGGCTTGCCGCAGGTCGAGAAAGGCTGGCAGCAGGGCCATCCCCACCGCCAGCAGCTGCAGGCCGGCCGGGCTCCCGACCGACCCCAAGCTCGGCATCAGCCGGGCAGGCCCACGCCTCGGGCCATCAGGGTGGCCAGGAAGGGAATGGTGGCGAAGCCGACCAGCTCGATGTTGAGGATCCAGCGCAGGCGGTTGGCCAGGGCCTCACTCACCTTGGGCAGTTCGCCTTTGCGCAGGGGGATGGCCCAGAGGATGTAGGTCACCGTGGGGTAGAGGGAGAGGCCCCCGACGGCGAGATAGGTGCCGACCTTCCACCAGAACAGCGGATTTTCGGTGTAAAAACTGGTGCCCTGGCCGAAGTGCAGCACTCGACCGATGCCGCTCAGCAGCAAGGTCAAGGCGGCGATTCCGTAGACCACGTCGGTGATCACCATCAAGATGGCGTCCTGCCGGTTCGGGTTGGGCTGAATCAACCGCCGCTCCAGGACCAGGGCGCCAAAGCAGACCATGAAGCTCAGGTAGTGGGCGTAGGCGACGCCGGCGCTGGGCAGGATCCCCGAGGGGATGGCGGCGGTCAGGGCGGCGATGCCGGCCATGGAGAACTGCGATCAACAGAAAATAAGGTAACCTCCCGGCCCCACCGCAGAGACGCCTGCGGCTTGGCAATGGCAGGTTGATCGGGATTTGCGGACTCCAGACCCCCTAACCAGGTCCAACAGAGGTTGGGGCTGAGCAAATCGGGAATGAAAGTGAAGTCTGAAGCCTTTCCGTGGGTTCATCTGAAGGCGGGAAACAACCCTAGGTTCAATGAAAAGCTGTTGGCCGATCCATGGCAAGTTCCCTGAGTGCCTTTCTCGGCGAAATCGGTCGACATCAACTACTGACCCCCGAGCAGGAACTGACTCTCGGCCGCAAAGTTCAGGCGATGGTGGCCCTGCAGGAACGCTGCAGCCTGGCGGGTGGCCTTGGCGATGCCTGTGTTTATGACGATCTGGAGCGCCGCACCCTGCGCAATGGCGAGCGGGCTAAACAACAGATGATCACTGCCAATCTGCGGCTGGTGGTCAACCTTGCCAAGCGCTATCAAGGCAAGGGTCTGGATCTGCTGGATCTGATCCAGGAAGGCACGATCGGCCTGACCCGCGCCGTCGAAAAATTTGACCCAACCCGGGGCCATCGCTTCAGTACTTATGCCTACTGGTGGATTCGTCAGGGTCTCAATCGTGCCCTCTCCACCCAGAGCCGCACGATTCGGATTCCGGTGAACATCAACGAAAAGCTCACCCGTCTGCGGGCGGCCAAAGCTCGCCATCTGCAGGCCCATGGCCAGGCCCCCAGCACCGCCGAACTCGCCCAGGCCCTGGGCCTGCCCCCGGGGGAGGTGGAGGAGCTGCTCGGCTGTGAACTGCGCAGCATCACCGTCAGCCTGCAGGGGTCCGTGCGCTCCAAATCGGATCCCTCCGAGCTGGTCGACCTACTTCCCAGCGAGGAGATGCCGCCGATGGAGCGGGCCGAGCTGGCCGAGCGCTCCGCTTCGGTCTGGACCCTGCTGGAGCGCGCCAATCTCACCCCGAAGGAGCGCACGGTGGTGATGTTGCGCTTCGGCCTGGATGGCAGTCACGAATGGCGCACCCTGGCGGAGGTGGCGCGGCAGCTTGAGTGCAGCCGCGAGTACTGCCGTCAGGTGGTGCAGCGTGCCCTGCGCAAGTTGCGCAAGGCGGGTCTGGAGAGCGGCCTGGTCGACGCCTGAAATCGGGGGCGGAGGGCGGGGTCCAGGCGGCCGGTTGCCCTCACCTTCGATGGGGGCAATCGGCCCTTCTCAGAGGCGCTGATCACTCCCAGACTGGTTCAGTCGTCCCTAATCGGGACTCCACCCACCCAGGAGCACGCCGATGTCCGCTGGCCAAGCTGCGGGCCCTGCCGCCCAGCCTCTGCGCTCCGCCGTTGGGGTCGAGGCCACCGTCGTCGATGAGGCGCTGCTGGCCAGGCTCCTGCGTCGTGCCGGCCGCACGCTTGCCCGCCCGGCGCTCGAATGCTTTGAGATGCTGATCGATGGGAAGACCCCCCATCAGGCCCGTCTCACCGTGCTCGCGGCCCTCACCTATCTGGTGCTGCCCCTTGATCTGATCCCGGATTTCATTCCGGCAGCCGGCTTCAGCGATGACCTGGTGGCGATCACGGCCCTGCTGGGGCTCTGCACCCGCCATCTGACCCCTGAAATCCGGGAGCGAGCACAGCGCAGACTGGACCTCTGGTTCCCTGGGAACCGTTGATGGCTGTCCGCTGCATCGTTCCCCGGTGATGTCCACCCTCAGTGCTGACCAGATCGATGACCTTCAGACCTTTCTCAAGGACTGGCTGCGTCACACCGGCCGCACCCAGGCCGATCTGCGTCGTGCCCTGAGGGCGCCTTCAATCCGGATGCCGGTCCTGATCGAGGAGCTGGAGCGCACCCTGGTCCAGGAGGGCCTGAGCGGCCTGGCGGCCAGGCTCTGCGGCATCGAGCAGATGTGGCAGGGAGAGGATCAGGGCCTGGAGAGCGACGACTCCCACCCCGACTTCGATGAGTCCCTCGGTCAGCTGGATCTGCTGCTGGAGGAGATCCGCCACCAGCAGGCCTAGCGCCCAGCCGCCAGAGTGGAAGGGTCATCCCACTAAGCCGCACCGTGACCAGCGCCTGTTCCCCCTGGCTGTCCGCCTCCTGGAGACGTCCACGCCGCGGCCTGGGTGTCGGCTGCGGCCGGACCGGCCTGCTGCTGGCGGTCGGATTCACGCTGGCCTGTCTGGGACAGCCGGCCATGGCCCAGGTGGAGAGCTTCATGCTCAAGCCGGGCAGCAACGTCGGCCCCGCCACCAAAATCAAGCCCACCAACTGCGTCACCGCGGCCGACGGCTCGGTCACCTGTGACACCAAGATCGAAAACTCGCCTTCGGACACCCCCGCCAAGCCCTCCTATCAGCCCTTCAAAAACTGATGAGCTGGCTGAAGCGTCTGCGTAGCGACAGCGCTTACCTGGGTGTGGTCGATCGGGCTGAGCGTCAGCTCGCCAAGGTCCTGGCGGGCTGCCTGCTGCTGGTGATGGTGGTGGCGGCCATCCAGCTGGTCTTCGTGCTGGCCCTCGATCTGCTGCAGCACCGCACCACCTGGATCGGTGAGCCCCTGATCCGCCTGCTGGGCGATCTGCTCACCCTGCTGATCGGCCTGGAGGTGCTGCAGAACATCACGTCTTACCTGCGCCGCCGGGTGGTGCAGATCGATCTGGTGTTGCTCACGGCGATGACGGCCGTGGGACGCAAGGTGATCGTCCTGCCCCCCGGCTCCGAGAACAAACCCCTGCTGCTGCTGGGCCTCGGTATCGCGGTGCTGTGCCTGGCCACGGCCTACTGGCTGGTGCGCCATTCGGCCCGCCTCAGCCCGGAGACCAGAACAGAGCCAGCCAGATCGTCCCAGGGTGGGGATCCGTCCGCTCGACCCGATGACGGCGATGGGCACTGATCAACAGGCTGTCGCCGCGGTTGAGCTCCCGCGGGCCCGCCTCATCGTCGAAGCGGATCTGGGCACTCCCCTGCAGGATCGTCACCCATTCCTGCAGGGGTTGGTCGTACCAGAACCCGCCAGGGCTTGAGGCCCGGCAGGAATGGATGTGCTCCAGCCGGAGGTTGGGGGTTTCGATCAGCAGCTCGATGCGCTCGTCCCCCTGCTCCGGGCAAGGGCTGCCCAGCAGGTTGGCGTCACCGCCGGGCATGAGCGCTGTTTCGCCCCAGCGCCGGCCGATCTCGAATCCCTGCTGCCGGGCCAGCGTCACCACCTCCTGGTGATGACTGCAGTCCCTGAGGGCAGCGCGCAGCTGGGGATCCGCTTCGCTGCGGGCGACGAAGGCGTTGAGTTGCCGCACCTTCTCCAGAAAAGCCTGCAACTGGGCCTCGGCCATGGCCGCGATCTCGGGATTCAGGGAAGGACCTTGATCATCCGCCAGCGCCGGAAGGGTTGGCCGGCAAAGATCAGCTGCTCCTCGGTTTCAATCTGCCAGCCCAGTCGCAGCAACAGGGGCCTGGAGAGCTGACTGGCCTCGGTGCGCAGCCTGGGGCAGTGCCGGCGCCGGGCCTCGCCTTCCAGGGCCTCCACCAGCTGGCGGCCCCGGCCCTGCCGGCAGGAGCGGCCGCGGCAGTAGAGCAGGGACAGGCGATCGATCGGATCGAGCAGGGCGAAGGCCTCGACCACCCCGGCATCGGCCTTGTCGCAGCTGACCAGTCCGTAGCCCCGCCGCAGGGCGTCCAGCACGTCGGGATGGCGTTCGGCATGGTGGGCCCAGGCGTCGATCTGGGCCGGCCCGTAGAAGTCCTTTGCCTGGCTGAGCACGGCATCGCGATAGACGGCGATCAGCTGGGGCTCATCTGCGGCCGTCAGTCGACGGATCACCGGCGCCGACATCGTGGGCTGGCCCCATTCTGCGTTGGAGCCGCAAGGATGGGGGCGCTCCTCGCACCGGGCCTGTGCCGCGTCTTGTGAAGTTGCTCGCCGGCCTGGTGGTTTCGGTGCTGCTGCTGTTGCCGCTCGGCCGGCCCTGGCCCGTCGCGGCAGCGGCGATGGAGGCCGTCCGCAGCGCGAACACGCTGGCTGCGGGGCCGGAGCGGGGGCAGGAACTCTTCTCTGCGCACTGTGCAGGTTGCCATGTCGGAGGCGGCAACATTCAGCGGCGCGGCAGAACCCTGAAAATGGCGGCGCTGGAGCGCCAGCAGCTGGCCAGTCCTGAGGCCATCGCCCGGGTTGCCGCTGACGGGATCGGCCAGATGTCCGGCTACGCCAGATTTCTGGGCGAGGATGGCGCCGAGGCGGTGGCGCAATGGGTCTGGTCCCAGGCCCAGGCTGACTGGCCGTCCAGCTGAAGGAACGGCCCACCCACCTCATCACCTGGATTTGGCCCTTTAGCACATCATCAACAATGGACGAAAACTGTGACACCGCCGTCACTGTCCATTCGTGAGCAGTTGCAAAGGCAACAGTATCTAAACAGATGAAAGTGTGAGATCAAAGTCCGATGTCCATCAACTTCAGGAATCTCGCCTTGCGCGGGACCGGAGCGGCTGCCATAAGCGCTCTCGTGGCCGCCCCTGGCCTGGCTTCCCCCCGGTCCGGCGCCGAACAGCTGCGTTTTGATGCCCCCCAGACCGCCCCTGCCCAGCCTCTGGACATCGCCCAGACCTACGTGCCCCTAGTGGGCGACGTGGGAACCGGTGGCTTTGAGCAGGCCCAGGGCTGGTATTTCACCCTCGGTGCCGGTGCTTCTGCCCCCCAGAACCGCACGACCCGCGTGGGTTTCGGCCCTGACAACGTCAGCATTCCGGTCGACACCTCCTATGGCGGTGGATTCGCCCTCGACACTGGTATCGGTTACGACTTCGGGGCCATCCGCACCGAACTCACCTATTCCTATAACCGAGCCAGCCTCAATGACCTGAGTGTCAACTACAACGGCCTTGACTTCAGCACCAGCAATGTCAGCGGGGCCATCAACAAGAACGACGTGTTCGCCAGCGCCTATGTCGACTTCCCCTTCGGCCGCTGGTCACCTTATATCGGTGGTGGCATTGGCTATTCCAACCTCAGCACACCCAGCTTCAAGATTGAGAACCAACGCTATGGCGATCTCAGCTATGGCGGCTTCGGCTGGCAGGCCAAGGCGGGTATCTCCTATGCCTTGAGCTACAACTGGGACATCTACGCCGAAGGCGTCTACCAGGGTGTTTCCGGTCACGACACCGACAGCGACGTTCACTTCGGTCAATTCAACAACTGGGGTGGCAAGCTCGGCTTCCGCTATCGCTTCGCCAAGCCCGCCGTGGCTATGGTGGAGCCGGCTCCGGCCCCGGCTCCCGCCCCCTACGTTGAGCCGGCTCCGGCTCCAGCTCCTGAGCCCGCTCCCCCGGTGCGCGGCCTCTGGTGATCCCAGGCCGATCGGGACGGCTGCAGTCGTAACGATTGTTGCGGAGGGAGTGGGTTCATCCCACTCCCTTTTTGATGTCCGCCGCCGAATCGAGCGGTTGGATCGCAGCTAAACCGCCGCACCGGCTCCGGCCAGCACACCTGGTGATGGGCTGGGCGCGAGCCCCGTCAGCGGAGTTGCTGATGGGGTGTTGAGCCGCCGCTCAGAAAACCTGGATCCACGGATAGACGTGGATTTCGGTCCAGATGCCCTCGCGCCAGTAGATGTCGTTGTGGAGTAAGGCCTCCACCTGTTCCTGGCTGTCGGCCTCGTAGATCCCGAAGACGTGGCTGCTGCCTTCGGTGGGGCCGAGGCTGAGCAGCTGGCCGTCATCTTTCTGGCGCTGAAGCCCGTCCAGGTGCTCCTGCCGATACGGGCCGCGCTTGTCGATGGCGTTGTCGCAGTAGGTGCCCCAGAGGACGAATTTCATGGTGGGAAGCCGGACCGAGCGGATCAGAGGAAGGAATCGCGCCGCAGAAAGACGCGGATCAGCTTTTCGTCCATCAGTCCTTCACGGGCGTACGGCTGTTCGTTGCAGTGCTCGAAAACGCGGATCAGGGTCTCGGCCTGGAACGGATGTCCCGCGGCCTTGGCGATGTCGCTGACTTCAATGGCGGTCTGCACCAGGTTGAGCTGGTCACGCAGGGGCGGTTCCTGCTGAATGCGGCCCAGGAAGGCCACCAGCTGGTCGAGTTCGTGGCGATCGAGTCGATCGCGATCGAAGGTGTCGCTCATCGGGCAGAACTGATCCTGTGGTCATAGTGACCCGCGGCCCCACCCTGCGTCTACCGGGGAGTGCTGGACGGGCAGAAGCACTTCATGATGGGGATGGTTGCGTCAATGTCATGGCTTTGCTCCTGCGCTGGCTGCCTCTGGGGCTGCTCACGTTGCTGACGGCCTGCGGGCCCGCCTATCGGGCCTGATCCGAAGTTGCGGTGGTACCGATCCGCAGCGCCGACCCCGATCCGCGCCTTGATTCAGGAGTCGAGGGCGCTGCGCAGTTCGGCGCAGAAGCTTGCGGCGGCCGCGGCCACGGACGCGCCCGCCTGGTGGGCCTGGGCCATCACCTGGACTAGGGCGCTGCCGACAATGGCTCCGTCCGCTCCCCAGTCGCGCACCTGGCGGGCCTGCTGAGGCCCCGAGATGCCGAAGCCCACGGCCACGGGGGTTGAGCCCTGCTGTTTGAGTTGCCGCACCAGGGGCTCCACCCGCGATTCCAGGTTGGTGCGCACGCCGGTGACGCCGGTGACACTGACCAGATAGGTGAAGCCACGGCTGGTGGCGTGGATGCGGGCCATGCGCGCCACCGGCGTGGTGGGGGCCACCAGCAGGATCAGATCCAGGCCGGCAGCGGCAGCGATCAGCGACAGTTTCTCCGCTTCCTCCAGGGGCAGATCCGGCACCACCAGGCCGGCCGCTCCCGCTGCTGCCGCATCGCGACAGAACGCCTCCATGCCGCGATTGAGCAGGGGATTGCTGTAGGTGAACAGCACTACTGGGATCGAGAGCTCGCCCGCCAGGCTTCCCAACATGCTCAGCACCGAGCCTGGGGTGGTGCCGGCTGCCAGGGCCCGGCTGGCCGCAGCCTGGATCACCGGCCCATCGGCCAGGGGATCGCTGTAAGGAATGCCCAGCTCGATCAGATCGGCGCCCGCCTCCTGCAGCGCCAGCAGGGTGGCCCGGGTGATGCTGAGGTCGGCGTCTCCGGCCATCAGGAACGGCATCAGCGCGCAGCGGCCGGCCTGCTTGAGCGCCGCAAAGCGTCGTTCGATCGCGGTGGCGTCCGTGGCGGTGGTGCTCGGGTCGGCGGCGCTCATCGGCGCGGAAAGGCTGGCGTTAGCTGAGAGCCTACGGGGCAGGCGCTTCCGCTCAGGTCAGGGTTGCGGGGCGTTGGCCGCAGCACCTGGATCACAGGTCGGCGTCCGCCTGGATCTGCCCCACCTCGGCCAGCAGCCGTGCCTGTTCTTCGGGGCTGAGGGCGTCGAACTTGGCTTGCAGGGCCTCGTCGGTGATCGCGTCGTAGGCGCTGCGGTACTGACGCCTCTGCTGCATGTAGGTCATCTTGCCGGTGACGACCCTCAGCAGATAGCTGCTGGTCCAGCCCACCACGATCAGCATCAGGATCGCCGAGGCGGCAATGCCCGGCCCGAAGCCCTGAAGGCCGCTGGCCTGAAAGCCCTTATATCCCAGGCCGCCGAGGGCAAAAACCGCCAGGCCCAGCAGCACAACGCC
>JBAPUA010000117.1:0-10634 GCA_049282435.1 Cyanobium sp. | reverse complement strand
GCCGCGGCGTGCAGCGGCGCCAAAAGCAGCCCTGGTTCACGCGGATTGACCTGCCACCACGGCCACACCCGTCCCAGCTGCTGGCTGTCGCATGACCCTCTCGGATGAGATGTGTCCGTCAGTCAGGCCTGAGCCTCAGCTGCCGCCCCCCAGCAGCCGCCGCAGCTGGTCACGCTTGCGCTGGGGCCGCTGAGCCGCTTGCAGGGCCTGGTTCCGCTTGCTGTCTTGCAGTGCTTCAGCCCGGCTGATCTGGGCTTCGAGGCCGTCCAGAAACTGACGGAACTGCTCCACGGCCTGCCAGCTCTGCTGCAGCTCCTTGGGGGTCTCGCTGAGGCGTGCCGCGTAGGGCGAGCCCGAGACGGGATGCTTCAGGACGGTCCCAGCCGGCGTCAGGCCGGGGATGCTGCAGCTTGCCGCTCCAGGCAGCGGGATCTGGCCTGCGGCATCAAAACTCAGCCGCACCGCCTGCCCGGCCCAGCTGAAGGGCAACCCAGCCAGCGGCACCCGGAAACCGCAGCCCTCCGGATGGCCCTGGGCCGCCATGCCCGGCCGGTACTGGTCACAGCGCACGGCCAGGGCCGGCTGCCCCTGCAGCTGCAACCACACCTGCAGCGGTTCCTGGCCCGTCGGCCCCCGCCGGTAGCCCCAGCCTTGCAGCGCCTGCCCGTCAGGGCTCAGCCCATCAAAATGACCCATGGCACCGCGCACCTCCGCAGCCAGGGCCTGCTGCAGCCGCTGGGCGGTCTGGGCCCGCGCCGGCAGATGCTGCAGCTCCACCCGCACCCTGCCATCGGCGGAGCTGGCCAGGATCTGGGGGACCTGGTCGCCCATCGCTGCCGGCAGCTCCCCACTCACCAACAGCTGAAACCCGAAGTTGCCCGGTACCCCAAGCAGCTCAGCGACATCGGGTCGGGGCTGGTCGATGACCGCCTGAGCCAGCAAATGGGGTCCTTGCAGCAGCCGCACATCCGTCAACGGCACCGTGGGCGCGTACACCCAGCCCGAGATCAAGCCCGGTGTGATCGCGTCAACTCCGCCGCGGTGGCTGATCTTCTGACGCCGACGCTTGAAAATTGTCAGCATCGTCTTGCGAATAAAAAATGTATCTTTGACCCTAGGCGAGTCGTGTTGGACCAGCTCCCATTCTCGGCTCAGAAGGGCAAGCCCAGCAGCCGGAACAGGGAGCCGGCATTGACCAGCGGCGCGATCGGCTCCACCGCCGAACGCAAACTGTCATTGGCCTTGGCCCAGCCATGGCGGTCCACGATCACCACGTCACCCTGCTGCAGCGCTGGGTTCTCGCTGCCGCCCATCGCTGCGGTGGGGTTGTAGGCGACGCTGGCCTGGCGGATCGTGCCGTTCGGCTCCAGCCGCAGCAGTCGCACGTTGCTGGCGCTGGCCCGCCGGGTCAGACCGCCGGCTGCAAGCAGGGCCTGGGACAGGGGGCTGTTCGCCTTGATCGCCTGGGCTCCAGGCCGCTCCACCTCACCCACCACATTGACGCTGATCGTCTCGGGCGCAAAGGTCGAGGAGGCGACTTTGAGCAGTTCCGCCTGGCTGAGTTCTGCCGCCTTCGGGATCAACACGCTGTCGCCGTCGTACAGCAACGGATTGTCGATCGGGCCGCCTGTTTCCAGCACCTTCAGGAAGTCGTAGTGCCTGCTCAGCACCGCCGAGCCCGCCGCACCGCTGCGCCGCTGGATCGTCACCCGGCGCAGATCGCCATAGGCCGTCAGGCCACCGGCCCGTTGGACCGCATCCACCAGCGTCGGCCAGCCGGCGCTCTGGATGGCGGTGGCCGTGGCCCCGGTGCCACTGCTGGCCAGCTGGTTCGTGCCGCCCTGGCCGAGGCTGTACAGACCGGGCCGCTGCACTTCGCCGCTGACGGAGATGCGTACGGGCCGGGCCTGCAGCAGGTCGAGATACACGATCGGGCGCCGCAGGATCGCCGCGTAGCCACGGGTGATGCGGCTGCGGGCCTCATCCATCGTCAGCCCCCAGACCGGCACCGAGCCGAGTCGGGGCAGGTTGAGTGAGCCATCGCTCATCACCTCGGCAGTGGTTTCGTATCCCTCCATCTTGAAGACGGTCATCTTCAGGTGATCGCCCGGGCCGAGCCGATAGCGCACCGGTTCGGGCGCAGCAGCCTGGGACCAGGCCATGCGCCCCTGCTGGGCCGCGACCGGCGCAGTCGCTGCCAGCAGCAGCGTCACCAGCCAGCCTCCAGCCAGTGGCCCCAGCCATCGGCCGGACCGCCACGGCAGGCGCAGAGGGGAGGCCGGCATCGCACGCTTCGTCGGTGGGGTCACGAGCTTATGGGAGGTTCCCCAGCGTCCGAGCTGTCCGGATCCAGCTGGTCGCCGGCGTTGCGGCTCAGCTGCAGGGCGCGCCGCCGCCCGGCCGCCGCCAGTCGCCCTCGCTCCTCCGGATCGGCGATCAGCCGCTCGATCGCCGCCAGCCAGCTGCCTGGCTCGTCGTCGAGCAGCAGCCCGTCGACACCGTGGCGCACAAAGCCCCGGTACGGCGCCCGGTCGGAGTAGAGGCCGGCGGCGCCGCAGCGGGCGGCATCGATCACTTTCACGGCTGCCTTCGCCGCATTGAACGGCATGGCCAGCAGCGGCGTCAGCAGGATATCGACGCGGCCGTGGCCGGTCTCGGCCAGATAGTTGTCCCAGCGCATCGGATGCAGGATGCGCGTGCGCGGCAGCTGGCGAAAACGGCGGTTCAGCGCCAGGTCGCCGAACAGGTCCACATGGGTGTGCTGGTGCCGATCCTGCAGCGTCGCCAGCAGCGGCAGCAGCCACAGGAACTCCGCCTCATGCACACTCGTGCCGAGGTAGGCCAGTTGCAGCCGTGGCCGCTCGCTCAGCAGGTCGGGATGGGGGGACAGCGGCAGCAGCTCGGCCCCGAGATGGCCATATTTGCCGGCCAGCGCTTCGCTGGTCACCCACAGGCGATCCACCAGCTGCGGCAGGCGGCGATGCAGGCGCGTCACCCGCTCCCACAGCCGCCGCCGGTAGGGGCGTGGCAGCAGGCTGTGAACCCTGGGGTCGAGCAGATCGTCGTCCATCAGGTAGGCGATGGTGGCGCCGCCTCGGCGCAGCTGGGCCAGCGGCGCCAGCCAGGGGCGAGGCAGGTAGCGCACCGCCACGATCAGCCTGCAGTCGGCCAGCTCCTGCAGCAGCTGGGCACTGGGCCGCTGCTCGGCATCGATCAGCAGGATCTTCGCCCCGCTGGCTTCCAGGGGACCCCGCAGGAAGTGGTCCACGGTCGAACCCCCGCCCTGGTGAAGCAGGGCGACCCGACTCCCGTACAACTGGAGCAGGGATCCGGACAGGGTCGCCAGGGACGTGGAGAAATGCAGTGGTTGATTCTACGGGGAAACTCCCTGCTCCTAGGGTTAAGCTTCGTTTTTCAGATTTACATGCGCCATCTGGAGCCCTTTCGGCTGCCCAGTGACCTGAAGGCCAATCTCTGTTTCGAAACAGAGCCGTTCCGTGCCTATTTCCTGGCTCCAGAACAATTCCGTTCCGTCGCCGCCTTGGTGGGCTCGGTGCGGGCGCACACCTATCGCCACATCTCTCCGCACGGCCCCAAAAACAGCGATCTTGATGGTCGCGATGATCACTATTGGCACCTGCTGGTCTGGGATCACCGCAGGCAGGCGCTGGCGGGATCCCTGCGCATGGCCCTCTCCGGCTGGCAGCACTCCGGCTCGGATGGCAGCCGCTCCTACCTGGAGCATTGCTACCCCGGTCTGGACGCCCATCTCCGCCGCCAGGATCTGACCTATGTCGAGATCGGTCGCACCTTGGTGGCTGCCCCCTATCAGCGCAGTGGACTTGTGCTGATGATGCTGCTGCAGGCCATGGCCAGCATCCCGCTGGCTACCGGGCATCAGCATCTGCTGGGGTTGGTCTCTTACAACCATTTCGCCCATGCGGAGCCGCTCAATTGTCAGTTTCTGGCAGCGCTGCTCACCCCCCCCTTCCGCGATGCTCTGCCCACTCCGCCGCCGCGACACCCCCTCACCACCTTGCCGGCTGCCGGCGATGGGCTGTCAGCCCAGTCTCTGCATGATCTGGAACATCAGTTGCAACGGCACTTCCAGGAGCCTTTCCGGGTTCCCGTGCTGCTGAGGCGCTACATGCAGATTGCCCATGCCAGGGTGGCGGGCCTCTCCCTGGCGCGGGATTTCAACCAGATCACCGAAATCCTGATGCACTGCAATCTGCAGAAACTGTCCAGGCGCCAACTTCGCCGTTTTCTGATTGAGCCGCTGACTCCGGTGTGGACGCTGCCGCGCTGAGCGCCCAGGCGCCCATCGCCATCTCGGCAACAGTTAACGACTCAGGCCAGGATTTAACTGTTGCTGGTAATCAACTGTTGCCGGTAATAGTGGCTGATGTGATCACAGAATGATTGCTCATCGCTGAAGTCCAGTGGGTTGATCGGATCGCCTTGCCTGCCGTGGATTGTGGCCTCGGGGCCGCTCAGGCGGGCGCGCATCAGGGCGAGGGGGCGATAGTGCAATCGGCCTTCATCGACGTGGAAGCCGTTGTAGTCAAGAATCCAGGGAATGATCAGGGCTTGGTTGCGGCGTGCCAGCAGGTAAAGGCTGCCGGACACCCGCTCGGTGATCGGGGTCACCAGGGAACCGCTGGGGAACAGGAAGAGGCGGCCCTGGTGCTGCATGATCCGCATCAGCCGCCGCAGACCTCCCAGCCTGGAGATGGGGCAAAGGTGGTTGAGATGAATATGACCGTAATTCTGAGCGCTGTGCCGAAAGAAAGGCAGGATCAAGCGCAGATGATGGGCCGCCGTCGTCATGCTGCATTGGCGAAAATAGCCTTGAACCAGCAGCACATCGAGCGGGTGGCCATGGTTGGCGATGCTGATCCGGGGTTGGTCGAGCCGCTCCTGTCGCCGTTCCAGCGACTGCCCCTCCAGATGCACCTGCACCCCCAGGCCGGCGAGAGCATCGCGAGCGCCTTGTTCCAGCAGCCGTCGAGCTGTGGCTTTAGCTCCCAGCGCCAGCGCCAGGAGTTGCAGATAATAGATCACAAAACCACGACCCAGGAGCAGCAGGCGCAGCCCCACTTGCAGGGCATGGGCCTGGATCCGCGGGCTGGGCAAGCTGGCCAGATCGGCAGCGATCTGGAATGTATCGGTGAATGGGAAATAGCCATCAAAGTTGCCCCCGATTTGGGTGCTTTCGATCAAATAGTTGTAAAAACGTTGAAACAGCTCGCGATCCTGGCCCTGGGGATGGCGCCAGAAGCTTGCCAGCGGCTGTTGATCGCTGAGGCCAGGCAGATTGTAGAAGGTGCGGCCCAGCACTTTGGTAGGGGTGCCATGATACAAAGCCTGCAGGCCGACCGTGCTGTTGATCGTCACCACGGCGCGGGCACTTTTAAGGATCGGGCCCAGAGGCGCATCATGGAAATAGAGAACTCGATCCCTGATTCCGTGAGCTCTGGCGAGGCGATCAATCAGGCGGCCATAGTGGTTGTAGCCCCGGTCGCGGGGATGGTGTTTGAATGCGAGTCGGTCCCCGGGGCGACCATGGGCTGCGAACGAGGCAATCAGCTCGGCGATGAAGGGCTCCATCCCCTGATAGTCAGACCCCAGGCTGATCTGCGAATCGCTGGCGACTTGAAGCGGCACAAGAATATAGGGGCGCCCATCTTGAAGTCGACGTCGACTCGTGCGCTCCGTCACCTGATAGAGATGCTTGCGTACCAGTCCGCGCAGTTGAGCGATCAGATACGAAGGACGGGGTTGCAGCTTGTGTGGGCCCTTGATGATTGGATAGTCGGTGAATGCATGCTGAATGAATGTGGGCGCTTTCCAGCACTTGCGCCAGCGCAGCTCGGTTTTAGTGGAACGCTGCGGGAAGGCATTCACTGCCGGCAGTGATTGGTAAAAGTCGACTGGCCGATTCAGGGACGAGCGGGCATTGCAGCGCTCCCGCTCCAGGCTCACATAATTGGGGCGGATATAGCCCAGTTCGAACACCCAGGCGTCGAGTTTGTGATGCCGTTCGGGTTGGGTATTGAGCCGCTGAACCAGTTCGATGGCCAGGCGGTGGGGATCGATGAAGTCGCCGTACATGAACAGATGGCGGATACCTCTGGCTTCGATCTGTTCGCTCAGAAAGCTCTGGAACTCCTCCATCGCCCCGCCATAGCAGAGGCGCTGGCGGCGTGAAAATCCAAACTCATGGAGTGGAAACGAGACTTTCCAGACTGGGACGCCACTCTTTTCCAGATGCTCAGCCAGCCTGGCAAAGAAGGTGCCGATCGGCCCCATCAGCAGCAGCACGGGGCCTTCGATGAGGACAGAAGGTGCCATGCGATTCGGCTCGACGGGACTTGGATCAGTTAGGGAGACTCTGGCAAACCGGAGCCATGGTCAATGGAACCCTGATGTGACCATGACTCTCAGCTGACTTGGTTGGCGAATTGCCAGTTTTCCAGAGTCTCCTTAGCGAGTGTGATCGCCGAACCGTTCTCGCGCTCGACCCCAGTGACGAAAAACCAGCTGCCACCATTGCAACCTGGTTGCCGATTCTTGGCGCCAGTGGCAGAGCTCATCGATGGCTTCTTCGGGTTCAATGAACAGCCCACTCCTGCGACTCATGTAGCGAGGATAGGCGATCAGGCTGGCGTAGACAAGTTCATCCAGCTGCAGCTGGCGCCCGCGGCGCTCACAATGCATCCTATCCTGGCTGAGACCCCAGCCCGCATAGAAAGGCATTCCCCAGGTGTGCACGTCCCGCTGGCGCAGTAATGCTTCAAAACCGGCCAGGGATGTCAGGACGTGAACGGTATCGACGGCTTCATAAAGTTGTCCGATCGCGGCATGAATCACCACCTCATCACTGAAGCCATCGGGATCGAAGCCGCGCGAGTTGCCTGGCCGTAACCCGGCAACCACGTCGGGATGTGGTTTGTAGATCAACCAGGCCTCCGGTTCGGCAGCTCGCACCGCTTCCAGCAGTTGGCGATTCGTCCGCAATCCGCCAGTGCCGTAGCGGATCGAGGCGTCACTTTCCACCTGGCCAGGCACCAGCACCACGCGAGCGGCGTGATCGGGGCGGCGCCAGGGTGGCGCCGCCAGGTTGTATTTCGTGATCGCGCCATTGATCAGCTGGCGGCGCAGTGCCTCACCCCGCCGTCGCTCGGCCTCGGTAAACACATGCTCGGCCAGATACAGTTCGAGATCGGACGTGGAGCCGGCGTCGTAGTAGATGCCGCGCCGGTCGATCACCCAGGAGAGTGGGGTGATCAGATTGGCTCCCAGGCCCACGGATCGCACGAAGCCGTCCTCAACGCGCAGCAGCGGCCTGAGCTCCTGCTGGTGTCGTTGCTGGTTCACGCCCTGTCCCGCATCGCGGCCCCAGATCGCCAGCGCCTCGGCCCGCCGCGAGGGTCGGCTTTGCCGCCGCCGGAAGCGCACCTGGCTGCCGCTCAGAAAGCGACGCAGGATCGGCTGTTTCCAGGGCTTGAAGCCAAAGGCTTCCAGCCGGTCCGGAAACTCTCGCTGTCGCCGTTGCTGCAGACCCAGCAGCCGCATCAGCCGCTCCGGCGTGCAGCGGCTTTGGTGATGGGGGTCGAAATAAGCCGGGTAGTCGATCAGTGCGGCATGGATCAAGCGTTCCAGGTCGCTGCCGTGCAGTCGCCGTGCCGGTGCCGGCAGGGCATCGCGGGTAAGGCCCCAGCCGGCATAGAAGGGCATGCCGAAGCAGTACACCGGTTTATTCCAGAGCAGCGCTTCAAAGCCCAGCTGGGATGTGACCACATACACGGCTCGGGCCTGCTGCAGCAGTGCCGCCGGGTGGCCGCCATCGGCGCAGAGCACCAGGCCCGGATCCTGGCGCAGGGCGGCGTGGTAATGGCCCCTTTTGCGGCCTCGAACCACATCCGGATGAATCTTGAGCACGATCCGGCAGTGCGGATGGTCGCGCCGGGCAGCCTCGAGCATGGTGAGGAAACTCTCGGCATCGGCCAGGCCGCTGCGGATCGATTGGTCACCGGCTGTCTGATCCACAACCAGCACAAAAGGCTCCCGTGGGGGGACCGATTCACGCGCGCCGTTGTATTTGCTCAGTCGTTCCTGGCACCAGAGCCGCTGCAACTGCTGGGCCCGCTGCCGGGCGTTGGCATCGATCGGGGCGGCGATCAACGCCTCCAGCCGGCTCGGCCGCGTCGCGTCGTAATAGATGCCCAGGTCGTCGACCACCAGCGACAGGGGTGGGCCGTCGGCCCCCAGACCCAGGGAGCGCAGAAAACCGTCTTCACAGCGCCAGAGGGGGAGCTGGCGCTGACGGGCCAGCCGTTCCGCCGCCTGTGCCGATGGCTTGTTGCCCCAGGCCAGCAGCGCGTCCAGGCTCTCCTGGCGGCAGGCTTTGCTGCCCCGGTGGAGTTGGGCCGGTGCCAGCAGAGAGACCAGGGTGGAGATGCGGGCCATGCCGGCGCTGGGTACACCCAGAGCTGGACCATCTTGCAGAAGCCGTGGCTGGCTGAGGGCCACTGGCGTGACGCTGGGCAGAATGGAAATCTGATTCTTCAGCATCAGCTTGGCGACCGATTCATTTCAGCCTGATCAATGGTGGAAGTCTTTTAACTCCATGGACAGCACGTCAGCAGAACCAGGGTCGAAGAAGAGCGTCATTGTAATGCGTAGGAGGCCCTGCCACCTGGCGCTGACCAATCCGCTTGCCACTCCGGAGCGACTTTCGGCCTATCTGGAGTTGGTGGATCGGCCCTTGGCAGCACTGCTGGCACGGGATAGGTTGCACCGCCTTGAATCAACTCGGTATTTATATTCTGCTAGGCCTATCCAGCTGCTGCAGTATCAGTTGGTACCAAGCATCGAAATAAGAGCAACCTACCATCGCAATTCTCTCCAACTGCTCAGTGAAAACTGCCGCATTGCCGGCCTCGGCCGCTGGGATCGACTCCTCACCTTTGGTGTCTCGGCCGATCTCCGGCCGGGCTCAGCGGCGCTGGATGGGCTGGCAACGGTGTGGGTGGCCTTGCCTGCCACGGCACCAGGCTGGGGCCGGTCGCTGGCGGCCAGGGCTCTTGAACAGGCTCTTGACAGGATGGAGCGTCGGCTGAACCGGGGCCTTGTCAAGGATCTGCAGGCTTGGCTGCGGTAAGTACAGCGATGGGGTTAAAGTAGCACAACTGTTTTTTTCGGTTGGCTCCCTTGATCGCTGGCAGGAGTAGGTCGGCCAAGAGCGCCGATGGACTTCATGGTCTCAGCGGCTGGCGGATCCAGTGGCGCGTGGTCGATGCCCTCACCTATCGCGAGCTGCGTACACGCGTCAGTGAGGTGAGGGGAGGATTTCTGGGGGTGTTGCTACAGCCGTTGGGGCTACTGGCGATCTGGATGATCTTTCTTTCGGTTTTGAACTTGCATCGAGGTGGCAGCCTGAACGTGGTGCTGTTCCTGACCTCTGGCATTGTGCTGTTTAGTATTTTCAGCCATATTGCTAATCGCAGTGTTACAGCCATTCAGGCTAACGAGGCCCTGCTGTTTTATCGACCCGTCAAGCCGATTGATACGGTGATCTCCCGTACAATCTGTGAGTCGGGACTCTACATTTGCTGCATGTTCGTGATGCTGGCAGGCACCTGGATCTACCTGGATCAGGTGGTGATGTCCGATCTGGGCCTGTTTCTGATTTCGCTGTTGCTGGCGGCATGCCTGGGCTTCTCCACCGGCGTGATTTTCATGACAGCCAGCCATCTGGTGCCAGCTTTTGGTCAGGTGGCGATCTGGATTCCTCGCATCCTGTGGTTTCTTTCAGGGGTGCCATTCCGTTACTGGGTTTTTCCCGCCTGGACCAGGCCATTTTTTGTCTGGAACCCGCTGATGCATTGCATTGAATTGAATCGCAAGGCGATGAGCGATGAATACTTCACGCCCGACGCTAATCTCAATTATGTCCTGGTCTGGGTCGTTGTCCAGACGACCATTGCTTTTTGGATTTATTCCAATAACGAGCGTCGTCTGCTGACGCTCTGACCGCGCGTCGGCCCATCTTCCTGATTGCCAGCTTACTTATTGCCAGAACCTGACATGATCAAAGTTCGCGGCCTCACCAAAAGCTTCATGTATCAAGGCAGTCGTAGTGTCATTTTCCAAAATCTTGACTTCACGATTGCCACGGGTGAATCAGTCGCCATCCTCGGTGCCAATGGTGCTGGCAAGAGTACGTTGCTGAGGTTGCTTGGTGGCATTGATCTTCCCGACAGTGGCACGATTGAAACGGATGCTTCTGTTTCCTGGCCTGTGGGGATCGCAGGTGGTTTTCAAGGCAGTTTGACAGGCCGCGAGAACGTCACATTTGTCAGCCGTATTTATGCCTCCAAGCGGGATATACCCAGCAAAATACGTTATGTGGAAGAGTTTGCAGAGCTCGGAGTCTATTTTGACCGCCCTTTTAAAACCTATTCAAGCGGCATGCGCTCCCGCATTGCCTTTGGTCTGTCCATGGCGTTTGATTTTGATGTCTATCTGATTGATGAGGTCACCGCTGCAGGAGATCAGCGATTTCGTGAGAAAAGCAAGCGGCTGTTGCTGGATCGCAAGCGGCGATCAGATTTTCTGATGGTCGACCA
>JBAPUA010000116.1:0-64443 GCA_049282435.1 Cyanobium sp. | reverse complement strand
GGCCAGTCGGAGGCGCCATCCTCTTCGATCGGGACGATCTTCAGCTTCTTGCCTTCGACCTTGACACCGCCGGCCTTGTTGATCTCATCGATGGCCATCAGCTCGGCTTCGGCCACCGTGTTTTCCGAGATCGCCATGGTGCCGGAGCGGGAATGAAGGATGCCCACCTTCACCTCACCATCGAAGCCTTCGCCGCTGGCGCCTTTGTCGCCGCCGCCGCCACCGCAGGCGACCAGGCTGAGGGTGGTGGCAAGGGCGGTGGCTCCACCGATCAGACGCAGGGATTGGATCCGCTTCGCTGATGGCTTCATGAAAAATGCTCCTGAGTATGGGGTTCCGCCCGGGTCCATAGCGAGAGGATTCGGAAACGGTTTGAGGGAAGGTAGTGAGCAAAGACACATTGATTTTGTAGCGGTTGAAACCATTTACCCGAATGGTTCGGATCGGCACACATGGATGGGCGATCCCCGGGGCTCCCGGCCTCAACCGGACCCTGGCAGCTGTTGCATCAGAAACGCCTCCACCCGCTCCAGGCCTTCGCCGCTGCGCAGGTTGGTGAAGCACCAGGGCCGCCCGCCGCGCATGCGTTCGGTGTCGTTGCGCATCACCGTCAAACTGGCTCCGACCATTGGCGCCAGATCGATCTTGTTGATCACCAGCAGGTCGGAGCGGGTGATCCCCGGCCCCCCCTTGCGGGGGATCTTGTCACCGGCGGCGACATCGATCACATAGATGCAGAGATCGACCAGCTCCGGGCTGAAGCTGGCGGCCAGATTGTCGCCGCCGCTCTCCACCAGCACCAGATCCAGGTCCGGGAAGGCCGCCTCCAGCTCCGCCACCGCGGCCCGGTTGATCGAGCAGTCCTCGCGAATGGCGGTGTGGGGGCAGCCCCCCGTCTCCACGCCACGGATGCGCTCAGGCGCCAGGGCACCGGCGCGGGTGAGGAACTGGGCGTCCTCCTGGGTGTAGATGTCGTTGGTGACCACCGCCAGCTCGAGACGATCCCGCAGGCGCAGACAGAGGGCCTCCACCAGCGCCGTCTTGCCGGAGCCGACCGGTCCGGCCACACCGACACGCAGTCGACTCATCGGACCCGATTCACTTGGCCCAGGCTACGAGCCGAGGCCTGGGAACGGGTCACCGAGCTGGAACCTCGGAGACCAGGACCAGCCAACCGTGCAGCCGACAGCGCACCAGGCCGGACAGGGGCGACCGCACGGGGCGGAGTTGGGCGGGGAGCGGGTCCAGCCGGGACGAGCTTCCGCTGCTCAGCTGCGGAACAGGCGCGAGTAGAGCTCGCCCTGGCCGAGCTGGGCGATGCCGGCGCCGACACCGCCGCTCCAGAGGCTGCGCGGATCGGCCGTCGCCAGCTCCTGGCCGCGGGCGGCGAGCAGGGGCCCTAGGGCCAGCTGCAGTCGCTGGGCCTCGGTGGGACCGAGGGGAACCAGGCGCACGGCGGCGCTGAGCTGGTTGGCGACCCAGCCATGGAGGTAGGCCTCGACCACCACCGGCGCGTCGAGTTCAAGGCTGCGGGCCGCGTGGGCGAAGGCGGCGGGCCAGGCCAGACGCGGGGTCGCTGCCGGCAGGGGCCAGCCCAGATCTGCCAGCAGCTGCTGCAGCGACAACCCCATCTGGCGCTGCTGGGCGCGCAGCTCGGGGGCCTCGCGCTGGGCCAGCAACCACTGATCGAGTTCGACCACTTCGGACCAGTCGCCACTGGCCTGCAGCAGCATCAACCGGGGCAGGGCCGCCGCCTCCAGACAGAGGCTGCCCCGGGCCAGTTCCGCCTCCAGCCAGGACTTCACCGCGGCCCCATCGCCGAGCCGGCCGCTCTGCACCAGCACCTCCAGTCCCTCGGCATAACAGAAGGCCCCCACCGGCAGCGCCGGCGAGACCAGCTGGTACAGCCGCAGGCGCTGCAGGCTCACGCCGCCCCGTGGGGATGGCTGGGCACGGGAGGATGGCTGAGCACGGAATCCTGACTGTGCCTGGAATCGTGGCTCTCGCTGGGATCGTGGCGATGACTGGGATCGTGCCGATGGCCGTGATCGTGACCGTGCCCATGGATGTGCCCCTCAGCCGCGACGTAGGCACCGCCCTCCGGCAGGAAGGGGGCCAGCCGTTGTTCCAGCCGCAGGCCCCGTTGCCGCAACAGATCGGCCAGCACCGGATCGTCGAGCAGCCGCAGCTCGGTGGCCGTCACCTCCAGGGCGACATGGCGATTGCCGAGGTGATAGGCCGCCCGCAGCAGCTCCACAGGATCGGCGGCGCGCACCAGTAGCAGCGGTTCGGCCGCGGCTTCAACCCGCACCCGCGCCGGGCCGTCGTCACCACCCAGCCATTCCCCCGGCTGCAGCGGCTCACCCCGGGGCAGCTGCAGCAGCAGGGGCTGGCCGCAGCGGCTCTGGCGCAGGCCCCGCAGGCGGGTGCGATCGTCGGCGCTGAGGGCCAGAGCCCAGCGGGCCTCGGCGCCGGAGGCTGGAGCGGGCAGACGCCGCCGGGTGAGGTTGATGGGAGCAGCAGCTCCGGAGTCGGGGCGCTCGGTGTTGACAACCGGCAGAGGACCCGCCTTGGCGCTCGAACCGATGGCGTTGTCATTCACCGCAGCCACCTCCGGAAGCCCACATCGGCCCAGTGTGCCCCGGCGCAGCCGCCGCGGCAGGCGCCACCATGGCCCACCATGCCCCTTCGCCAACCCTGGATGTCCCTGCCGCAGCAGCCTGACGACGATCGCCCCGGGCCCACACCCCAGCCGCCCTGGCATGGACAGGCCCGGCTGCGCTTTGAACGCTCCGGCGGCGACACCCGCTTTCGGGGCCGCGCCAGCTCCCCCCTCAAGGTGCAGCGGGGCTTCCTGCGGGCCGATGGCCGCTGCGAGCTGCCCCTGCTGCACACGGCCGGGGGACTGGTGGGGGGCGACCGCCTCTCGATCGATGTTGGCCTGGCGGCCGGCAGCCGCGCCCTGGTCACCAGCGTGGCGGCCCAGAAGGTCTACGGCTCGGTGGGCCGCTCTCGGCGGGCGCCCGAGGGGGACTGGGCTGTGCAGGAGCTCCAGGTCGACGTCGCGGCGGGCGCCGATCTGGAATGGCTGCCCCAGGAGCTGGTGCTCTACGCCGATGGGCTCTACGAGCAGCGGGCGCGCGTGACCCTGGCCGCCACGGCCAGCTGGCTGGGGGCCGAGGTGGTGCGGCTGGGCCGCAGCGCCGCGGGCGAAAGCCTGGCCGGCGGCCGCTGGCGCTCGCTGCTGGAGATCCGCCGCCTGGACGGCAGCGACGCGGCCGTGGACGAGGCCGACGTCCAGCTCCGCGGCGGCGGCAGCTGGGTGCTGGTGGACCGGCTGGAGCTGGGCCAGGAGAGCCTGCAGGGCGAGCACGGCATGGGGGGGCAGCCGGTGTTCGGCTCGCTGGTCTGGGCCGCCCCGGCCAGCCTGCCGGCCGACCGGCTGAGCGAACTGCTGGCGGACTGCCGCCAGGATCGCCAGGGGCTGGTGGGGGAGATGGCCTGCGGCGCCCTGGAGCCGGGCCTGGTGGCCCGCTACCGCGGCCCCTCGACCACGGCGGCCCGCAGCTGGTTCACGCGGATCTGGTCGCGCATCCGCACGGCCCGGGGCCTGGCGCCGCCGGAGCTGCCGCGGGTCTGGCCGTTTCAGGAGGAACCCCTGCGGCTCTGAACAGTCCAGGGCGGCAATCACTGCCAGAGTGGGCCCACCTCCGTACAGACCATGCACCTGAGCCCCCAGGAGAAGGACAAACTCCTGATCGTGACCGCCGCCCTGCTGGCCGAACGCCGCCTCAACCGGGGCCTGAGGCTCAACCACCCCGAATCGGTGGCCTGGCTGAGTTTTCAGGTGCTGGAGGGCGCCCGAGACGGCAAGAGCGTGGCCGACCTGATGGAGGAGGGCTGCACCTGGCTGAACCGGGACCAGGTGATGGAGGGGGTGCCGGAGCTGATCCCGGAGGTGCAGATCGAGGCGGTGTTCCCCGATGGCACCAAGCTCGTCACCCTGCACGACCCGATCCGCTGACCTTCGACTGCACCGCATCCCTGCCATGGCCCCGCTCATCCCCGGCGAACTGCTGCCCGAACCCGGCCAGCTCGAACTCAACGCCGGCCGACCCGTGACCACCCTGACGGTGGCCAACACCGGCGACCGCCCGGTGCAGGTGGGCTCCCACTTCCACTTTCATGAGGCCAACGGCGCCCTGAGCTTCGATCGTCAGGCCGCCCTGGGACTGCGGCTCGACATCCCCGCCGGCACCGCCATCCGCTTCGAGCCGGGGGACACCCGCGACGTGCACCTTGTGCCCTACGTGGGTGCACGCCGCGTCTTCGGCTTCAACGGCTTGATCAACGGTCCCCTGGACTGAGCCGCCAGGCACCCCTCATCCGCCTCGGCCCTCCGGCCCAACCGTCCCTCCGCCACCGCCAGCCCAGCGCCCGCCATGCCCTACCGCATCAGCCGCCGCGCCTACGCCGAGACCTACGGCCCCACCACCGGCGACCGGCTGCGGCTGGCCGACACCGAGCTGATCCTGGAGGTGGAGCAGGACTTCACCAGCTATGGCGACGAGGTGAAGTTCGGCGGTGGCAAGGTGATCCGCGACGGCATGGGCCAGGCCCAGACCACCCGGGCCGAAGGCGCGGTGGACACCGTGATCACCAATGCACTGATCCTCGATTGGTGGGGGATCGTCAAGGCCGACATCGGCCTGCGGGATGGCCGCATCGTGGCGATCGGCAAGGCCGGCAACCCGGACATCCAGAGCGGTGTGACCATCGTGGTGGGCCCGGGCACCGAGGCGATCGCCGGCGAGGGCCACATCGTCACCGCCGGCGCCATCGACACCCACATCCACTTCATCTGTCCCCAGCAGGTGGAAACGGCCCTGGCCAGTGGCGTCACCACCCTGCTGGGCGGCGGCACCGGCCCGGCCACCGGCACCAACGCCACCACCTGCACTCCCGGTGCCTTCCACATGGCCCGGATGCTGCAGGCCGCTGAGGGTCTGCCGGTGAACCTGGGCTTCTTCGGCAAGGGCAACGCCAGCACCCCCGAAGCGCTCGAAGAGCAGATCCGTGCCGGTGCCGTCACCCTCAAGCTCCACGAAGACTGGGGCACCACCCCCGCCGCCATCGACTGCTGCCTGTCCGTGGCCGATCGCTTCGACATCCAGGTGGCGATCCACTCCGACACCCTCAACGAGGCCGGCTTCGTCGAAGACACGATCCGCGCCATCGGCGGCCGCACCATCCACACCTTCCACACCGAAGGGGCCGGCGGCGGCCACGCCCCCGACATCATCCGCATCTGCGGAGAAGCGAACGTACTGCCCAGCAGCACGAATCCCACCAGACCCTACACCCGCAACACGCTCGAGGAGCACCTCGACATGCTGATGGTGTGCCACCACCTCGATCCTCGGATTCCCGAGGATGTGGCCTTCGCCGAATCGCGCATCCGCCGCGAGACGATCGCCGCCGAGGACATCCTCCACGACCTGGGGGCCTTCAGCATCATCGCCAGCGATTCCCAGGCCATGGGCCGTGTGGGCGAAGTGATCACCCGCACCTTCCAGACCGCCCACAAGATGAAGGTGCAGCGGGGCGCCCTGGCGGGCGACTCGTCCCGCAACGACAACACCCGCATCAAGCGCTACATCGCCAAGGTCACGATCAACCCGGCCATCGTCCATGGCATCGACAGCCAGGTGGGGTCGGTGGAGGTGGGCAAGTTGGCCGATCTGGTGCTCTGGAAGCCGGGCTTCTTTGGCGTCAAGCCGGAGTTGGTGATCAAGGGCGGCTCGATCGTCTGGGCCCAGATGGGCGATGCCAACGCCTCGATCCCCACCCCTGGCCCCGTGCACGGCCGGCCGATGTTCGCCGCCTTCGGCAAGGCCCTGGCCCCCAGCTGCCTCACCTTCCTCTCCCAGGCCGCCCTCGATGCCGATGTGCCCCGCAAGCTGGGGCTGGAGCGGCCCTGCGTGCCGGTGGTGAACACCCGCTCCATCGGCAAGGCCGACATGCGCAACAACAGCGCCCTGCCCAAGGTGGAGGTGGATCCGCAAACCTATGAGGTGTTCGCCGACGGCGAGCTGCTCACCTGCGAACCGGCGGAGGTGCTGCCGATGGCCCAGCGGTATTTTCTGCTCTGAATCCCGGCAGACCAGGCCCAGAGCTGATCACTGGAGAGCTCAATGGCGGCGCCAGGAGTTCCATCCCCACCCTTGCACCAAGGTCAACAGGCGGCGCCAGCACTGCCGGGTTGCGGAGCTGGAGGGTCACGATGGCGGGTTGCGCTGCGCCCCAGCCGCCCCGGCGCCGGCCAGGACGGCAAGATCGTTGCAGCGATGACAGGATCGTTGCAGCGATGAATTGAGACCAGCCGCTGCTCGCCCCGCGACAGCCAGCTGGGTGCAGAAGCCCACCGCTCTCGAGCGGAAAGCCAAGCGCCGATCAGCCCCCGGTTGTCCCGTGACTCGGGCTGGCGGTCCTGAGACTCCTCAAGCGTCAACCCCTGAGCTCTAAGCCGTCAAAGCGGCCATCAAGCTGCCCATTTCCAGAGCCTGCAGGCCGTAATTCCAGCCGAGATTGCTCTTGATCCCGGCCCGTTCCAGAGCCTGCTGGAGGGTGTCGGTGGTGAGGACGCCAAAGATCACCGGTACGCCGGTGTCGCGGGCCACGGCTGCCACCCCCTTGCTCACCTCAGCCACCACCACATCGAAATGGGGGGTATCGCCTCGGATCACGGCGCCGAGGGTGATCACCACCTGATAGCGGCCACTGGCCGCCAGGTGCTGGGCCACGAGCGGGATTTCAAAGCTGCCGGGCACCCAGGCCAGATCCAGCTGGCTGCTGGTGGGCGCCGTGTCAATGCCGTGGCGGGACAGGCAGTCGAGACAGCCACTGAGCAACTTGCCCGTGATCAGATCATTGAACCGGGCGATGACCACGGCGATCTTCAGACCGGCCGTGTCCGTGAAGCGACCTTCAAAAACAGTCAAGGGAATCAGACCACGAAGTAGCTCATGCCCCAGTTGAGCAGCACCAGGGCCACCCAGGCCGCGCCGCCGAGCAGGATCAGGCGGTTGGAGCGGCCACTGTCTTCACTGCTGGCGTAGAGCACCGGCACTGCCACGATCAGGGCAAAGGACATCACCACCAAGGCCAGAACGGTGAGGGTGTTGAGGATCTGCATGGGTGAGGGGGATCGCCGGCCATATCAGGCAGTGAGCGGATTCTCACACGACAGCCCCGCGCCCCAGGCCAGGGCCGGCGCCATCCTTCACAAGTTGTGGGGGAGTGCCGCGGCGCAGGCAGCAGCGGCCGCAGGGGCGAACCCGGGCGGCGTCGGCCCTCGGCCGGGGAATCGCAACTGCGCGGTGGGGCGAGCCCCGCAACAACCCCGCTCCCGCGTTCGCCCGATCTCAGGAGGCCTGGAACCTGCCGCTCCGGCCACCTCCTCCGGGCGCTGGGGCGATCGATCGGACCGACCCCGGAGCCGGCGCGCCGGCGGGGCGAAGGACGCCACCAATAGTGGCGCTTAGGATGGGAGCCCCCATCCCCAGTGTCATGGCGGCGCGCCCGGCGGCCCAGGTCCCTGCGGCCGCGCAACAGCTTTCCCTGGTGGCCGATCTGGGGCTGGTGGTCGTCGCCGCTCCGCCGGCACCGGCCGCCGACGGGCCTGAAGGCGACGGCGACCCGGGATTCGATGACGAGCGGCTGAGCGCCGATGCCGCCGCGCGGCCGCGGCCGCGCCAGGACAACCTCAGGGACGACTCCGCGGCGGGCGCTGCTCTCCAGCCAGGCGCTGACGACGACTCCGCCGGCCGCACCGCGGGGGAGGACGCCCCTGAGCCTCAGAACCAAAACGCAGGCGAGCTCGATTCCGATCTGCCCCGCTGGCACCACCACAGCCTGGTCGACCCGGCCGCCCTGCCGCCGGTGCTGCGCCACTACGTCGAGCTCAAGGCGGCCCATCCGGAGCGGGTGCTGCTGTATCGCCTCGGCGATTTCTACGAATTCTTCTTCGAGGACGCGATCCTGCTGTCGCGGCTGCTGGAACTGACCCTCACCGGCAAGGAGGCCGGCAAGGCGATCGGCCGGGTGCCGATGGCGGGCATTCCCCACCATGCCGCCGAGCGCTACTGCGCCGAGCTGGTGCGCCGCGGCCACTGCGTCGCCCTCTGTGACCAGCTGGAGGCCACCGCCGCCAAAGGGGCCCTGCTGCGCCGCGACATCACCCGCGTGCTCACCCCCGGCACCGTGCTCGAGGAGGGGATGCTGGCCGCCCGCCGCAACAACTGGCTCTGCGCCGTGGTGGTCGATCACAACGGTGGCGGCCGCTGGGGCATGGCCGTGGCCGACGTCAGCACAGGCGAGTTCCGCGTCACCGAACGGGAAGGCAGCGCCGCCCTGCACCAGGAGCTGCTGCAGGTGGAGGCCGCCGAGGTGATCTGGCCCAACCCACCTGAGCAGGCGGATCTCAATCCGGCCTGGTGCCCCGACGGCCGGCGGCTGACGCCCCAGCCGCGCACCCCCTTTGAAGGCCCCCAGGCCCGAGCCCGGCTGCTGGAGCGCTTCCGGCTCGCCAGCCTCGATGGCCTGGGGCTGGGCGAAGTGTCCCTGGCGATGCGGGCCGCCGGCGGGCTGCTGGCCTATCTCGATGCCACCCAGCCCGGCGACGGGGAGCGGCCGCCGATCCCGCTGGACCTGCCCACCGTCTGGCATGCCGGCGATCAGCTGGTGCTCGATGCCCAGACCCGCCGCAACCTGGAGCTGACCCGCACCCAGCTGGGCGGCTCCCTGCATGGCTCCCTGCTCTGGGCGCTGGATCGCACCGCCACGGCCATGGGCGGCCGCTGCCTGCGGCGCTGGATCGAGGCCCCCCTGGTGGATCTCGCCGCGATCCTGACCCGCCAGGAGGCGGTGAGCGAGCTGGTGGCCCATCGTCCCCTGCGGCTGGCGCTGCGCCGGCTGCTGCGGCCGATGGGCGATCTGGAACGGCTGGCGGGCCGGGCCGGAGCCGGCAGCGCCTCAGCCCGGGATCTGGTGGCCCTGGCCGACGGCCTGGAACGGTTGCCGCGGCTGGCGTCCCTGGTGCGCGATGCCCGCAGCGGGCCGCTGCAGTCCCTGGGTCGGCCCTGGCCGGAGCTGGTCGCCCTGGCGGAGGAGCTGCGCCATCAGCTGGTGGAGACCCCGCCCCTGAGCCTCAGCGAAGGCGGTCTGATCCACAACGGCGTCGATGCGGTGCTCGATGGCCTGCGCAATCAGCTCGACGACCAGGACCAGTGGCTGGCCGACCAGGAGGCCCTGGAACGCCAGGCCAGCGGCAATGCCAACCTGCGGCTCCAGTACCACCGCAGCTTCGGCTATTTCCTGGCGGTGAGCCGGGCCCGGGCCGCCGCGGTGCCCGAGCACTGGATCCGCCGCCAGACCCTGGCCAATGAGGAGCGCTTCGTCACGCCCGCCCTCAAGGGACGGGAAGGGCGCATCCTGCAGCTGCGGGCCCGGACCGCCCAGCGCGAGTACGACCTGTTCACGGCCCTGCGCAGCCGGGTGGGCCTGCAGGCCGGCCCGGTCCGCACCGCCGCCCGGCTGGTCGCCGAACTCGATGCCCTGGCCTCCCTGGCCGAGGTGGCCGCCACCGGCGGTTACTGCCGGCCCGAACTGTGCCAGGGACGCCAGCTGTGGATCGAGGCCGGTCGCCATCCGGTGGTGGAGCAACTGCTGGTGGATGAGCCCTTCACCGCCAACGATCTGGCCCTGGGCGGCGGCGGGCCCCAGCCAGCGACCCCGAACCCGGCCCCAGTCGACGCCGGCGCGGACAGCCCCGCCGCTGCAGGCATCGGCGGCAGCGCCCCCGATCTGCTGGTGCTCACCGGCCCCAATGCCAGCGGCAAGAGCTGTTATCTGCGCCAGAGCGGTCTGCTGCAGCTGATGGCCCAGATCGGCAGCTGGATTCCCGCCCGCTCCGCCCGGCTCGGCATCGCCGATCGGATCTTCACCCGGGTCGGCGCCGTCGACGACCTGGCCAGCGGCCAGTCCACCTTCATGGTGGAGATGGCGGAAACCGCCAACATCCTGCACCACGCCAGCGAGCGCTCCCTGGTGCTGCTCGATGAGATCGGCCGCGGCACGGCCACCTTCGATGGCCTCTCGATCGCCTGGGCCGTGGCGGAGCACCTGGCCAGCGGCCTGCGGGCCCGCACGATCTTCGCCACCCACTATCACGAGCTCAATGAACTGGCCGAGCTGTTGCCCAATGTCGGCAACGCCCAGGTGCTGGTGGAGGAGACCGGCGACGACCTGCTGTTCCTGCATCGGGTCAGCCGCGGCGGCGCCAGCCGCAGCTATGGCATCGAAGCGGCCCGGCTGGCGGGCGTGCCCCCGGCCGTGGTGCTGCGGGCCCGCCAGGTGCTCGGCCGCATCGAGGCCAACAGCCATGTGGCGGTGGGGCTGAAGCCCTAGCCGGGGCGATCCAGCCAGGCCCTGCGCAGCAGGGCATTGGCGGTGGCCGCCACCAGGCCCGCCCCGCCGCGGCTCCCCTCCAGGCGGATCTGGGGCAAGTCACTGGCCGCCAGCAGCGCCTTGCTCTCCAGCACGCCGACGAAGCCCACCGGCATGCCCACCACCAACGCCGGCCGGGTCGCGCCGGCGGCCAGCCGCTGCAGCAGCCGCACCAGGGCCGTGGGGGCACTGCCGATCAGCACCACGGCACCGGGGTGGGCCTCCAGGGCCCGATCCAGGCCCGCCGCAGCCCGCGTACTGCCCTCCGGGGCCAGAACGGGGGCCCAATCGAGCACACTCACCACCCGATTGGCGAAGCTGCGCCGCGCCATCGGCGCCACCGCCGCGGCCGCCATGGCGGTGTCGGTGAGGATCACGGCGCCGCGAGCCAGCGCCGCCTGACCCGCCTGGCAAGCGCCGGGGCTGAAGCGCAGCTGGGCGCCGAGACTGAGATCCCCACTGCTGTGCACCAACCGCTCCAGCACCTCCTGCTCGACGCCGGCCAGACCCGTGTCCCCCAGCCAGCCGCGGATGCGGCGCACGCTCTCGCTGAAGATCGGGTGATCGAAACCGTCCATCCCAGCCCGCAACTAGCCTCAGCCTATGGATTGCGACGGCGACGGAGCGGCGGGCGATGCCCATCCATCTCTATTGGGGTGATGACGAAGCCGCCCGCAACCGGGCGGTGGAGGCGCGGGTGCAGGAGCTCGTGGATCCGGCCTGGGCCACCATCAACCTCAGCCGCCTCGACGGCAATGACGCCGCCCAGGCCGCCCTGGCCCTCGAAGAGGCCCGCACCCCGCCCTTCGGCGGCGGCGCCCGGGTGGTGGTGCTGCAGCGCAGCCCCTTCTGCAGCCAGTGCCCGGCCGAGCTGGCCGAACAGCTGGAGGCCACCCTCGAGCTGGTGCCCGAGAGCTGCCATCTGCTACTGATCAGCCTCGGCAAACCCGATGCCCGGTTGCGCACCACCAAGGCCCTGAAAAAGGTGGCCCAGGAGCAGAGCTTCCAACTGCCGGCGATCTGGGATGGGGGCGGCCAGGTCGAGCTGGTGCAGCGCACCGCCCGGGATCTGGGTCTGAAGCTGGAACCCGCCGCCGCCGAGGCCCTGGCCGACATCATCGGCAGCGACAGCACCCGGCTGGAGAGCGAACTGGAAAAGCTGAGCCTGTATCAGCAGGGGCGCAACCCAGCCGCCGCCATCGATCTGCAGGCCGTGGAGGCCCTGGTGGGGGGCCGCAGCACCAGCAGCCTCGCCGTGGGGGATGCCCTGCTGGCGGGGCAAGCGGCGGAGGCGATCGCCCTGACCGATGCCCTGCTGGCGGCCAACGAGCCGGCCCTGCGCGTCGTGGCCTCGCTCAGCAGTCAGATCCGGGGCTGGCTCTGGGTGGCCCTGCTGGAGAAGACGGGGGAACAGGACGTGGCGGTGATCGCCAAGGCGGCCGGCATCGGCAACCCCAAACGCATCTATGTGATGCGCAAACAGATCCGGGGCAAGGCACCGGACCAGCTGCTGGGGCTGCTGAGCCGGTTGCTGGAGGTGGAGATGGCGCTCAAACGGGGCAGCGATCCGGGCGAAGCCTTCCGTGATGGGTTTCTGCTGGCCAGCCCCCGGGCAGCCCAACATCCGAGGCCCGGGCCCCGATAATCGAAACCACCACCGCAACATCTCCGGGGATGGCCCTGCTGGTTCAGAAATTCGGAGGCACCTCGGTGGCGGATGTGGAACGCATCCAGGCCGTGGCCCGGCGGATCGCAGCCTGCCGTCAGCAGGGCCATGAGCTGGTGATCGTGGTGTCGGCCATGGGCCACACCACGGACGAACTCACCGGCCTGGCGCGGGCGATCAGCGCCCAGCCTCCCCAGCGGGAGATGGACATGCTGCTGGCCACCGGCGAACAGGTCTCGATCGCTCTGCTGTCGATGGCCCTGCACGCACAGGGCGTTCCAGCCGTCTCGATGACGGGCACCCAGGCCGGCATCGTCACCGAATCGGCCCATGGCCGGGCCCGCATTCTCGAAGTGCGCACCGAACGGCTGCGGCGCCTGCTGGATGACGGCCAGGTGGTGGTGGTGGCGGGTTTCCAGGGCACCAGCAGCGGCGCCGCCGGCACCCCGGAGATCACCACCCTGGGCCGGGGCGGCTCGGACACCTCGGCGGTGGCCCTGGCCGCGGCCCTGGGAGCCGATGTCTGCGAGATCTACACCGATGTGCCCGGCGTGCTCACCACCGACCCGCGCAAGGTCGGCGATGCCCAGCTGATGGAGTCGGTGAGCTGCGACGAAATGCTGGAGCTAGCCAGCCTGGGGGCGGCGGTGCTGCACCCGCGGGCGGTGGAGATCGCCCGCAACTACGGCGTGCCGCTGGTGGTGCGCTCCAGCTGGAGCGAGGCCCCCGGCACCCGGCTCACCAGTGGCAATCCCCGGGCCTGCGGCCCCGAAGGCCTGGAACTGGGCAAACCGGTGGATGGGGCCGAACTGGAGCTGCAACAGGCGGTGCTGGCACTCACGGATGTACCCGACCGACCCGGAGTGGCGGCCCTGCTGTTCGAGGCTCTCGGCGCAGCCGAGCTGAACGTGGATCTGATCGTGCAGGCCAGCCAGGACGGAGGCAGCAACGACATCGCCTTCACCCTGGCCGAAGCCGATCTGGAGCGGGCCAGCCAGGTCTGCCGCCAGGTGCTGCATGCCCTGGGCGCGGACGCCGCTGTGCTCAGCGGTGAGGCCGACATGGCCAAGATCAGCATTTCCGGGGCCGGCATCCTCGGGCGCCCCGGCGTCGCCGCCCGCCTGTTCGACACCCTGGCGCGCCTGGGCATCAACCTGCGCCTGATCGCCACCAGCGAAGTGAAGGTGAGCTGCGTCGTGGCCGGCCGCGAGGGGGCCAAGGCTCTGCGGGCCGCCGCCGCGGCGTTCGAACTGCAGGAACGGCAGTTGAAACACAGACCCCCGGTCTGCCAGCCAGCCGATCCGGCCGTGCGCGGCGTCGCCCTCGACCGGGATCAGATCCAGGTCACCGTGCGACACGTGCCGGACCAACCCGGCAGTGCGGCGGCGGTCTGCCGCACCCTGGCGGAGGCCGCCATCAGCCTCGATGCGATCGTCCAGTCCGAACGCACCCACACGCTGGGGCAGCAGCTGAGCCGGGACATGAGCTTCGTGCTCAAACGGGAGGATCTGCGCGGTGCCGAAGCGGCACTGGCCCCCCTGCTGCTGCAGTGGCCTGAGGCCTGTCTGGAGGAAGGATCGGCCATCGCCCGGGTCAGCGCCGTTGGCGCCGGCATGCCCTGCAGGCCGGGCACCGCCGCCCGCATGTTCCGCGCCATCGCCGAGGCCGGCATCAACATCGAACTGATCGCCACCAGCGAAATCCGCACCAGCTGCGTGGTGCCGGACGCCGATGGCGTGCGGGCGCTGCAGGCGGTGCATGGGGCCTTCGGCCTGGGGGGCACGCCACGACACCAGGCCCACGGCACCGAGGCGCCAGGAGGCTGAGGCCCCTGACTCTGATGGAGTCACCAGCCGCATGTCATCGCAGCCGCAGCTTCAGGCCTTGCCGACCAGTTTCTGACGCAGAGTCTTGATGCGATCGCGCAGGTTGGCCGCCGTCTCGAACTCCAGGTTCTTGGCGGCCGTCTTCATCTTCTCCTCCAGCTGGCTGATCAGCTCCGGCAGCGCATCCAGCGGCACTTCGTTGTGTTCGGCCTGCTCGACGGCCTGATCCAGCTGATCATCATTGAGCCGCCTCGATGTTTCAAGGAATGCCAGGATCGAGTTGCCGGCCCGCTTGCCGGCGGGGGTTGGCGTGATGCCGTGGCGCTGGTTATGGGCGTGCTGGATGGCCCGGCGCCGCTCGGTTTCGGAGATGGCCTTGGCCATCGAATCGGTGAGGTTGTCGGCATAGAGCAGGGCCATCCCATCCACATGCCGGGCAGCGCGACCGATGGTCTGAATCAGGGAGCGTTCAGCCCGCAGGAAGCCCTCCTTGTCCGCATCCAGAATGGCCACCAGCGACACCTCCGGCAGATCCAGGCCTTCGCGCAGCAGGTTGACGCCGACGAGCACGTCGTACTCGCCATTACGCAGATCCTGGAGAATCTCGATGCGCTCAATCGAGTGAATTTCGGAGTGCAGATAGCGCACCTTGACGCCATTCTCGGCCAAGTAATCACTGAGATCCTCCGCCATGCGCTTGGTGAGGGTGGTCACCAGCACCCGCTCCTTGCGGTCCGCCCGCACTCGGATCTCACCCAGCAGATCCACCACCTGGCCGTCACTGGGCCGCACTTCCACGATCGGATCCAGCACCCCAGTGGGGCGGATCACCTGTTCGGCAATATGACCCTGGCTCTGGGCCAGCTCCCAGGATCCGGGCGTGGCACTGACAAAGATCGTCTGCTTGGCCTTCCGCCAGAACTCCTCCCCCTTGAGCGGCCGATTGTCGGCGGCGCTGGGCAGGCGGAATCCGTGTTCGATCAGCACCTGTTTGCGGCTCTGGTCGCCGTTGTACATCGCCTGCAACTGGGAGCAGGTGACATGGCTCTCATCGATCACCAGGAGCCAGTCGTCCGGGAAATAGTCGATCAGACATTCGGGGGGGGTGCCCGCCTCACGACCGGCCAGATGCCGCGCATAGTTCTCAACGCCGTTGCAGTAGCCCACCTGCTCCAGCATCTCCAGGTCGTAGGTGGTGCGCTGCTCCAGTCGCTGGGCCTCCAGCAGCCGGCCCTGGAGGTTGAGCAGATCGAGCCGTTCGCGCAGTTCGGTCCGGATCTCCTTGATCGCACCCTGCAGGCGCTCCTTCGGGGTGACGAAGTGCTTGGCGGGATAGATGTTGATCGTTTCGAGGCTCTGCAGAATCTCGCCCGTGGTGGGATCGACATAGCGGATCGCCTCCACCTCATCGCCGAACAACTCAATCCTGACCAGCCGGTCCTCATAGGCCGGCCCGATCTCGAGCACATCCCCCCGCACCCGGAAACGGCCGCGGGAGATTTCCAGATCATTGCGGGAGTACTGGTTGTTGACCAGGTCCCGCAGGGAGGCTCGCAGGTCGAGACTCTCACCCACCTGAAACTTGACGGCGGCCTTGAGATACTCCGAGGGGATACCCAGACCGTAGATGCAACTGATCGAGGCCACCACAATTACATCGCGCCGCTCAAACAGCGAACGGGTGGCCGAGTGCCGCAGCATGTCGATCTCTTCGTTGATCGAAGCCGTCTTGGCGATATAGGTGTCCGAAACCGGCACATAAGCCTCGGGCTGATAGTAGTCGTAATAGGAGATGAAATATTCAACTGCATTGTTTGGGAAAAACTCCCGCAGCTCATTGCAGAGCTGGGCCGCCAGGGTCTTGTTGTGGGCCAGCACCAGGGTCGGCCGACCCGTGCGCGCAATCACATTGGCGATCGAAAAGGTCTTGCCGGTGCCGGTGGCACCCAGCAGGGTCTGGTAGGCATCGCCGCCCTCGACCCCCGCCACCAGGGCCTCGATCGCGGTGGGCTGGTCTCCCTTGGGTTCGTAGGGGGCGTGAAGCTGAAAAAGCATCGAATCATTCTGGGGCCGCCGGCCTGGATTCCGACGTGGAGGAGAACCGGCAGAGCGGAATTCCCCCGGCGAGCGCTGGAGCCTCAGATCCGGCGGCTGCCGACAGTCCCCCCAGACAGAAGCCCCCCGCCGACCGCGTGCGGGGAGGGCAGGGGGATGGACAATGTGAGCGACCCCGGACCGGTGGTGGGGCTGCGATCAGGCATTCAACCCCTCAGCCGACCGAACCGGACAACATCTGGGCCATGGCCCGGGTCAGGGGCACTTCCAGGCCCAGGAATTTGAGGACGAAGGAGCTCAGCACGCTGTAGACAAGGGCCCCCAGGGCGGCGCTCACCAGGCCGTTCTTGAGCTGGAAACCCTGGATCAGCCAGGCCGCCAGGCCGAACAGGATGATCGTGATCAGCCAGTTGAATAGGAAAGAGATCGGACCGATCAGACCGCCCAGGGAGGTGATCGCCCAGATCGGCGCCAGCAGGAGCTTGAGCGGCCAGACCAGCAGGGTGCCCAGCAGGCCGATCACGACAGCCGACAGCAGGGCGATCGGGAAGCTGGCCATCTCGATACCCAGCGGCAGGCGGGAGACCAGCAGCAGGATCAGAGCCCGGATGGGCCATTGCACCAGCCAGATGAGTGCTCCCATGGGTATGGCTTGAGGATTCAGATCCGCAACCTAGGCAGGGCGCACGGCACGCACAACCGCCTGCCGCAAATCAGGGAATAGCGGTGGAACGGCTCGGGACGGGCACGCGGCCCGATCCACCATGGCTGGCAAGCCCGGCGGTCCTTGATGCCGCATCGGGCTGCTGCGTGGCAGCTGCGGCACGGGTGCCGACAGGGAAGCTGGCCGGCTCGCCGACCCCGTTCAGCCTGAAGCGGCAACCCTGGACCAGGCCAGGACGGCTCAGGATGATCGGGAAGGCTTCGCCTCTGCGGATCTCCGTCCACCGACGCCCCCTGAAACTCCAGCCCGAGAGGCGGGGGCTGCGACGCAGCGGCAGATCAGGGAGTGATCGGTGTCACCGCGGGGGGGGGGTGCCAGAGCGGGGCGCCGCTTGCCCCGGCAACGTCCAGGGCCAGGGACTCTCCGGGGCTCAGAACCGCTCCTGTGCAGGCCAATGCCTCCCAGCTCAGGCGGAGGCGGCGACGCTGCTGGCCACCGGGCTGATCGCTTCGCGCAGCCCGCGCACCACGGCCACCATCGCCAGCTCATCGCTGAGGCGGTTGACGGCCGAACCGACGCCGACGCCGGCCGCTCCGGCCGCCAGGGCCAGGGGCACGGTGGCACTGGAAAGGCCGGAGGCGCACAGCACCGGGCAGTCCAGATCAGCAGCGGCGAGAGCCCGGCTGATGGCGTGGGCCGCCGCCAGGGTGGGGGCGGCCTTCTCGATCAGACCGAGCACGCCGGCGCTGAAGGGCCGGGCACTGGTACCGCCCTCGGTCTGGATCAGATCGGCGCCAGCTGCCACCAGGTCCAGCGCCAGCTGCTCCTGCTGGTCCAGGGGCAGCACGTGGGGCACGGTCACCGAAAGGACCACATCGCCCAGCAACTGGCGGCTGCGGCGGGTCAGCTCCAGCACCTCGGCGGCGTCAAAGATGCGGCCCTGGGCGTAGAAGGCGTCGAAGTTGCCGATCTCCACCACCTGGGCGCCGGCGGCGACAGCAGCCGGGAACAGCTCGGGATCGACCGCGGAGACGCAGATCGGCAGACCGGGTGCCGCCGCGGCCACCTGACGCACCAGCTCGGGATCACAGGCGATGTCGACCAGATCGGCGCCCCCGGCGGCGGCGGCGCGGGCGATGGCCAGCACGGAGTCGGCGTCATGATTGGTCAGACCAGCGATGACCTTGAGCAGGCGACGGTCCTCGATGGCACGGGTCAGGCAGGCGGGCAGGCTGGAGAGACGCGTCATCGACGGCGAGCGGAATGGCTGAGCCGATTCTCCCATCCGAAGCCAGCAGGACACCCGCCCGCTGGAGCGCCGCCCATCACCGGCTGCATCGCCAGCTGCGGCGCCATCCCCAGCTGTTGCCCAAGGACGCCTCCCTGTTGCTGGCGGTCTCCGGCGGCCAGGACTCGATGGCGATGCTGGGCCTGTTGCGGGATCTGCAACCCCTGCATGGCTGGACGCTGCGGTTGTGGCATGGCGACCACGGCTGGCGGGCCGAGGGCAGCCGACAGGCTGAAGAGCTGGCCGCCTGGGCACGGGACCAGGGCCTGGTTCTGCGGAGCGAACGGGCCCAGCCCAGCGCCAGCGGCGGCAACCGCGAGGCCTGGGGTCGCCACTGGCGCTACGACTGCCTGGCGCGGCAAGCGCTGCAGTTGGGCTGCCGCCACGTGCTCACCGCCCACACCGCCAGTGACCGGGCCGAAACCGTGCTGCTGAATCTGGCGCGCGGCAGCCATCGGCGCGGCCTCGCCAGCCTGCGGGCCAGCCGCCCGCTGAGCTGCCCCCCCGACCCGCGACAGGCCGATCCGCCGCCGGCAGCGAGCCCCTTGCGGCTGGTGCGACCGCTGCTGCTGTTCACCCGGACCGAGACGGCCGGGATCTGCGAGCAACTGGGACTGCCGATCTGGCACGACCCCAGCAATGACGACGGGCAGCTCAGCCGCAACCGGGTGCGCTCGGCGGTGCTGCCGGTGCTGGAAGCCCTGCATCCGGGCGCCTGCCTGCGCATCAGCGCCCAGGCCGAGCGGCTGGCGGTGGAACTGGAGCAGCCGGCAGAGTTGCTGGATCTGGCCCTGAGTGCCCTGGCGGACGACAGGGATCCCGCGGGGCTGACCCTGGCCCGGGCACCCCTGCTGGCGCTCTCGGCGGCGGCACAGCGCCAGCTGCTGCTGCACTGGCTGGAGCGCCACACGGGCCGCGGCCTCGACAGCCAGACCCTGGAGCTCCTGCTCGGGCGGCTGGTCCCCGCTCAGGGACCTGGCCGACTCAGCCTGGCGGATCGCTGGCAACTGGCCTGGGATCGGACCACACTGAAGCTGATCCGAGCCGTAGAGAGCCATGGCTGAGCCCGCCGATCAGAGCCATCTCACCGAGCAGTACGCCGCCATCGAGAAGGCCTATTGCGCGGACCAGTGGGGTGACGTGATCGACCAGGGCCGAAACCTGCTGCAGGAGATCCCCCACAGCAGCGGCTCGGTGCCCGAGGGACTGAAGGAGCGGGTGCAACTGCTGATGGCCCACGCCCATCTCTACGGCTTCAACGAGCGGGACGCGGCCGAAGACCTCTACGGCGCCGTGCTCCACAGCCAGGCTGAAATCGCCCTGCGCCAGATCGCCGAGCAGGGTCTGCAGCAATGCGGCGCTCCCCGGCAGGTGACAGCGGCGCAAGCGGAGCCCGACGGGAACACCGGGCCATCCCCAGGGCCTGGGGTCGCGGCAGCCAGCGACGTGGTGAGCGCACCGGATTCGCCAGCCCGAGCTCAAGCGGCAACGGGCACGGAGCCGGCCCCCTCGGGTTCGGAGCCGGCGGCGAAATCCGGATCTGGGGCATCCGGCTCAGCCGCTGCTGCCCCGGCGACAGCGAATGCGGCCGCCGCAACCCCGGCAACCCTGAATCCGCCAGGGGCTGATGCAGCGGCCACCAGCTCCCTGGCCATGCCCTGGCTGGTGGCCGGCGACGCGCTGGCGGGCGGCGGCGCCAGCCCTGAAACCCCATCGGCGCCGACGCCCTGGGCCACGGCGACAACCCCGAGGGCGACCGCAGCGACCACGCCCGCCCCGGCAGCTCCTCTGGAGCCCGTACCACCCCAGCCACCAGCCGCAGCCGGCGAGGCCGTGAGTCCAGCGCAGGAGCGCAGCGTCCAGGAGACCACCCTGATCCCGGAGGTGGTGGAGGAACCGGAACTGTTGGAAGTGCACCAGGCCGATCCGACCCTGGCCGAAGAGCTAGAGCTGACCCTGCTGGAGCCTGAGTTGACCGACGACGGCAGCGCCTCCCTCCGGACCGCCTCACCGCTCGCCAGCGCTGCCATCCTGGCGACCCCGGCCACAGATGCGGCGGCGATGGAGAGGCCCGAGGAAACCCTGGCCCAACAGCAACCGCAGGCAATCCAGCAGAGGCTGGAGGAGGCCGAATCCATTCCCTGGCAACAGCGGCAACCCGCTCCAGGAGAGGCCCAGAATCCGCTCCCCCTCTCCCGGGACGCGGGCGGCCTGAGCGAGGGGATGGAGCCGATCTGTGAACTGTTCCGCCATCCCCCTGCCTCGGTGGAGGCGGAGGACCAGGACCTGCTGCTGGGGCTGGGGCTGGGGCTGTTGCGGGTGCTGGTGAGCGCCGGCTCAGCCGGCGACGGCGGCTGAGCGGCGGCGACGGACCCGACCGCTGACTTCAGGCTCCTCGGCCGCCAGCTTGGCGGCCACCACAGGAGCTGGCGTGGTGGCGGGGGCTGGAGTGGCGGCGGCCGTCACCAGCTGGCGCTGGGGCGCGGCCTGATCGGCCCTTCCCGTGCGGCCACCATCGCGACCACCGGCGTCCCGACCACCGCCATCGCGGCGACCCCGGGGGGCCGGCCGGGTGTCGGGCTCGCTGTCGGCCCGGCCCTTGTAGGCCGGCGTACCGGCGGGGGCCGGCTGCACCAGACAGATGATCAGCGGATCGACCTGCAGCTCGCGGCGCAGGCGACGCTGCAGGCCCACCTCCACCTCGCGCTGCACCCCGACCCAGTCGACGTCGGGCGCCTTGCCGCCGGTGTTGCGGGAGAGCTGGTTCCAGCGGTTCTCGAGCACCCAGCCGATCTCCCGTTCGGCCCAGATCGAGAGCTTGCGGGGGTCAGCGGTGGTGACGACGCCGCGCAGATTGACCCGGGGCGGCGCCGCCATCACGCCATCGGTGGTGATCACCGCCAGCAGGGTGATGACGCCATCTTCAGCCAGTTGTTGGCGCTCCTTGAGCACCCGGGCATCCACGATGCCATTGCGGGAGGCGTCGAGCAGCTCGATGCCGGCCTTGACCGGATCGCCGCGACGGATCGAATCGGGGGTGAGTTCCACCACATCCCCGTTGTCGATGATCAGGGTGTGATCGACGGGCATGCCCATCGAGTGGGAGGTCTTGGCGTGGGCCACGAGCATGCGGTGTTCGCCGTGCACGGGCACGAAGAACTTGGGCCGCACCAGGGCCAGCATCAGCTTCTCGTCCTCCTGGAAGCCGTGACCGGAGACATGGATGCCTTCGCCCTTGCCATAGACGACCTTGGCGCCCATCATCATCAGCCGATCGATCGTGTTGACGACTGAAATCGTGTTCCCGGGAATCGGGCTGGCCGAGAAGATGATCGTGTCGGTGGATTTGACCTGCACCTGGGGATGTTCACCGCGGGAAATGCGGCTCAGGGCCGCCAGCGGCTCCCCCTGGCTACCGGTCATCAGCAGCAGGGTCTCCCGATCGGGGAGATCCCGAATCTGCTTGATCGGCACGAACAGATCGTCGGGGCAGCGCATGTAGCCGAGCTCCCGGGCCTTGGCGATCACGTTGAGCATGGAGCGACCCAGCAGGCCCACCTTGCGGCCGTTCTTCATCGCCAGCTCCAGAATCATCGCCACCCGGTGGATCGAGCTGGCGAAGGTGGTGATGATCACCCGACCTTCCGCCTGGGAGATGTGGCGATCGAGATTCGGAAACACCGAGCGCTCCGGCGGCGCGAATCCGGGCAGCTCCGCGTTGGTGGAATCACTGAACAGGCACAACACACCCTGCTCGCCGTAATGAGCCATGCGCTGGATGTCGAAGGTTTCGCCATCGACGGGGGTGTGGTCGAACTTGAAGTCACCGGTGAACACGATCACCCCCACAGGCGTGGTGATCGCCAGCGAGAAGCTGTCGGCCATCGAGTGGGTATTGCGGATGAACTCCACCTTGAAGTGCTGACCCACATGCACCACATCGCGGGGGCCCACGGTCTTGATGGTGGTGCGATCGGTGACACCGGCCTCCTCCATCTTGCCCTGGAGCATCGACATCGCCAGCCGCGGGCCGTAGATGATGGGAATGTTGAAATTCTTGAGATGGTGAGGAATGCCGCCGATATGGTCTTCATGGCCATGGGTGACAACCATGCCGCGAATCCGCTTCTGATTCTCGCGCAGGTAGCTGGTGTCGGGCATGACCACATTCACACCATGCATGCCATCACTGGGGAAAGCGAGGCCAGCATCGACCAACATCAGGTCGTCGCCGTATTCGAAGACACAGGTGTTCTTGCCAATCTCGTGCAGACCACCGAGCGGAATCACCCTGAGGCAGGGCTGTTTCGCTTGAGCTGAATGGCCTTGACCGTTTGAACTCGTCATGAATGGAAACCGGATAAATCGTGCGTAGAAGGACGTTATGCCATAGCCAGAAGCAAGCCTTGGCGTCAGGTGGGACGCAGGGCAGCCAGAACCGAATGCAATCGTTGTCTCACTTCAGGCTCAGCGGGGAGGAGGGGTAAACGCGGGGCGCCAACGGGCCAGCCGGCGATCTCAAGGGCGGCTTTGACGGGCACGGGATTGGTGGTGCAGAACAGGGCTTTGAACAGCGGCAGCAGCTGCTCATGCAGGGCCAGGGCGGCGGCGTTCTCGCCCGCCAGAAAGGCCTGAACCATGGCTCGGATACGGGGGCCGACCAGATGGCTGGCGACACTCACCACACCCGCCGCGCCGACGGCCAGCATCGGCAGGGTGAGGGCGTCGTCGCCGCTGTAGATGGCCAGGCGCTCCGCACAGAGCAGGCGCAGCTGACTCACCTCTTCGGTGGTGCCGCTGGCGGCCTTGAAGCTGATCACATTCGGGCAGTCGAGCAGCCGGGCAACGGTTTCCGGGGCCAGGCTGCAGCCGGTGCGTCCAGGGATGTTGTAGAGCATCAGCGGCAGTTCGGGAGCCGCCGCCGCCACGGCCCGGAAGTGGGCTTCCAGCCCGTCCTGGGGTGGCTTGTTGTAATAGGGCACGACCACCAAAGCCCCATCGGCCCCGAGGGCGGCCGCCTCCCGGGTGGCCTCGACCGCCTCGGCGGTGCAGTTGCTGCCGCTGCCGGCCAGCAGGGTCGCCCGGCCGGCCACGGCCTCCTTGACGGCGGCGAACAGCTGGTGCTGTTCCTGCCAGCTGAGGGTGGGGGATTCACCGGTGGTGCCGCAGAGCACCAGGCCGTCGGAGCCCTGGGCCACCAGATGCTCGGCCAAACGGGACGCCAATGCCAGATCCACCGCCCCATCAGCGCTGAACGGCGTGACCATGGCAGTGATCACCCGACCGAAGGGGGCCTGGGGGCAGGCGGAGGTGGGCAGATCGGCGCTCAAGCCGCACCTCCCGGCGCCTGGGGCAGTCCGGCGATCAGCAGTTCGGCGATCTGGATCGCATTGAGCGCAGCTCCCTTGCGGATCTGATCCCCGCAGAGCCAGAGCTCAAGCGCATTCGGATCACTGAGATCCTGGCGGATCCGGCCGACGGCCACCGGATCGCGGCCGGTGACATCGGTGGGCATCGGGAAGCGATTGGTGTCGAAGTTCTCGATCAGCTCCACCCCGGGCGCCTGCGCCAGCAGCTCCCGGGCCTCCGCTACCGGGAACGGCGCCTCGAACTCGATGTTCACCGCCTCGGAATGGGCCCGCAGCACCGGCACCCGCACACAGGTGGCCGAGAGGCGCAGATCCGGCAGGGCCAGGATCTTGCGGGTTTCATTGATCATCTTCAGCTCCTCTTCGCAATAGCCGCTGGCCTGCATCGGCGAGTTGTGCAGGAACAGGTTGAAGGCCAGCGAATGGGGCAACACCGCACTCACCGGCTCACCGCCGTCGAGCACCGTGCGGCTGAGCTGGCGCAGTTCCTCCATCGCCCGGGCACCGGCGCCGCTGGCGGACTGGTAGGTGCTCAGCACCACGCGCCGGATCGGCCGCCGCGCCGCCAGGGGAGCCAGGGCGACGGTCAGCAGGATCGTGGTGCAGTTGGGGTTGGCAATGATGCCCTGGTGGGCGAAGGCGGCCTGGGGATTCACTTCGGGCACCACCAGGGGCACGGCCGGATCCAGACGGAAGGCACTGGAGTTGTCGATCACCACCGCGCCGGCGGCCGTGGCCCGGGGCGCCCACTGGCGCGACACAGAACCGCCGGCCGAAGCCAGCACCAGATCCAGGCCGTCGAAACAGCCCTCCTCGACCGGCTGCAGCGTCAGGCTCTCACCGCGCCAGCTCAGGGAACCGCCGGCGGAGCGCGGCGACGCCAGCACCGTGAGCTCGGCCACCGGGAAGGAGCGCTCGTCCAGCAACGCCAGCAACTCCTGACCGACCGCGCCGGTGGCCCCGAGCACGGCCACCTTCAGGGGTCGACTGGGCAGGCCGCCGGGGCGAACAGCGGCACGATCGGAGGAGGAGATTGCGGAAGAGGCGGTCAACGGAGAGGAGGAGATGGAAACAGATCTGTCGGAAACCGAAAGGGCAGGAAGCGAAGACGACTGCGCTCGGATCCGGATTGGCTGAAAAACAGAGTCGCAACGCCTGGGATCGGTCAGTGGCGAATTGATACAAAAAGACCGGTGCCGGAAGCCTCACCGGAGAGGTGGTTCGGCCCAATGCCGTTACCGCCTGAATCAGGAATATGGCGAGCTTTTGCGTCGGTTCCACAATACGCGCCCACGACGGGCAGCTGGGGGCCGGTCCAACCACTTTCTAGGATCAGGGGCTGCCCTGCTCGATCGGCCCCGTTCATGAGTCCTGCCGCCGCCAGCTCCAACGCTGCCCAGACCCCGACCGCCACGAGCGAGGCCAGCCAGGGCAGCGCCTCACTGCAGGTCAGCACCAGCCCCCTTCCGGGCAGCCGGCTGGCGGTGGAGATCGGCGTCCCGGGGGCGCGCTGCCAGGCCAGTTACGACGCCGCTCTCGCCAAACTCAGCCGCAGCATCAAGCTGCCCGGCTTCCGCAAGGGCAAGGTGCCCCGGCCGGTGCTGCTGCAGCAGATCGGGCCGCTGCGCATCAAAGCGACAGCTCTCGAGGATCTGGTGGACAGCGTCTTCCGCGAGGCCGTGGTTCTGGAAAAGATCGACGCGATCGGCCAGCCCCAGCTGAGCGAGGACTTCGAGGGGGTGCTCGCACGCTTCGAACCGGGGAACGCGCTCAGCCTGACCCTGGAGCTGGATGTGGAACCCATTCCCAGCCTGAAGGTCACCAAGGGCCTGAAAGCCGAGGCCGAGGCGATCAGCTACGACCCCGCCCGGATCGAGGAGCTGCTGGACCAGTCCCGTCGCCAGCTGGCGGCCCTGGTGCCGGTCGAAGGCCGGGCCGCCGCCAGCGGCGATGTGGCCGAAGTGAGCTTCAGCGGCACCTACAGCGACAGCGGCGAGGCGATTGAGGGCGGCAGCTCCGAAGGCATGGAGGTGGAACTGGAGGAGGGCCGCATGATCCCTGGCTTCATCGAGGGGATCATCGGCATGAAGCCGGGCGAGAGCCGCACGGTGTCCTGCAGCTTCCCCGAGTCCTACCCCCAGGCCGATGCGGCCGGCCGCAAGGCCGACTTCGCGATCAGCCTGATCGAGCTGAAAACCAAGGAACTGCCGGCGCTGGACGACGCCTTCGCCCAGCAGGCCAGCGACAAGAGCAGCCTGGCCGATCTGCGGGCCGATCTGGAAACCCGGCTCAAGGAGGACGCCGAACGCCGCCACCGGGCCAACCGCCATGACGCCCTGCTGGAGGCCCTGGTGGAGCAGCTGGAGGTGGAGCTCCCCGAGACCCTGATCCAGGTGGAAATTCGCAACCTGATCGAGCAGACCGCCAGCCAGATCGCCCAGCAGGGCATGGATGTCAAGAAGTTGTTCACGCCGGATCTGGTGCGCAGCCTGATGGACACCTCCCGCCCCGAGGCGGAGCAGCGGCTGCGGCGCAACCTGGCCCTGCGGGCACTGGCCAGCGCCGAAGCGATCACGGTGGCCGAGGCGGACATCGAAGCCAAGGTCAAGGAGGTGAGCCGCGGCCTCAGCGACACCAGCACGATCGATCCCCAGCGGCTGCTCCAGGCCGTCGCTGACGATCTACTCAAAGAGCGCCTGCTGGAGTGGCTCGAAGCCCACAGCACCGTCACCGAGAAAGCGCCCGCCAGCGCCGCTGACCAGGCGTCGGACCCCGAAGCCGGCAGCGCTGAAGACGGGGATCAGACCGGCCCGGACAGCGCGAGTGCCAGGGGTTCCGAAGCCGTGTCCACCGAGCCCAAGAGCGGGAAAACTGCCTGAGCCAAGGACTGAGCCCATAGATTGTTTCCATACCCAGGCCTGAGAACGTCCGCGTGATCGACGCCCAACCCAACGTGATTCCCTCCCCCGCTGGCCTCCGGCGCCACCCGGTGCACAGCCACTGGAGCGGACCGCAGCCCTGGAATGCCATGAGCGCCCCGCCCCCCCGCGCCGCCCCCGGCGTTCTGCCGACGGTGGTGGAGCAGTCCGGCCGGGGGGATCGGGCCTTCGACATCTATTCCCGCCTGCTGCGGGAGCGGATCATCTTCCTGGGCACCGGCATCGACGACCAGGTGGCTGATTCCCTGGTGGCCCAGCTGCTGTACCTCGAAGCCGAGGATCCCGAGAAGGACATCCAGATCTACGTGAACTCCCCCGGCGGCTCCGTGACTGCCGGCCTGGCGATCTACGACACCATGCAGCAGGTGGCTCCCGATGTGGTCACCATCTGCTACGGGCTGGCGGCCAGCATGGGGGCCTTCCTGCTCTCGGGTGGCGCCAAGGGCAAGCGACTGGCGCTGCCCAATGCCCGGATCATGATCCACCAACCCCTCGGTGGCGCCCAGGGCCAGGCGGTCGACATCGAGATTCAGGCCCGCGAGATCCTGTTCCTCAAGGACACCCTCAACGGACTGATGGCCGAACACACCGGCCAGCCACTGGAAAAAATCGCCGAAGACACCGACCGCGACTATTTCCTTTCGCCAGCAGAAGCAGTTGAATACGGTCTGATTGACCGCGTGGTCAACGACAGCGGTCTACCGGCTGCGACCTGACAGCCGACCCTCCCCGGGAGACCTTTCCCCGGGGTCCATCCCGCCCCGCTGAGATCCTTAAAGAGAGCAAACGCCACCGAGTTCAGGATGATCCTTGAAATCGGCAGCGGCCCTACCCGCTCCCTCGCCGCACCTCCCGCCGCCGATGGCCAAGTTCGACGCCCACCTGAAATGCTCCTTCTGCGGCAAATCGCAGGAGCAGGTTCGCAAGCTGATTGCCGGACCAGGCGTCTATATCTGCGACGAGTGCATCGATCTCTGTAACGAAATCCTCGACGAGGAACTGGTGGATGGCCACGGCCAGAGCAGCCGCCCCAGTCCTGAAAGCAGCCGCAAAGCCCAACCCAAGAAAACCTCCAAACCGGCCCCCACCCTGGCCCAGGTTCCCAAACCCCAGGAGATCAAGCGATTCCTGGATGAGCAGGTGGTGGGGCAAGACGAGGCCAAGAAGGTGCTGTCGGTGGCGGTCTATAACCACTACAAGCGCCTGGCCTGGCAGGGCGATGGCAAGGGGGAGACCGACCAGACCGCCACCCGGCTGCACAAGTCGAACATCCTGCTGATCGGACCCACGGGCTGCGGCAAGACGCTGCTGGCCCAGTCCCTGGCCGAGATGCTGGACGTGCCCTTTGCCGTGGCCGATGCCACCACGCTCACGGAGGCCGGCTATGTGGGTGAGGACGTGGAGAACATCCTGCTGCGGCTGCTGCAGAAGGCCGACCTGGATGTAGAGCAGGCCCAGCGGGGCATCATCTACATCGACGAAATCGACAAGATCGCCCGCAAGAGCGAGAACCCTTCGATCACCCGTGATGTCTCCGGCGAGGGGGTGCAGCAGGCCCTGCTGAAGATGCTGGAGGGCACAGTGGCCAACGTGCCGCCGCAGGGGGGCCGTAAGCACCCCTACCAGGACTGCATCCAGGTGGACACCAGTCAGATCCTGTTCATCTGCGGCGGCGCTTTCGTCGGCCTGGAGGATGTGATCCAGAAGCGCATGGGACGCAACGCCATCGGCTTCCTGCCCGAAGGAGGCCAGCCACGCCCACGCACCGGCAAGGAACGACAGGTGGCCGAGGCCCTGCGCCATCTCGAACCCGATGATCTGGTGCGCTACGGCCTGATCCCGGAATTCATCGGCCGCCTGCCGGTCAGCGCCGTGCTCCAGCCGCTCGACACCGAGGCCCTTGAGGCCATCCTCACCGAGCCCCGCGATGCCCTGGTCAAGCAGTTCCAGACCCTGCTGAGCATGGACAACGTGCGCCTGGACTTCGATCAGGACGCCATCGCCGCCATCGCCGTCGAAGCCCATCGCCGCAAGACCGGCGCCCGGGCCCTGCGCGGCATCATCGAGGAGCTGATGCTGGAGGTGATGTACGACCTCCCCTCCCGCCAGGACATCAAGAGCTTCACGATCACCCGGGATCTGGTCGAACAGCGCAACAAGGCGAACGTGGTGCAGATCCCCACCGCCAGCACGGACCGCGACACCCTGATGAACGAGGCGGCCTCGGCCTGAAGCCGGCCCCAGAGCCCCCCGATCGGTCGGGCAATCCCCCCTATTGCCGGGGCCCGCACAGCCGCCGCCGGGTCCAAGCTGAACGGGCGACAACGCCGTCTGTGCCCCCCTTGGCCGCCGCCGACCACCTCCAGGCTCCCCGCCAGCATGGGCTGTTCATGCACCACGGCATCGACCTGGGTGACGACACCGTGGCCCACTACCTCGAAGGCCGGGAGATCCTGCGCAGTCCCCGCGAGGAGTTCAGCCGCGGCCAGCCGATCTCGACCGTGCCCTACGCGGCGGCAGACTGCTCCCCCGCCGGCGTCACCCTGCGGCGCGCCATGGGCCGGCTGGGGGAGCAGCGCTACAACCTGCTGTTCAACAACTGCGAGCACTTCGCCCACTGGTGCAAGACCGGACGCCATCGCAGCAGCCAGATCGAAGACTGGCTGCACACCGGCAGCCTCGGCGCCCTGGCCCTGGGCCAGTTCATGCCGGCAGCGGTGCTGACCGGGGCACGGATGCTGTTGCGGCAGGGTCTCAGCCTCGATCCCCAGCAACTGGAGCAGGGCCGGATCCTGGCCCTGCGCAGCCTTGAGCAGATCGATGGCCTGCGGCGCTCCCTGCAGGAGCGGCTGGAACAGGAACTGGCCAGGGCAGAACTGCGCTGGCCCGCCGATCAGAACAACGACCAGGTCCTGCGACTGCGGCTGGCGGCCCAGCAACTGGCCGACCAGCTGAGCCAGGTGGAGGAGATGGAGGCCCGGCTTGAACGGCTGCTGCAACCGGAAGAGGGCCGGTAGCCTGAGTGGCCCGCAGCATTGCGCGGGACGCTCTGCTCCAGCCTGTCCCCCACGGGCGTCCGCGATGGCCCAGGCCTACCAGCCCCTGCATCACAAGTACCGGCCGCAGCGCTTCGATCAGCTGGTGGGGCAGGAGGCGATCACCGCCACCCTGGGCAACGCCCTGCGCACCGGCCGGATTGCCCCGGCCTACCTGTTCAGCGGCCCCCGCGGCACCGGCAAGACCTCCAGCGCCCGGATCCTGGCCCGCTCGCTCAACTGCATCACGGCCGACGGCCCCACACCGGAACCCTGCGGCACCTGTGAGCTGTGCACATCGATCGCCGCCGGCAACGCCCTGGATGTGATCGAGATTGACGCCGCCTCCAACACCGGCGTCGACAACATTCGCGAGCTGATCGAGCGCTCCCGCTTCGCGCCGGTGCAGGCCCGCTGGAAGGTGTATGTGATCGACGAGTGCCACATGCTCTCGACCGCAGCCTTCAACGCCCTGCTCAAAACCCTGGAGGAGCCGCCGCCGCGGGTGGTGTTCATACTCGCCACCACCGACCCCCAGCGGGTGCTGCCAACGATCCTCTCCCGCTGCCAGCGCTTTGATTTCCGGCGGATCCCGATGGCGGCCCTGGAAGGGCACCTGCGCTGGATCGCCGACCAGGAAGGGATCGGCATCAGCCCCGAAGCGATCAATGTGGTCGCCCAGCGGGCCCAGGGGGGGCTGCGTGATGCCGAGAGCCTGCTCGACCAGCTCAGCCTGTTGCCCGCGCCGATCGAAGCGATCGCCGTCTGGGAGCTGCTGGGAGCGGTGCCCGAACAGGAGCTGCTGGAGCTGGCCGAAGCGATGGCCGCAACCGAGCCACTCGGCGTGGTGGAAACCTGCCGGGCCCTGCTGGAACGGGGCCGGGAGCCGAGCGCGGTGCTCCAGGGCCTGGCCAGCCTGTTGCGGGATCTGCTGCTGGCCGGGGTGGCTCCGGACCGGCTGGACCTGACGAGCGTCTCGCCCCAGCTGCGGCCGCGTCTGCCGGAAGTGGCACGCCGCATTGGCAAAGCGAAACTGCTGCACTGGCAGGCCCAGCTGCGCGGCAGCGAACAACAGTTGCGACTGAGCGTGCAGCCGCGGCTGTGGCTGGAGGTGCTGGTGCTGGGCCTGCTGGCCGAACCCCTCGCGCCGGCCCGCCCGGCCCCTCAGGCCAGTCCAGCGCCGCTGACCACGGCCAACAGACCCCCCGCAGCGGAGTCCGGCGCAGCGGCCTGGTCCGCGAAGGCAGCGGGCCCAGCGGCGGCTGTCAGCGCGGCAACGGCCCCCATCCCGGAGGCGGCTGGGAGCCCAGGGACGCCAACCAGAGCCGACCTCGAGGCCTCTCCGCCGCCGTCCACCGCCGCAGACAGCACCACCAGCGGCGCGACAGCGCCGGCTGAACCCGGGCCCGCCGCCGGGGAGGTGGTGGCCAGCCCCAACCTGCCGGAGCTCTGGCAGCAGATCCTGGCCGGCCTGGAACTGCCCTCCACCCGCATGCTGCTCTCCCAGCAGGCCCAGCTGGTGCGGCTCGACAACCATCGCGCCGTGGTGCGGGTCGCCGGCACCTGGATGGCGATGGTGCAGAGCCGGGTGAGCCTGTTGGAGGCCGCCGTGGCCCGGGCCCTGGGTAGCCCCCGCCAGCTGCTGCTGGAGGGGGCCAGCGAAGCGCGCGCCTCGTCAGCAGCGGCGGCGGCACCCATGCCCACCCGGCCGACCGCCGTGGCGCCTGCCGCGGCGGCCAGCCCCCTGCCGCCTGCCCCAACCATCCCCGTTGCGGCGCCGCCAGCCGGGACGCTCCCCGGCAACGACGCTCGGGGACCGACCGGTGCGACGGCCAGCCATGACACGACCACGGCTGTTCTGAGCACCGCTGGCCTGCACACTGCTGGCCTCGGTGCCGCTGCCGTGAGCGGGGTGGCCATGAGCACCGGCTCAGCGCCGACCGCTGCGGCGCCCCAGACGCCCCCCCCCTCGCTGAGCCCGGAGGCACCAGCAGCGGATCCAGGATCGTCGCTGCCTGCGGCCCCGAGCCCCGGATCGGTGGCCGAAGCCGCCCAGGCATCCCCATCGCCGGCAACGGGGGCAGCCGCCGGGGGCAGTCCGGCCCAGGTGCCGGGGTTCCCCTCGCCGATCGATGAAAAGGCCCGGCGACTGGCCGATTTCTTCAACGGCGAGGTGGTCGAGCTCAACGACAACAGCAGCCCGGAACAGAACGAAGCGGCCTGAACCACGGCCGGCGCCGCGATGCGGCCAACGCCTGCCACAGCAGTGCCGGACCCCGGCCAGAGCCAGGGAGGGCTGCCAGCGGTTCGATGCCGGGGCGCAATCGCCGCCCCGCACGCCGGAAACCAACCAGAGCTGACACCAGCAGGGCCTTCGACCTTCCGAGCCGGGGGCGAGGATCTGCGGATCACGGTCCGGCGAAGGCGAATCCGGAGAGCGACCCGGACTCAGGCCTGGCCAGCCTCGGCTGCCAGGTCGGATTCGCCATCCACAGCCAGCTGCTCCGCCAGCGCTTCCAGGCCCCCCAGCTCGATCTCCAGATCGGCGTGGGCTTCGCCGCCGAGATGGAGGGTCTTGGCCCAGACCAGCCGTTTGGGCAACAGGGCCATGCGCAGGGTCACCCAGGGGATGACCACGAACCAGTGCACCAGATAGACCATGCCGAGGATCACCGCCTGGGGCGTCATCGCCGGCAAGGAGGGACCTTCCGAGGGGCGCCGGCAGCCGATGACGATGGCCAGAGCCGACAGACCCAGGGCCACAATCGAGAACGGCCACATCGTCGGCGAGGTACCGGTGAGCAGCCCGCCGATCAGATCGGCGGCGGCCATCACCGGCATGACGTACTGGAGCAAGAAGAAGCAGAACAGATCCAGCTTCTGCCGCGACCCGAGGCGATCGGAAAGCAGGCCCGGGCCATAGTCAAAGAAGCGTTGCAGGCCGCCTTCCGCCCAGCGCTGGCGCTGGCGCCAGAGCGCCCGCAGGCTGAGCACCGCCTCCTCCTGGACCGGGGGATCCCAGAGCACGGCGATCGGCTGCCGCTCCAGCAGCAGACGAAAACTGAGGTCCAGATCGTCGGTGACGGTGTCCTCGTTGAAGCCGCCGCAGGCCAGCACGGCCTCACGGCGCAGCAACTGGCCATTGCCACGCAGTTCGACGACGCCGCCACCGGCCATGCGACCGAGCTGAATGATCGCGTCGAAGGCCATCTCCATCGCCTGGGCCTGGGTCAGCAGATTGACCTGGGCGTTAGCCACGGCCTTGCGCAGCTGCACCGCGCCCCAGGAGCCGCGCTCCGCCCAGGGCAGCAGGCGCTGCAGCAGATCCGTCTGCAGATCGGCGTCGGCATCGAGCACCAGCAGCCAGCGACCCTGGAGCTGGGGCAGCACCAGGTTGAGGGCCCCGGATTTACCACCTCCGGCATCGCGGGGACGACGCAGGACCCGCAGCTGCGGATGCTGGCTCTGGAGCTCGCGCAGCAGCTCAGGGGTGCGATCTTCGCTGCCGTCGTCAATGACCCAGAGCAGCAGGCGTTCGGCGGGGTAGCGGAGCGCCATGATCCGCTGCACCAGCCGGGTGATCACGGCCTGCTCGTCCCGGGCCGCGACCACCACGTCGAGCACGGGCAACTCAGGGGACCCGGCGGCGTCGCTGGCCGGAGCCTGGTCAGCGGCATCAGCCACGGCCCCGCGGGCAGCCGGGCGCAGCACGGTACGGAAGCTGTATCCCCCCAGCAGCACGGCCAGGATCAGCGCCGGCACCAGGCGCAGCAGGGGCGGCAGGGCATGGGGAGCGATCCCGGCGGCCGTGCAGCACAGCAGGAACAGGGCGGCCTTGCCGCGGCGGCCATCTGGGCGGCCATCTCTGGTACTACCGCCGCCGGTCATGGCATCCCCGGAAGTTGCGGAACTCTATAGGGCTTCGCCGAGGGCCTGGAGCGGCACCAGCGTCGTGCCGGGGTAATAGTGCTGAAGGATCCGATCACGGCTCCAGCCCCGACGGGCCTGATCAATCGCTCCAGCCTGGGACAGTCCGGCGCCATGGCCGAAGCCGGCGCCCTGCACCGACCACACGCCGGGCCCCGCCGGGCTGACGCTGAACAGGGTGCTCGGCAGCTGGCGCAGGGTGCGGCGAATGGCATCCAGACGCAGCACGCGGCTGCCGCCGGCGCCGGTGATCTCCAGGGCGACCACCCGGCCGCTGGCGCCCCGCGTCAGCACCTTCAGGCGGTTGGGCTGGCCGACCGCGGCGCCGCCGGCCCCGAGGGCCGTCCGCAGCTGGTCGGCGGTGATGCGGCGATGCCAGCGGAAGGCGGGGTGATCGGCCCCCCAGGCCTGGCCACCATCCCCCAGCAGCTCCGGCAGTCGCGCCGAAGCCAGGGGAATGGGAAAGCGCGCCGAGAAGGCGGCGGGACCATCGGCAAAGGGCTTGAGATAGGGCAGCGCATCCCCACGCCACACCTCCTCGAAACCGGCCGCCACCCCGCCATTGCTGGCGTGATACACGGCATGAATCGGCTGGCCGGCCGCCGCCAGCACCTTCCCCTGGCTGGAGGTGATCGCCTGGCGCACCTCGGGGCCGCCCTGGCGCGGATCGCTGTAGACCTGGCATTGGGTGTCGGCGCAGAGGTGATAGCCATCGACCGCGAAGCGATGGCGGTTGCGCAGGGCCCAGGTGCGGGCCAGCACCGCCTGGGCGGCCAGAGCAGCCGCCGGCGCACCGGCACCGATCTCGTGGGGAACGACACCCTGCAGATAGCGCTCCAGCGGCACCTGCTCCACCAGGCTCCAGGTGCCATGGGCATCGGGCTGCAGGAGGAACGGACCGGCGTAGAGACCTCCCCGCCACTGCAGACCCTGGGGAGCCTCCAGCCGCAGCGGTCCCGCCAGCTCGACCGTGCCCTGGGAGCGGCGCAGCTCCAGCACCAGCTGGCTGGACTCGGTGCGGCTGACCAACCGGGCCGACTGGCCGACCGGATCGGGGGCCGCAAGGGGCGCCCAGACTTCCCAGTCGCCAGGCTTGGCGATCTCCACGGCAGCCCCCTGGGCGCGCCAGCCACGGGCCACCTGCTCAGCGGTTTCGTAGCTGGGCAGGGGGCCCACCACCCGCCGCTGGATCACCAGCGGAACCGGCAGCGCTCGACGGCGCCAGTGCAGCGGCAGCTGGGGGGCCATGAAGCGCCGGCCGCGGCCATCGACCAGGGTCAGCGATCCGGCCGACGCCTGCAGAAGCAACGGAGGAGCAGCGGCGGCGTCGAGACCCTCCTCGGGACCGATCCTGGCCGCCAGGGCCACCCACAGCACCGGATCAGCCGACTGGATGCCGGCCGGGGGGGGCACAGGCCAATGCAGCGCGACGCCGGACGGCGGGGTATCGCCAACCGGCGGCATCCCCGGAATCGCGGGGGGATCGGCGAGCCCAGCAGGGCCCGGGCCCAACGGGGGCAGGGAGGAGGCCCGGCAGCCCCCTGCGACCACCAGCCCCGCCAACAGGCTGTGGCAGGCAGCCTGGAAGAGCCGCGGGCCGGCAGGGAAAGGCAGGGGAGCGGGCATCGAAGGCAGAGCGGGCGGTGGCCCCAAGGGGGGTTGGGAAAAGGATCCCCCACGTCGTACTCTGCTTGTTTGCGCCTGCGCCAACCGAGATGCCGAAGCTCAAGACCCGCAAAGCGGCCGCGAAGCGGTTCAAGCTGAGCGGCAGCGGTAAGTTCATGCGCCGGCGCGCCTTCCACAACCACCTCCTGGACCACAAGAGCCCCAAGCGCAAGCGCTACCTGGGCACGATGGCGGTGGTTGACGATCGCGATCACGACAACGTTGCGCTGATGCTTCCCTACGCCTGAGCCCTTCGGCCCGAGGCCGGATCGGAGCCTTCCGATCCCCGTTCCTTTATCTGCATTCCTGAGTTCCAGCCATGGCTCGCGTCAAGAGGGGCAACGTCGCCCGCAAACGCCGTAACAAGATTCTGCGTCTGGCCCGGGGCTTCCGCGGCAGCAGCGGCAGCCTGTTCCGCACCGCCAACCAGCGGGTGATGAAGGCCCTCTGCAACGCCTACCGGGACCGTCGCCGTCGCAAGCGCGACTTCCGCCGTCTCTGGATCGCCCGGATCAACGCCGCAGCCCGCATCAACGGTGTGAGCTATAGCCGTCTGATCGGTGGGCTCAAGAAGGCGGATGTGCGTCTCAACCGCAAGATGCTCGCCCAGCTGGCCGTGGCCGACCCCGGCAGTTTCACCTCCGTGGTCAACGCTGCCGGCCACTGATCGGTCCCCTGGCCCCATGAACGACTTGCTGCCCCAGGCCTATCTGATCGGCCTGATCGTCCTGCTGGGCGGCGCCGCGTTTGTGGTGGCCCGTCAGATCCTGCGAGTGCGCCGGGATGAATCGGCACTGGCGCGCCTGGGGGGCGGTGGCAGCAACGCTGACCGTGCCAGTGATCCAGGCACCCTCTATGAACTCGCCTCGGTGCAGCTGCGCAAGCGGCTGTATGCCGAAGCTGCGGACACCCTCAAGCAGGCCCTGAAAGCCGCCGAACGGGACCCTGTTCCGAACGAAGCCCGGGCGCTGATGGAAAACGCTCTCGGCTTCACCCTGGCGGCCGAGAGCAAATATCCGGCAGCCATTCGTCATTACCGTTCGGCTCTGCGGGCCAAACCCGACTATCCGGTGGCCCTGAACAACCTTGCCTTCGCGCTGGAAAAGCAGCTCAAGCCTGAAGAGGCCCGAGCCGTTTATGACCAGGTGCTGCAGCTTGAGCCCGAGAACAAGACAGCCCGCAAGCGCCTCAGAATCCTCGATCGGCGCAGTGGTGTAGCTGCTGGCCCCAGCTCCGGCGGCAGCAGAACTGGCTTGGGGATCGATGGCGGCGGACGGGCTTCAGGTGAAGGCCGCTCCGGTGGCAAGACCGGTGGCAAGAACCGCGGCAAAGCTGGTGATTCAGGTCGCAACGACAGAGCGTCCTGATTTGCAGCTGAACTCCACTGTTTGTGAAGTTCGCCGTCCATGACGGACGTCAAGGTGGACGAAACCATCGCCCGTTTTCGCCAGGGACTGGAGGCGAAAATGGGCGATGATTCCTCTCACCGAGAGCCTGGACGAGCCTGAAGTCTCCACTACCTCTGATCCGTCGAGTGAGAAGCCGTGTGCGCCAGGCCCGACAGGCAAGCGCTTCGGGCCATCGGCAGGTCACGCAGTGATTCAGGTCATCAACACGGGGATGGCCTCGCAGCAGCGGCGGGATTCAGGTCCTGTGCCGATGATGCCGATCAGCCCGAAACGGCGACTCGTCTCAAGGGACCTGGCCCCTCACCAGAGGCCGCGGATCGAGGGGGCCGAGGTTTTCGAGCGGGAAGGGGCAGGGGTAGGGGTAGGGGCCGCCTGGGGAGTCAGGAGCAGCCGGCCGCCGACGCTGGTCAGCCGGGGCGGCTGCCAGGTCACCAGCGGGAAACCCTGCAGGCCGAGCAACTGGCCGCCGGGCTCCAGACCACCCCCCAGCTTGTCACCCAGCACCAGCAGGTCCAGCTGGTCGGATTTGGCGTTGAGATTGCCCTGCACCGGCGACTCCACCCCTCCGACCGAAAGACTGCCGCGGATGTCCACCATCTGTCCCATCGGCGTGGCCGAGGCGATGCGCAACTCCACCGGCAAAGACTCACCACCCTGGTAAGGGCGATAGCTGCCACTCCAGGTCCGGGGCAGCTCGCGGGCGAGCAGCTCGGCCCGACCGACAGCATCAAACGTTTCGACCGGACCACTGCCGTACAACACGTCGAGGTTGTCGGTGGTGAGTGGCGCCGTATAGGGCACGAAGGCATCACTGGGCAGCGGGCTGACAGCAACCAGCAGGGGCAGCGGCATGACGTCCGTTCGCAGGTCCGCAGCGCAGACTAGGGGCCCAACGTCCATTGCCGCATCAACCCGTGGCCGATTTACCCCCAGCCACAGCCCCTGCCAGCGGCTCCGACAGCCCTGGGGCCACCGGGCAGGCCCCGACTGGTCTGGCTGGCGGCGCCCCCTGCCCAGACGCCAGCGATCCTCAGGACAGCCTGGTGATCGGCGGTCGCCGCTTCCACAGCCGCCTGATGACGGGCACCGGGAAGTATCCCTCCCTGGCCGTGATGCAGGCCAGCCTGATCGCCAGCGCCTGCGAGATCGTCACCGTGGCCGTACGGCGGGTGCAGACCCAGGCGGCGGGCCACGGGGGCCTGATGGAGGCGATCGACTGGCAGCGGATCTGGATGCTGCCCAACACGGCCGGCTGCGCCACCGCTGAGGAGGCGATCCGGGTGGCCCGGCTCGGCCGGGAACTGGCCAAGCTGGCCGGTCAGGAAGACAACAACTTCGTGAAGCTGGAGGTGATCCCCGATACCCGCCATCTGCTTCCCGATCCGATCGGCACGCTTGAGGCGGCCGAGCGCCTGGTGCGGGAAGGCTTCACCGTGCTGCCGTATATCAATGCCGATCCCCTGCTGGCCAAGCGGCTGGAGGAGGTCGGTTGTGCCACGGTGATGCCTCTGGGTTCGCCGATCGGTTCGGGCCAGGGCATCCGCAACGCCGCCAACATCGCCCTGATCATCGAGGAGGCCCGCGTCCCCGTGGTGGTCGACGCAGGGATCGGCGTGCCCAGCGAAGCGGCCCAGGCGATGGAGATGGGGGCCGATGCCCTGCTGATCAACAGCGCCATCGCCCTGGCCGGTGATCCCGCCGCCATGGCCGGTGCCATGGCCATGGCCACCGTGGCTGGCCGCAGCGCCTACAGGGCCGGGCGCCTGCCGATCCGGGCCGATGCCAGTCCCAGCTCACCCAGGCAGGGGCGCATCGGCGCCTGAGGCCCGCAGCCTGGGCCCCTGTGTGACGAACCATTCCGGAGCGGAGTGGCTTCGGCAGGGGCTCCATAGCCTGCCCCGTCCCCCGACTCCCCCTCACCATGCAGGTCACCGAAGAGGATGGCGGCAAGCTCAATGCCTTTGCCAGGGAACCCCGCATGGTGGTGCTGGAACCGGGCGAACGCCGTTCCAGCAACAGGTTGCTGCTGATCGGCGGACTGGTGCTGGTGGTGCTGCTGCTGGCCGTGGCAGCCGGGATCAGCTGAACCGGAGCCCCGTCGCAGCGGTCCTGCCAAAGGCCTGTAGTAGCTTGACTCCGCTGAGTAACTGCTCGTTCAGGAGACTGGGGTGAAGGTTCTCGTTCTCGGCGGTGACGGGTTCTGCGGTTGGCCGTGTGCGGTGAACCTTGCCGATGCCGGCCACGATGTCGTCATTGTCGACAACCTCAGCCGACGCAAGATCGACATCGACCTCGGGGTCGAGTCCCTCACCCCGATTGCGACCATGCAGGAGCGGTTGCGGGCCTGGGATCAGATCGGTGGCCGCTCGATGCGCTTCGTGCTGCTCGACATCGCCCAGGAGTACGACCGCCTGCTGGAGCTGCTGCGCAGTGAGCGGCCCGACTCCGTGGTCCACTTCGCCGAACAGCGGGCGGCCCCCTATTCGATGAAGAGCAGCGCCACCAAGCGCTACACCGTCGACAACAACGTCAACGGCACCCACAACCTGCTGGCGGCCATCGTCGAAAGCGGCCTGGATGTCCACATCGTGCACCTGGGCACCATGGGGGTCTACGGCTATGGCTCGCACCGGGGCGCCACGATTCCCGAGGGTTACCTGACCGTGGAGGTGCCCCAGGCCGATGGCAGCCGCTTCACCGAAAAGATCCTCCATCCCACGGATCCTGGCAGCGTCTACCACATGACCAAGACGCTCGACCAGTTGCTGTTCTTTTACTACAACAAGAACGACGCGATCCGCGTCACGGACCTGCACCAGGGCATCGTCTGGGGCACCAACACCAGCCTCACCGAAAAGGATCCACGGCTGACCAATCGCTTCGACTACGACGGCGACTACGGCACCGTGCTCAACCGCTTCCTGATGCAGGCAGCCATCGGCTATCCCCTCACCGTCCATGGCACCGGCGGCCAGACCCGGGCCTTCATCCACATCCGCGACTCGGTGCGCTGCGTGCAGCTCGCGTTGGAGCATCCCCCCAGCCACGGTGAAAAGGTGAAGATCTTCAACCAGATGACCGAAAGTCATCAGGTGGGAGAACTGGCCGAGAAGGTGGCAGCCCTCACCGGCGCCGAGATCAACCATCTGCCCAACCCCCGCAAGGAGGCGATCGAAAATGACCTGATCGTCGACAACCGCTGCTTCATCGAGCTGGGCCTGCGGCCCACCACCCTCGATGACGGCCTGCTGGCCGAGGTGGTGGATGTGGCCCGCCGCTGGGCTGACCGCTGTGACCGCTCACGCATCCCCTGCATCTCCGCCTGGACCAGCCGTCAGGCCCAGGCCATCCAATCGCCAGCGTGAGCCGGGGATCGCACGCGTGAAAATCGCTTTTTTCACGGAAACCTTCCTGCCGAAGGTGGATGGCATCGTCACACGACTCACCAAGACGGTGGAGCATCTCGTCGCCGCCGGCGACGACGTGCTGATTTTCTGCCCTGAGGGGGCTCCGGCGATGTACTGCGGCGCCAGGGTTGTCGGGGTACCGGCGATGCCGCTGCCCCTGTACCCGGAGCTGAAGCTGGCCCTGCCCCGGCCGGCGGTGTCCGAAGCCCTGGAGAACTTCGCCCCGGACCTGGTGCACGTGGTCAATCCCGCCGTGCTCGGCCTGGGGGGCATCTGGCTGGCGAAGACCCGCGGTCTGCCCCTGGTGGCCAGCTACCACACCCATCTGCCCAAGTACCTGGAGCACTACGGCATGGGCATGCTCGAGCCGCTGCTGTGGGAGCTGCTCAAGGCCGCCCACAACCAGGCCCAGCTCAACCTCTGCACCTCCAACGCGATGGTGGACGAGCTGGCCGCCAAAGGCATCCAACACACGGCCCTGTGGCAACGGGGTGTGGACACCGACCTGTTCCGACCCGAACTGAGCTCGGCGGCGATGCGGGAGCGGCTGCACGGGGGCCACAGCGACAGCGGCAATCTGCTCCTCTACATCGGCCGTCTGTCGGCCGAGAAACAGATCGAACGCATCCGGCCGGTGCTGGAGGCCATCCCCCAGGCCCGCCTGGCCCTGGTGGGCGATGGACCGCACCGGCAGAACCTGGAGAGAACCTTCGAAGGGACCGCCACCACCTTCGTCGGCTACCTGGCCGGTGAGGAGCTGGCCGCCGCCTATGCGAGCGGCGACGCCTTCCTGTTCCCCTCCAGCACCGAGACCCTGGGCTTGGTGCTTCTGGAGGCGATGGCGGCGGGCTGCCCGGTGGTGGGAGCCAACCGGGGGGGCATCCCCGACATCGTCAGCGATGGCCTGAACGGCTGTCTCTACGACCCGGATCGACCGGAGAGCTTTGTAACGGCCGTGGATCGGCTGCTCGGCGATCTCCCCACCCGCCGCTCCCTGCGGCAGGCCGCCCGCCAGGAAGCGGAACGCTGGGGCTGGGGCGGCGCCACCGACCAGCTGCGCCGTTATTACCGCCAGGTTCTCGGTCGCCGCACTCTGCAACTGGCCAGCTGAGCAGGCTGTCGATTCACTTGCTGCGGCCGCCGTGGAACCAGGTGGTCATCAGCGCCTTGACCATCGGCGCCGCCACCGTGCCACCGAAACCACCGGAATTTTCACCGAAGGCGACGATCACCAGCTCCGGCCGACCCGCCGGGGCATAGCCGCCGAACCAGACATGATCCGGTCGGGGTGGATCCTCCCCCGTGCCGGTCTTGCCGGCCACCGCCGGCAGGGTGGGGTCGTTGAGGACCCGGCCGGTGCCTTCGGTCACCACCATCCGCAACCCCTGGCGCAGCACCCGCAGGGTGGCCGGTTTGAGGGCAAGCCAGCGGCGCGGCATCGAGCGCTCGACCAGATGGGGCGTCACCAGGGTGCCGCCATTGGCGACGGCGCCGTACAGGCGGGCCATCTGAATCGGGGTCACGGTCACGGCGCCCTGGCCGATCGCCGAGGTGATCGTGTCGACCGGCGTCCAGGGCTCCTTGAGCACGTTTTTCTTCCAGGCGGGATCGCCCAGCAGCCCTTCGCTCTCCTCCTCCCTCAGCTCAACGCCGGTGTGCTGGCCGTAGCCGAGGCGCCGGGCCGCCCTGAACAGCTCCTCGGGGCCCACCTTCAGACCCACCTGGTAATAAAAACTGTTGCTGCTCACCGCCAGGGCCTGCTGGAAGCCGATGAAGCCAAAGGCGCCGTGGTCGCCGTAGCACTGGCCGTAATAACAGAACTGACGCATCGTCAGCAGCGTGGAGCTGGGGCCGAACTTGCCCGATTCGAGACCGGCGATCGTCGTGACGATCTTGAAAGTACTGGCCGGCGGGAAGCCCTGGAAGGCCCGATTCAACATCGGTGCGTCGGGTCGGTTGAGGTCGTTCCACTGAGCGGTGCTGGGCCCCTCCGAGAAGATGTTGGGATCGAAGTTGGGCCGACTGGCCATGGCGCGGATCGCGCCGGTGCGGGGATCCATGGCCACGATCGCCCCCTTGGCGACGGTGTCCAGAGCCCGTTCAGCAGCCCGTTGCAGATCGAGGTCGATGCTGAGGCGCAGATCGCGGCCGGCTTTGGCGGGCTTGTCGCCCAGCACCCGCTGCACCTGGCCGGCGGCGTCCACCTCCAGCTGCTGGCCGCCCCATTCGCCGCGCAGGGAGGATTCAAAGACCTTCTCCAGGCCACTGCGGCCGATGCGGTCGCTGAGGCGATAGCCCTTGTCGCGCAGGCGCTGATACTCCTCCTCGGTGATGCTGCTGGTGTAGCCCATCAGATGGGAGGCCAGCCGGCCGCTCGGATAGAAACGCAGCACATCGGCGGCCACCTCCGCCCCCGGCAATAGGCCCGACTGCTCCCGGAAGCGCAACACCTGGACGGGTGTCAGCGGGCCGGCCAGGTGGATCCGGAAGCCATCGGTACGGCTCTGGCCCTCGTGCCAGTGCTGCTCCAGCTGGGCTGCCGGAATCGCCAGCAGACGGCTAAGCCGATCCCTCAGGGCCGGCCAGTCCCGCTTCTCCATCAGGCGGGGCTGAAGATAGAGCTGGTAGGTGAGCCGATTGGTGGCCAGCACCCGGCCGTTGCGATCGAGCAGCCGACCCCGCACCGGATCGCGGGGAATCAGGCGAATGCGGTTTTCATCGGCCATGGCCCGGTATTCGGCACCATGGAGCAGCTGCAGCCAGGCCAGCCGGGCGGCGATGGCGCCGGAGAACAGCAGCACCACCAGCAGCAGCACCGCCGACTGGGAACCCACGCCGGTCTGGCGTGACGACATGCCGCCGTAGCCCATCTCAACGATGAGCGCTTGGAGCGGCGCCGTCCTCAGCGGCGCTCAGGCGCCGCTCCAACAGGGTGAGATGGTCGGCGATGCGGGCCAGGGCGACCTGAAGTTCGGCCGGATCGGGCCGCTCCGAGGTTTCGCTGAACGGCACATCCCGCACCTCCACCTTGACCACCGGATTGCCGAGACCGGGCTGGAGACGATCCAGACCTTCCCGCAGCTGGGACGCCAGCGGCTCCCCTTCCTGCCGCAGCTGGCCCAGGGGATCGGCACTGCTGCCATCGAAGGCCGCCAGCACTTCCCTCGGGCCGCCACGGCGAGCCCGGTCCGCCATCGCCACGCCGACGGGCAACACGTCCTGCATCAGCGTCAGCCGCAAGGCGTCGAGGGGATCGGCAGCCATGGTCAACCGGCAGCAGGATGAAAACAGTCTGGCTCGCCGCGGCCCGGGGCAGACCGGGGACCGATCAGACGGCGGGACGCTGGATGCCGGGATCGAGGATCACCTGGCGGCAGAAGCGCTGACTGCCGAGCCACCAGCCCGCTGCGACGGCGATCACCAGCAGGGCCGACAGGGGCAGCAGGGCCTGGCGGGTGGCCTTCAGCTGGAACCACTCCAGCCAGCCGCGCATCGCCCGGTCCCGATCGAAGCGACGGCGCTCGCGCTGCTGCTCCTGCAGCCGACGCTGGAGGGCCCGCTCGACCCAGCGCTCAAAGGCCTTCTTCTTGGTGACCGCCATCTTGCGCTCCACCTCGAGCAGATGGCCGGCGCTGAGGTCGGGGTTGAAGGTGCTGATCAGCTCCAGGCTCTTGAGGAACATCTCCACGGCTCCATCCTTGACGGCGCGCTCCTCGGGTTCGATCAGCTCCCAGTCGAGCTCGGGATAGAAGCGCAGGCGGTTGGCCTCGATCTGCTCCTCCGGCAGCTGGCCGGGCTCCCTGAGCCAGCGATCGGTGTTGGCGTCAAAGCGGCGCCAGTACAGAAAAGGATTGAGAAAAATCGTCTTGCCGGCCAGCACGATGCTGTCCTGCTGGAGGCGGCGCTGCAGCTGCATGTCCTGTTCGGCGGCGCTGGGGCCACTGTCGGAGGACGACGTGCTGACGACAGGAGGTACGGCAGTCACGGGCTAGGGGATCGGTGCCCGATGGTATCGGCGTCAGCGAGCCTCAGCCAGCCCCGCTGACAAACATGCCGCTGGCGCTGCCCTCGATCGCGGCGGCCGGCAACAGGCTGAGCCGAGCCATGCTCAGCCTGTTGCCGGCCAACCGATCCGGGCCAGGGCAACACTGCCATGCCTGGTCACAAGGAGGCTCAGACCCGGGACGAGTCAGCCCTTCTACCGCTGGGGCAAGCCGATGATCAGAGGCGCCGGCGCGACCGCCGTTGCACTCGACCCCGACGCTCGTCCAGACGAGGGGCTGCTGCCCCTACTCCCACTCGATCGTGCCGGGGGGTTTGCTGGTGATGTCGTACACCACCCGGTTGACGCCGCGCACCTCGTTGACGATGCGATTGGAGATCAGTTCAAGCAAGTCATAGGGCAGACGCGACCAATCGGCGGTCATGCCGTCTTCCGAGGAGACGCAGCGCAACACAATCGGATAGGCATAGGTGCGCTTGTCTCCCATCACGCCGACACTGCGCACCGGCAGCAGCACCGCGAAGGCCTGCCAGATGTCGTGATAGAGGCCGGCGTCGCGCACCTCCTCACGCACGATCAGGTCGGCATCGCGCAGGATGTCGAGATTGTCATCATTCACCTCGCCGAGAATGCGGATCGCCAGGCCAGGCCCCGGAAAAGGATGGCGACCGACGATCTCCTCCGGCAGCCCCAGATTGCGGCCCACCTTGCGCACTTCGTCCTTGAACAACCGCCGCAACGGTTCCACCAGCTTGAATTGCAGATCCTTGGGCAGGCCGCCGACGTTGTGATGGCTCTTGATCTTCACCGCCACCCGCTCGCCGGTCTTGGGGTCGATGCCCGTGCCGGCGCTCTCGATCACATCGGGATAAAGGGTTCCCTGGGCTAGATAATCGAAGGGGCCGAGACGCTTGCTCTCCGCTTCAAAGACGCGGATGAATTCACCGCCGATGATCTTGCGTTTCTCCTCCGGATCAGTAATGCCGGCAAGCCGGGAGATGAAGCGTTCCCGGGCATTGATGTACTCCACATTGATGTGGAAACGCTTGTCAAAGAAGTCGACCAGGAATTCGGGCTCCCCTTTGCGCATGAAGCCCTGGTCAATGAACATGCAGGTGAGCTGATCACCGATCGCCCGGTGCAGCAGGAAGGCCAGGGTGGAGGAATCCACGCCACCGGAGAGGGCCAGCAACACTCGCTTGTCGCCGACCTGGGCGCGCACATCGGCGATCGCCTCATCGATGAAGGCGGCCGTGGTCCAGTCCGGAATGCAGCCGCTGATGTGGTAGACGAAATTGCGGATCAGGGCCATGCCGCAGCTGGAGTGCACCACCTCCGGATGGAACTGCACGCCATAGAGGCGGCGATTGTGATCGGCAACGGCCGCTTCCGGCGTGTTGTCGGTATGGGCCAGACGCACGAAGCCCGGCGGCAACGCCTGCACGGAATCGCCGTGGCTCATCCACATCGTCGACCCCTCATCGACGTTGGTGAGCAGGTCTGTGGGGTCATCGACATGCAGGGGTGCCTTGCCGTATTCGGCCCGACCGGCGGCGATCACCGAACCGCCCAGCTGCTGCACCATCAGCTGCATGCCGTAACAGACTCCCAGGATCGGGATGCCCAGCTCCCAGATGGCCGGATCGCACAGGGGAGCTCCCTGCTCATACACCGAGCTCGGACCCCCACTGAGGATGATGCCCCGGGGCGCCAGGGCTCGCAGCTCCTCGGCGCTGGTGGTGTATCCCATCACCAGGGAAAAGACCTCGGTCTCCCGCACCCGGCGGGCGATCAGTTCCGAGTACTGGGAACCGAAATCAAGGATGACGATGGCAGGTTGGCGACCCGCGGCGGGGGCATCAGTCGTCGAAGGGGACATCGGCAGGATCGGTTCCGGTCTGAACGGCCCGGTCGGCCGTCAACCGCAGGTGGCTGCCAGCACCCTAGGTCGAGCCCCTGAAGGCCTCCAGCAGGACAGTCCCCACCGGACCGGCTGCCCGGATCCGGCGAGCACGGTCGAAGAGGACCGCGCCCACCGCCGACCCGGCCGCCCCGTGACGCTGCAGATAGGCGTCGGTGCGCGCCTCGATCGTCTGGGCGATGCGCCGCCGCAGCCGCTCGGCCAGGGCCGGATCGTCCAGCTCCAGCGCCGCCAGAGCCGCCTCAACGGTGGCGGCGCCATGGAGCGCGGCCAGGGCCTCGCCGCTCAACCCCTCCAGGGCCGCCAGGGCGGTGAGCACTTCGGCCCGGCCATCGGCCAGGTGATGGTGGGTATGGAAGATGCCGCCGGCCAGCTTGATCAGCTTGCCCTGGTAGCCGAACAACAGCAGCCGCCGCACCCCGCCTGCCGCGGCCGCCACCAGCACCGGCCCCAGCCAGTTGCCGCACTTGAGCAGCAGCGCGGCCGGCAGGCCCAGCCGGGGGGCCAGATCCAGACCGTTCTCACCGATCACCAGCACCAGATCGCCGCCGAAGGCGGGATCCGCCAGCCGTTCGGCCAACGCCTCCAGAGTGCGCCGCAGCTGGTCGGGATCGGCGCTGGCCTGCACCTCCGCCTGGGTGCCGATCAGGGCCAGGCCCTCCACCACGCCGAAGGCGGCGTTGCTGGTGCGCTGGGCCAGCTGGCGGCCACTCGGGAAGATCACGCGCAGCCGCAGGCCGCGGCCCGCGGGCACCAGCGGCTGCAGGCTGCGCTCCAGCAACTCCCTGGCAAAGGCGGAGATGCAGATGGCCCGGGACTCGGCGTGAACGCCAACCCCCTCACCGGCCTCCAGCCACAGCCAGCGGTGGGCGGCACCTGGATCGCAGGGGTGCCAGGCCGCCTCCACCCACACCACCAGGCCGCGGGTGAGATCCAGGCCATCACCCGGCTCGCAACGGGCCACCGCCAGGGCACGACCGTCGCCCAGGGGGGCCGCGGCCACGACCGGCACCGCCTCGGCAGGCCGGTCCGGCGCTGAGGGATGGAGCTGCAGTGGCTGCTCCGCCGTGAACGGATCACCCCTGAGCCGCCCCACAGCGGCTCGAGCCGCCGCCGCCACCCACACCGGCAGGCTGTAGCCCGTGCGCCTGCGGGGTTGATTCGTGGGTGGCGACGGCGGAGCGGGCATTCAAAACGGTGGGTTGTGGGCCTCAGGGAACATGGCGGGCCGGCAGACGGTCGCCTGAAACCACTCCCCAGCGATTCAGCATGGGTGGCGGCACGCCCGCTGAACATGCCATCAGGGAACGACGCAGGCGCCACCGGGGTCCGACTGTCCGATCAGCCGATCAAGGTCTGGGGCCGGCGATCCCCAGGCTGGCCCGGGACAAGCGAAGGGCTGTTTTTTATGGTGGTGGATTGCCTCGCCGCCGCCAAACCCATGCAGGACAAGCTCACTCTGATGATTCCCGGCCCCACCCCGGTGCCGGAAACCGTCCTGCAGGCGATGGGCCGCCATCCGATCGGCCATCGCAGCGCCGATTTCCAGAAGATCGTCAAGCGCACGACAGAGCAGTTGCAGTGGCTGCATCAGACCAGCGATGACGTGCTGGTGATCACCGGCAGCGGCACCGCCGCCATGGAGGCGGGCATCGTCAACACCTGCAGCCGCGGCGATCGGGTGCTCTGCGGCGACAACGGCAAGTTCGGCGAACGCTGGGTGAAGGTGGCGAAGGCCTACGGCCTCGACGTGCAGGTGATCAAGGCGGAATGGGGCCAGCCCCTCGATCCGGAAGCCTTCCGAGCCGCCCTCGAAGCGGACACCGACAAGGCGATCCGGGCCGTGATCCTCACCCACTCGGAAACCTCCACCGGGGTGATCAACGATCTGCAGACGATCGCCGGCCATGTCCGCGCCCATGGCACCGCCCTGACGATTGCCGACTGCGTCACCAGCCTGGGCGCCTGCAACGTGCCGATGGACGACTGGGGCCTCGATGTGATCGGCTCCGGATCCCAGAAGGGCTACATGATGCCGCCGGGTCTGAGTTTCGTGGCGATGAGCGAGAAGGCCTGGGCGGCCTACGAGCGCTCCGACCTGCCGAAGTTCTACCTCGATCTGGGCAAGTACCGGAAATCCGCCAAAGCTGACAGCAATCCATTCACGCCGGCGATCAATCTGTACTTCGCTCTCGAAGCCGCCCTCGAGATGATGCAGAAGGAGGGACTGGAGGCGATCTTCGCGCGCCATGATCGCCATCGGCGCGCCACCCAGGCGGCCATGAAGGCGATCGGTCTGGCCCTGTATGCCGCCGACGGTCACGGCAGCCCCGCCATCACCGCGGTAGCCCCGGCAGGCATCGATGCCGAGAGCCTGCGCAAGGAGGTGAAGAACCGCTTCGACATCCTGCTGGCCGGCGGTCAGGACCATCTCAAGGGTCACGTGTTCCGCATCGGCCATCTCGGCTTCGTCTGCGACCGGGACGTGCTCACCGCCGTGGCGGCGATCGAGGCGACCCTGCAGGATCTGGGCCTGGGCAAGGCGCCCACCGGTGCCGGTGTGGCCGCTGCTGCTGCGGAATTGAATCGCTGAGGAGGGGATGGCAGGCAGGGGAAGCCGCTTTATCGTTCAGAGCGAACATTTCCAGGTTCCATGCGACGTTCCCTGCTTGCCCTGACCTGCCTGCTGGCCCTGGCCAGCGCCGGCTGTCAGAAGCAAACCATCGCCGAGCGCGAACAGAAGACCGAAACCCAGATCTGCAACCAGCTGGCCAACGTCGGCAAAGCGCTCGAGCAGGTGGCAGCCCTGACCCCCAGCTCCACCGTGGGCGATGCGACCGCCGCCGACAGGGCTCTGGCCACGGCGCTGAGCTCTCTGGATAGCTCCAAGCAGCAACTTGAGAAACTGCGCCTGCAGAACTTCAGCACCCAGCTGAAGGCCTTCAAGGCCGAGGTGGCCAAGGTGGCCAGCAACAAGAAGCAAACCCTTGAGCAGGCTGCCGTCGAACTCAAGGCCAAGGCCCAGCCGGTGATCGCCGCCCGCCGCCAGCTCTCCGCCGCCGTCAAGTGCGCGGCCGAACCGGCCGCCGCCATGAGCCCCGCCAAGCCCTGAAGACGGAGACCAGGCGCCCAGCCCGGCCTGGATCGGAAGTCCCGATCCAGGCCGGGCTGAAGAGCGTGGTAAATTAGAATGATGCGGGTGTAATTCAGTGGTAGAATGTCAGCTTCCCAAGCTGAACGTCGCCGGTTCGAGCCCGGTCACCCGCTTCTGGTCCAAGACTGAAGGAATCATCCGAAAAGCCTCTTGAGCACTCGCTTTCGGGTTGCCAATAGCCGATCGGCTCTGGCAGACCTTGCCAGGCTGCAGGGCCGACCTGGTCACAGACCAGCCCCCAGGGTTGACTCAGCCGCCTGTCAGATCGCAATCCGCGTCGAGACGGCCATGCCCTGTCCCGCAAGGGATGGGTGTCGCGGCCCTGCCGGAGTTGATCGCAGCCGCTTGCAGAATGACGCTGCGCCCGTTGACAGGGGCAACCTGCTGCTGGTGCTCCGAAGGCGCCATCAGAGGCGGGAGCTGGAGAAGCATCCCGGGCCAACGGCCTGGGAACACCGCACGGTCCGGGGCTGCCGTGATCTGACCCTGCGTCCATTCAGATCCAGACCGATCTCAAGCCGCTCCGGGTCGTCAGTCAGTGGCCTCCCCGCCACTTCAGCGGCTCATGCCCTTGGCGTGGAGGCAGCCCTGAACCGGGGCCAGGAGCCGCAGCAAAGCGTTGTTGCATCTGTCTTCGGATCAGCCCGGCTCGCGCGCCTCCCGGAGTGGGCGATCAGAACATCCAGGTGCCGTCGCGCCTTGCTGGCCTGGATGGGGGGCAAGGGGCTCCACCTGAAATCGATCGTCGACCGTATTCCCATCCATGGGCTTGACCAGGCTTGATGGTGATCAGGATCGGATCGAACACGAGGCAGGCTCCAGCAGGTGTCGCGAGGGAAGGCCTGGGCTCCATGGCGGCAGCGACTGCTACGGCGCCACGACGGAAGAACGGCGCCAGGCATCGCGCAGGTCCCTGGCGATGCTCCTCGCTCTCTGCCGCGAGACGGGGCTCCAACCCCGCCGGCCTGAGGGGTCGCCCGGCCCCTGCTCCGGCATGACATCCGGCGGAGCGGCATGCCAGGTGGTGACCAATCCGCAAAGAGCTGAAACGTCCTCGAGACAGCGCAGCACCCACTGTCGCTGCGGGCCTGGGAGGCCAACGGCTGGCGCAGCAGATCGAGTTGTCTCAGGGTTGAGTCGCGACCGATCAGGATCGCCTGGCCAGGCGGCCCCTGCATGACCCAGGACATCGTCGGAGCGGATCAGCAAGGCCTGCCAGCCGGCCTGGAACCCCTGTTTGCAGCAATCACCGGCGGTGCAACAGGCAGCGATCGGCAGGGAGTGCCGCGGAGCACAGTCGATGCCCTGGCGGCTGCCGGCCTTCTGGGCCAACCGCTGGAGCCACAGCCGCGGCACCGGGAGCTGGCCGAGCGGCTGTTCATGGCCGACGGCTCGCTCACCTTCTGCTGGCTGCAGCATCAGCTGCCCCTGCGGCGCCTGCTCGGCGCTGTCTCCAGCCCGGAGGCGCCTGCAGCCGGAGCCCTGCGGCGACGCTGGCTGGAGCCCGTAGCCAGTGGCCGGGCTCTGGCGGCGGTGGCCTTCGCCCATCTGCGTCGTGCGGGTCCTCCCAACCCAGCCGCCACCCGCCTCCCTGGCGGCTGGCGGCTGGATGGCCAGCTCGACTGGATCACCTCCTGGGACATCGCCGATCTGGTGCTGCTCTGCCTGCGTTGCAACGATGCAGGCGGTGATCGCGTCGTCGGTCTGCTGCTTGCGGCCGGAGCCTCCGGCCAGCCCCTCCCCGCCGGCATGACGCTGGGCGAACCCCTGCGCCTGCTGGCCATGGGCGGCACCCACACCCGTCCGGTGCAGCTCGATGGCGTGGAGATGCCCGACAGCCAGGTGCTGTTCGTTGAGGATTTCCGCGTCTGGAGCGCAGCCGATGCCCTCGCTGTCTGCCGCGTCAGCCCGGTCGTCTTCGGCTGTGTCCGCGGCGCCATCGCCGATCTCCATCAGGTCGGCAGCCGCCATGACGACGCCGACACCCTGGCTCTGGCGCAGGTCCTCGCCGGCGAGTGTCGCCAGCTGCGCCGCAGCGCCTACAGCCTGATCGACTCCAACCCCGACGACAGTCCGGAGGTGCTGCAGCGCCATCGCGACCTGCGGGCCCGGGCCCTGGACCTGGCGATGCGCTCTGCCCAGGCCGCGGTGATCGCCCAGGCCGGGGCTGCCATGGTTTCCGGCTCGCCGGCCGAGAGACGGCTGCGGGAAGCGAGCTTCCTGCTGGTGCAAGCTCAGACGACGGAATCCCGCCACGCCTCCCTGGAGCTGTTGTTCCCACCCCCTGGGGGTGCGGAGATCCAGCAGCCAGGGCGATAACCGGCGAGCACAGCCCCGCACCGGACGACTGGCCACCTCTGCCCCCTCGCTGGCCGCCGATGGCGGTGATCGGGCCGCCGCCGTGCAGACGATCCTGGAGATCGGCGACCATCACGCAGTCCATGCCGCCATCGCCGATGCCTTCCCGGGCGTCCCGACTGACGGTGGACGCCAGCCAGCCGCGGTTTCGGCTGCAGCTGCACCAGCCGGGTCTGCTACGGCCGCTCGATGCCACGGAGCTCTCCGCTGGCACCCTGCGCGACCTGCCGCTGACGGCGGCTCTGTTCAGCCCGCGGTTGGCGCCGCTGCTGAGTTGGCATGGGAACTCGCTGACTTCCGGCGATGGCCCCCTGGCCGGAGGATGGCCACAACGGCAAGGTCCAGGGTTCCATGCCTGGCCATGGCCAGGCATCCAGCTCGATCCGACGCTGCTCCCCCGCTACCGCGCCAGGCTTTCCCCATGCCCCACCACGCCGATCGCCCCACCAAGACCTGCGCCTGCTGCGGCCGTCCCTTCCAGTGGCGCCGCAAGTGGAAGGACGTGTGGGAGGAGGTGCGCTACTGCTCCGACCGCTGCCGCAACCAGGCGCGGCGACCTGCCAATCGGCGCCAGGAAGCGGCTGGCGACACCGGGCAGGCCTGAACTCGACGCTGCCGGCGACCACTGCAGCGGCTCCTCTCCGGACTGCCGTTGAAGCTCCAGCCCCGTCAGGGCAGTGGCGACAGGCGCCAGGGGCCAGGGGCTTCCGCTGGAACGCTCCCAGACCCTCAATTCGCAGATGACAGGGCGGGGAACGCTTAGCCCATCCACCTGAGACCATCGCTCACATGTCCATGCAGGGGCCGAAACCATGCAGCCTGGGCATGCCAATGCAATGGTCATTCGCAGGACAGGCCCCCCGAAGCACAACTTCAGGTCACCGCCCTGGAGCTGACGTGCGAGCTTCTGGCGGCCAAGCTGAGCAGCCTCGATCCAGTGCTGCGGCGCTCGGACATGGCGGGCTTCCATGCCAACGACGTCAGGATCTCGGGCTGCTTCGGGTCTGGCAAATCGCACCTGTTGAAGCTGTTGTCGCTGCTGCTCGATGGCGAGCGACGCATCGGCGTGACCGAAAACGGACAGCAGGGCCTGCGACCGATGGAGATATCCTGCTGCCGAAGCTGGAGGACGAGATTCTCCACGCCGACCTCAGGAAGGCCACGGCGGTACCAGCCCGCAGCCTGCTGTTCAACATCGATCTGAAGTTCGATGGCATCGGCGGCACCCACGAGGCGCCGATCCTCGAGGTGTTCATGAAGGTGCTCAACGAGCTGCAGGGCTACGACGGCAACCAGGGCTCTGTAGCCCAGTTCGAGCACCACCTCGACAGGCGCGGCCAGTGCGAGACGTTCAAACAGACCGATCAGCGCCTCAATCGCCGCAGCTGGGAGAACGACCGCGATGCCCTGGCCACCGGGACCAAGCGCAGCTTCGCCAGGGCCTATGCCGAGCCGTTCGGCGGCGGCGAGGACGACGCCATCAACGTCGTCAGTGACGCCGTGAAACTCATGGCAGTGCAGTCATCTGCACCCAGCAAGCGTCTGCATCAAGCAGTGCTCTGCACAGGAAAGGCCCGGAGCACTCGAGGCGCATGGGGTGATCAGACCCGGGGCTTGATCAACTGCAGCACCTGGAGTCCCACCCCGCCAGCACGACGCTCGCAATCGAGGGACTCAAGAATCAGGCGAGCGGACTGGGCGACATGACCATCGCGGGCGGCGTCGGCAGCCTGGGCAGCCAGATGGGAGGCCTGATCCAGCCAGTACTGGCGAGGCTCAGCCAGGCCGGAGGCTGGGGTCAAGGACCGACTGAACAATGGAGTCGCGGGAAGCCTGGTGGCAGTCATGGAGGAAGGGGCTCCTGTTCAAAGAGAAGCCGGATGATGGAGAAGAAAAGGGGGAAGAGAACGACGTTGCGCTGAAAACAACAAGCCTCAAGCCTCAGCCGAACGGACAGCGAAGCATCGGGGCTGTAGAAGGTGGGATGGCTTGGTCACGTTATAGCCGAAAGTCGACTCGCACCGGCGGAGTCATTCAGCGGGATCGAGCTTCAATAGACCCTATTTCATGAAATCAGGAATCAAAAGCAAGGCCCGGCCTCAATCGGCCTGATATCGCGATTCTAGGTCCATGTGTCTTAGCCCCCAGGGCAACCGTTACAACCATCCCCTTCGGGGGCCTTTCACGCTGGCGCAAAGTCGTCAATGCGCAGACACATGAAGATGATCGCAGCGGAAAGGCCCCGATCGAGGAGCCAAAGGTTACCTCCGTCAATGCAAGGAACCTGTCGTTCTGACTGTCAAGGACAGACCTGATTTCGCCCCCGATTCAAAACAAGGGGATCAACCCGGCTCGACCATTGCGGCCAGCATCATCCAGGCGGCATCTGCCGGGCCCATCAAGGCTGAGCAGTCCTGCCTGGTCGTTGGCCGAACATCAGGGTCCGTGCCCTGTCAATGGCGGGGCAGCAGCGTCCCGCGCTAATCCAACTGGCTGCTCCGTCTCCGCTGCGCCGCAGACCCTCTGGGCGGGACACTTCGCTGGCTGCCGCCTCTGATCCGCTCAGCCGGCATGGGCGAAGTTCAAGCGAACGAATGCCTGGGGTCCACCCAGCCTGGCCGCAGGCATCGGGCTCAGCAAGGCCGGATCAGGTGCCAGGCTCCTCGAGATTGCCTCCGAGGGCGGCGATCTGATCGCGCAGCGCCGCCGAGCGCCTGGTGTCTCCCCTGGTCAGAGCAACGGCGAGCGCGAACTCCAGCTTTTCCAATTGATGATCACCTTCAGCCTGGGAGCCCCCCTGAAGATGACAGCGATAGCTGGGATGGGCGAGTGACGAGGAACTGGCAGGGGAGCTGCCGGCATGCCCCTGGGAGTTGGGTCCCTGGCTATGGCCGGTGGAACCTACGGGGTGAGGAGAGGAGGGGTAAGCCATAAGAACGCTTTCTTGTCATTTTGACACTGGCAGCCAGGGGAATGCAGCGGCAAACCGACTCAGGCAGCATCGAGGAACACTGCATCCTGTTCAGGCTCGGGCTGACGCGGGAGCGGTTGCGGCTGGGGGAGCGATTCCGCCGTCAGCAACTGGCGGCAGTCCTGAAGCAGACGCTCGACATTGCTGAGACTTTCCAGTTCAGCCGGATCCGGCTGGGCACTGCTGACGACCTGCTGCTCCATCACCGCCAGACGTTGTTCCAGCAGCACCAGGCGCTGCGAGAGTGCATGGATCGTTTCGGCAAGATCCTCGGCACTGCGGCTGATCCGGAACGACAGCGAGGGGGTGGCCATGGCGGGGAATGCTGCTCAGCCGAATGAGAACACAGAACGCGGGCAGCCTCAAGCCTGAACCTGAGGCGCGCAGACTGGGCCGGTTCCCCGGTGACCTGAGCGAAGCATGTCCACCCCCTGGAACCTGATCCTCTACGGCCTCGCCGGCCTGATCGGCGGCCTGGCGGCCATGCGTACGGGCATTCCGGCCGCTCCCCTGGCGGGCTCGTTGCTGGCGGCTGGCCTGGTGAGCATGAGCGGACGGCTGGAGGTGGCCCAGTGGCCCAGCGGCACGCGCACGGCGCTGGAAATCGCAATTGGCAGCGTCATCGGCACCGCCCTGACGGCCACCGCCCTCAGCGAACTGCGCCAGCTCTGGCGGCCCGCCCTGTTGATCACCCTCAGCCTGGTGGCCACCGGCCTGGTGGTCGGCCTCTGGTCCAGCCGGTTGCTGCACATCGACCCGGTGGTGGCCCTGCTCGGCGCCGCCCCCGGCGGGATCAGCGGCATGAGCCTGGTGGGGGCCGAATTCGGGGTGGGGGCCGCCGTGGCCGCCCTCCATGCCGTGCGCCTGATCACCGTGCTGGTGGTGCTGCCCCTGGTGGTGAAGCTGATAATCCCGGCGACGGGCAGCCCACCGGGAGGGTGAACGCGATCGGCTCCGTCTGGACAGATCCACGCCGACCGATACCGTGGGCGACGCTTCACGGGTTATTCCGCTCCTTTCGATCCATGGACGCACACCCGCCTTGGTCGTCCCGTTGCTTCAGCGCCGGGGCGGCGATCACAGCCCTGATCACTGGTCTGATCGGCCTGGGCGCCGCTCCGGGCCTGGCCCAGGCCCAGGCCCAGGCCGGCGACAGTCCTGGGTCCAAGGGGGCCCAGGTGTATTGCTTCATGCGGACCAACGGCAACAACCATGAGGTCAGCTGGACTGCGGCCTACGCCCTGATCAAGCGCCAGGGGGCCAGCATGTTCCGCACCTCGCCGGAACATGCGGCGGTGATGATCACCGAGGCAGTGGTTCAGAACCCGACCTCCTTCCCCGATTGCGGCCGCTACCTGGGCGACCTTTACAGCCGCCGCGTCCAGAGCGCGACCGCATCCACCGAAGCGCCCACCGGAACGGCCACGGCCGGTGGTAATGCTGGCACTGGTGGCCAGACACGCAGTGATCGCTACGGCAACTGAATCCCGCCCAGCCGCTGCCCGGCGCCGCTCCCGCCACGCCTTCGGCATGGCGGGAGCGGCCTGTCTCGTGCTCGCTCTGCTGGTGGGCTGCGCCGAGGAGCCCCTGCCCCAGAGGCGCCTCACCGTCGATGACTGCCTGCGGCACGTGGAACTCGATCAGATCAAGGATGCGCTGCAGCGCTGTGATGCGGTGGTGAAGGCCTATCCGAAGGAACCCCAGCCCCTCAATGAACGCTTCCTGCTGCACTCCCTCGCCGGCGACGATGCCGCGGCCTGCAGGGACATCGCCCAGGCGGTGACCCTGGCCCAAAAGGTGCCTCAGAACAAGCTGGATCGACTGTTGCGCAACGACCTGCAACTGCGCAGCGCCAGTTGCCGCGACTGAAGCGACAGCCCTGGCGCCGACCCCTCACCAGCTCTCCAGCAACTGGCGCACCATCGCCGGCAGGGCCTGTTGGTGCTCGCGCTGCTGGCGGCTCTGCAGCACCAGGGAGATCCGTTCGGCCTTGCTGGCGATCAGGTCATCCACCAGCTGATCGACCACCCCCAGCTGCAACCAGTGACTGGTGAGGGGGCCGCGCATGCCGATGCGATGGCAGCGATCCTCCGCCTGCTCCGCATCGCCGGGGGTCCAGGGGCGCTCGACCAGCAGCACATGGCCGGCGCGGTGCAGGGTGAAGCCGAGACCTCCGGTGCCGAAGGTGGCGATCAACAGGGAACGGCGCCCGGACTGGAAGCGATCCACCAGGGCCTGGCGCTGGTGGACGGGAACGGCGCCGGTGAGCAGCACCGCCGCCTGCTCACCACCGCAGGCCCCATGCAGGGCCCGAGCGGTGGCCAGAAAAGCGGTGAACACCACCACCGACTCCCCGGCCGCCAGCAGGCTTCGGACCAGGGCCGTCGCGCTGGGCAGCTTGTACTGCGAGCCGATCTGGCGCAGAGCGGTGAACACCGCCAGGGCCTCCGCATCCCGCCGGACCTGGCCGAGGGCAGCCCGACGCCGGTAGTCAGCGACCCGCAGCTCAAGCCGGTGCTGGAAGCCCTCGGCGGCGGCGACATCAAGAGTCACAGCCACGCACAGGCGCCGCTTAGGGGGAAGATCGAGGCATTGCTGCTTGCGGCGATGCAGCAGCAGGGGTCGCACCAGCCGCTGCAGATCCTCGAGCTGGCTGGCCCCCTGGGCCTGCCAGAGGCGTCGCCCTCCCTGCTCGCGCCAGTGACCCTGGCAATAGCGCTCCTCAAAGGCCCGTTGATCGCGGCCCAGGGGATGGCCGATCGCCGCCAGCAGCGGGAAGAGCTGGGCGGGGCGACCGTTCTTCATCGGGGTGCCGCTCAACAGCCAGATAGCCCGCAGGCGGGGATGACGGGCCAGCCGCAGAAAGGCCTGGGTGCGGGCCGAGGTCGGCGTCTGGGCGAAGTGGGCCTCATCGACCAGCAGGACGCAGCCCGCCTCCGGTAGCTCCGACGGCAAGCGCGCCCAGCTGTGCAGCTCCAGCACCAGCCCCAGGGTTGCGGCCTCCTGGCGCCAGTGATGATGCAATCCCGCCGGGGCCAGAACCACCAGGCGGCAATCCGCCAGGCGCACCATGGCCCTGGCGGCGGCCAGGGCCGAAAGGGTCTTGCCCAGGCCCATGGCATCGGCGAGCAGGGCGCCGCGTCGGGCCAGCAACCAGCGGGCGGCGGCCCGCTGATGGGTGAACAGCTGGCGACCATCGACCAGGGGCAGATCGAGATCGGCGGCGGCCACCAGCTGGCGATGGGGCGGCAGAGGCGGCAGGGGCTGGCGCAACCAGCACAGCCTCTGGGCCAGTTCAGGAGTGATGGGGAAACGGCCCGCCAGGGCCTGCTCCAGCCCGGCGGCGGCCTCCAGGGGAAACTCCCAGCAGTGGCGGCGGGCCAGCCAATGGCCCACGGGACGAATCCTACGCATCTGGGCCTGGGTGACCTGATCGAAGGGGCAGGCCACCTCGATCAGGCCGGTGGGCCCGAGCCGCATCTGCACCAGGGGTTCGGCCAAAGCGCCAAAGTGCAATCCACGACACATTGACAGCCAACAAGCTGGCGGCAAACTTCCGCCAACCGAGGCGCTTCGATGCAGGCCAGGGATGGAGTGTTCCTTGAGGATCTCTGCCCCAAGTTGCGGGCGCGACGCTGGCGCCAGTCGCTCCACCTGGTGACCGATCATCACTGTCTGTACTGCGGCGATCGGTCCGAGTCGATCGATCACGTGCAGCCCCTCAGCCGCGGCGGCCAGAGCATCACCGAAAACTGCGTACCGGCCTGCCTGGGCTGCAATGGCAGCAAGGGTGACAGCGACGCCTTCAGCTGGTACCGCGGTCAGAGCTTTTACGACCCGCGGCGAGCGATGGCCCTGAGAGCCTGGATCGATGGCGACATGCGCCTGGCGGAACGCCTGCTGCTGTGGACCAGGCCCGAAAGTCCGGCCTCAGTGCCGAGCCCGGCAGTGGCAGTGGCAGCGCAGCTCCAGAGCCAGCGCGCTCACCAGACACGGCAGGCGGCCACGCCGTTGTGGCGCTGGCAGATGGCCTCCTGATCGCCGGGCTGCTCCGGCGCCAGCAACAGGGCCAGAAGCAGCAGCACCGCCGCCAGGGCCAGGGGCGCCCCGCAGCGGAGCTCCGTGGCCCTGAGGGCTTGCCTGGCAGCCCGCCGACGGCTTGGGGCATGGGACGCAGCGGTGGCCGCGGCGGGCAGGAGGCTGGAGACCGGCGGTCTGGAAACAGGGAGAATGGTCCGGACAGGTGCGGTGTCAGCACACCCGATTTCAGGAACCATGGCGCCAGAGAACAGAGAGGCAGTCACGACAGGAGCGCGAAGGCGGTGATACAGGTGTACTCATGACTGATCGGCCTGTCAACCCCCGGTCCGAGGGGCCCGAAGCCGCCGGCCCCAGTCCCGCCGGCTTCGGGCGGATGCTGGTGCTCGGTGGCGGCTACACCGGCAGCCGGTTCGCCGCCGCCCTGACCCGGCTGGGCATCGCCACCGCCATCAGCCATCGCCAGCCCGAGCAGCCGCAGGCCCCTGCCGCGGCCACTGTCCTCTGCCATCTGCGCTTCGACCCGGCCAACGGCGTCCTGCCCAGCCGCCGCCAGCTGGCTGACTTCAGCCATGTGCTGGTGACGATCCCCCCCGATGCCAACGGCCGGGATCCGGTGCTGGATCAGCTCGGCGCCCAGCTGGCGGAGCTGCCGCTGCAATGGCTGGGCTACCTCTCCACCACCGGCGTCTATGGCGACAGCGGCGGAGCCTGGGTGGATGAGACCAGTGCCACCGCGCCCGGACTGGAGCGCAGCCGCTCCCGCCTGGCCTGTGAGCGGACCTGGCGCAGCCTGGGCCTGCCGCTGCAGGTGTTCCGGCTACCGGCGATCTACGGCCCCGGACGCGCCCCCTTCAACGATCTGCGCCAGGGCAAGGCCCGCATGATCCACAAGCGGGGCCAGGTGTTCTGCCGCATCCACGTCGATGACATCGTCGGGGCCCTGCTGCACAACCTGGCCCTGCCGGCCGCCGCCAGACCGGAGACCCTGATCCTCGCGGACACCTACCCGTGCTCCTCCAGTGAAACCCTCGGCTACGCCGCCCATCTGCTGGGCTGCAAACTGCCGCCGCTGCAGTCCTATGACCAGATCGCCGCCACGATGAGTCCGATGGCCCGCAGTTTCTGGAGCGAGAACCGCCGGGTCAGCAGCGATCTGCTGCGCCTGGGCCTGGGCTATCAGCTGCGCTACCCCAGTTTCCGCGAGGGATACCGGGCCATCAGCGACGCCCTCGCCGAACCCTGACGCTGCACCTGTTCCACCAAGGGCAGGACGAATCAGCGGCAGCTCCTGGGGCTGGACGCGCCGCCGGCCGCCGGGGAGCTTAGGGACTCTGGATCCGTCGATCGCTCCGGACTGGCCGGTCCCGAGTCCCATCGGTTGGTGGGCGGCGGCAGCTGAAACGGAGCGTTCCCGGTCATCCAGTCGACCCGGCCTGTGCCCTCCGGACGCGCCTCGGGAACCCGGAATTTGAAGCGTCAGGCACGTGGGATCCAGCCCTGAATCCGCGATGGATGTGCGGCCCAGCAGCCCGTGCGCGTGCCCAGGGCTGACCGCGACCGCCACGGGTGCCGGCAGGGCCCTGCTCCGGTGGCTGCGCGAACCCCTGCCGGAACAGGCTGCACGGCCGAGCCCGGGACCAGCGGCCTCCCTGGGGGATCAACGCGGACCTGACGGTCACTTGTAGTGCAATTTCCTCGCCGGTTCGGGCTGGGCCAGGAACGGCAGATTGATGTCGGAGAGGAACTTGTTCCAGTCCACGACGACCCAGCCGTTGCGGAACGCCAGTCCCAGCACCAGCAAGATGGATCCCAGCAGCAACAGGCGCAACATCGACAACGACAGCGGCGATCAACCTCCATCGAACCCCAGACGGCAACGGATTGCCATTGCCCTGGGCGATCCGGCTGGAATCGGCCTGGAGGTGACCCTGGGCGCCCTGGCCGCTGAGGCTGGGACGGAGGGCCAGGGGCAAGTGGTGCTGGTGGGCTGCCGCCAGTGGCTGAACCAGAGCTACCGACGCCTGCAGGGCCGCTGCCGGCTGGCGGATCCGACCCAGTTCGAAATTCTGGATCGACCCCTGCCCGAGCCGATCAATCCCGGCGAGAGCGGCGCCGCCGCCGGGGCCGCCAGCTTCGACTGGCTCAGCGAGGCCACCCGACTGGTGCTCCAGGGCGATTGTGACGCCCTGATCACGGCGCCGATCGCCAAGAGCAGCTGGCATGCCGCCGGCCACGACTATCCCGGCCAGACCGAACGACTGGCGGAACTGGCCGGGGTCGCTTCCGCCTCGATGCTGTTCACGGCCCGCTCCGCCGCCGGCCCCTGGCGCTTCAACACCCTGCTGGCCACCACCCACATCCCCCTGGCGGCGGTGCCCGCCCAGCTCAATGCCGAGCTGGTGAGCGACAAACTGGACGTCCTGCTGGCCTTCTGCCAGCGCTTCGAGCCCCGGCCGCGGCTGGTGGTCGCCGGCCTCAATCCCCATGCCGGCGAGGCGGGACGGCTGGGACGGGAGGAGCAGGACTGGCTGCTGGGCTGCCTGGAGCAGTGGCGCCGGCGCCATCCCGAGGTGCGGCTGGAGGGCCCCTTACCCCCCGACAGCTGCTGGCTGGAGGCCGCTGCGGCCTGGCGCACGGGCACAGGCGGACCGGACGGCTACCTGGCCCTATACCACGATCAGGGCCTGATTCCGCTGAAACTGCTGGCCTTCGATGCCGCCGTCAACACGACCCTGGGGCTGCCATTTCTGCGCACCTCGCCAGATCACGGCACCGCCTTCGCCATCGCCGGCCAGGGCGTGGCCCGGCCCGAAAGCATGGCGGCGGCGATCGCCACGGCGCGGGAACTGGGCTGAAACGTTCGGCTGGCGGTCCGATTCAGGACGGTTTGATCCGCATCAGCACCTGGCCGAATTCCACCGGGGTGCCGTTCTCCAGCAGGATCTCGACCACTTCGCCGCTGATCTCCGACTCCAGCTCGTTCATCAGCTTCATCGCTTCAAGGATGCAGACGGGCTGACCGGCGCTGATGCGGCTGCCGACCTCGACAAAGGACGGTTCCCCCGGAGCCGGGGAGCGGTAGAAGGTGCCCACCATCGGGGCCGTGATCGCCTGCAGGTCACTGCGCAGCGCCGGCGGCGCCGGCGGCGGCACGGATGATGGGGAAGCGATGGAGGCGGCGGCAGCCTGGGGGGGCGGCGAGGCCAGGACAGGGGCCTGCACCATCGCCACCGGCGCTGCGGCCGGCAGGTTGCGACGCACCTCAAGACGGAAATCGTCGCCTTCGAGACAGAGTTCCTGAATGTCGCTTTCACCCAGCAGGGCCAGAAGCGAGCGAAGCTGGTCGTGATCGAGCTGCATGGTGATCAGGACTCCCGGCCGAGATAGCTGTCGTTGCGCGTGTCGATCTTGATCTTCTCGCCGATCGTGATGAACAGCGGCACCATCACCTGGGCGCCGGTCTCGACGATGGCGGGCTTGGTGCCGCCGGTGGCCGTATCCCCCTTGACCCCGGGATCGGTCTGGGTGACCTCGAGGATCACGGAGTTGGGCAGCTCCACCTCCAGCGGCTTGCCGTTCCAGTAGATGACGCTCACCTCCATGCCTTCCTTGAGGTATTTGCGGCCATCGCCGATCTGCTTGGCCGTCAGGCGGGTCTCCTCATAGGAGGACATGTCCATGAAGACGAAGTCATCGGCCTCCATGTAGGTGTGCTGCAGGGTGGCCTTCTCGAGCAGCGCCTGCGGCATGGTCTCGCCGGCGCGGAAGGTCTTCTCCACAACGTTGCCGCTCTGGACGGCCTTGAGCTTGGTGCGCACGAAGGCCGAGCCCTTGCCGGGCTTGACGTGCAGAAACTCGACCACCCGCCAGACCTGGCCATCCAGCTCAATGGTGGTCCCGGTCCGAAAATCGTTGCTGGAGATCATTCCGGCGGTTCAGATCCGGTGGATTGTACGTCTGGCTACCGGCCCGCCCCTCCGGAGCCGCGCCGCCATCAGCTCCGGGCGCCTGTGCCAGAGTCCGTTCAATGACAGGGGAACCATGGGCACAGGGCCAGCGTTCGTCGGGACAGGGCGAAATGCGGAATCTGTCACTGGGCCCAGCGGCCAGTCGTTGATCCAGTTCTGGCACCAACTGGGCGCCGCCTGTCTGACCGGGCTGCTGATCCTGCTGCTGGCCGTCCCCGACGCCCGGGCCGCCCTGCCCCAGGGCAATGCGGTCACCGATCCCTCGGCCCTGCTGCGCAACGCCCTGCCGATCGAGCAGAAGGATCTCCAGGAGATCCAGCATCGGCTGGAGGGCACCAGCGACGATCTGCGCGCCAAGCGCTGGCCTTCCCTGGCCGCCAGCGTGCGCCGCAGCCAGTCCCTGTTCACCCTGAAGCGCAACGCGATCCTGGCCAGCTTCCAGCCCAGCGACCGGCCCAGGGCCGAGCAGCTGTTCGAGCAGCTGGCGGGCCAGCTGGAGACCCTGATGTCAGCGGCCGATGGCCAGGAGCGCGACGCCTTTCTCGACGCCCGCCGCGACGCCCTCAACAGCATCGGCGACGCCGAAGCGCTGCTGGTGGGCCCGTTCCCGTTCACAATTCCGGATGAATACGCCGATCTGCCCAGGCTGCTGGGCCGGGCCAGCGTGCGGCTGACCACCACCAAGGGCGATCTGATCGCCGTGGTTGACGGCTACAACGCGCCGCTGACCGCAGGTGCCTTCGTCGATCTGGTGCAGAAGGGCTTCTACGACAAGCTGCCCTTCATCCGGGCCGAGGACTTCTACGTGCTCCAGACCGGCGATCCCGAAGGCGATGCCGACGGTTACATCGATCCCCAGACCAAGACGGAGCGGCAAGTGCCGCTGGAGATCATGGTGCCGGGCCAGAAGCTCCCCTTTTACAACCAGACCTTCGAGGATCTGGGCCTGTTCAAGGCGGAGCCGGTGCTGCCGTTCAACGCCAAGGGCACCCTGGGCTGGGCCCACTCCGACGAGAGCCTGGGCGATGGCTCCTCCCAGTACTTCCTGTTCCTGTTCGAACCCGAACTCACCCCCGCCGGCCTCAACCTGATCGACGGTCGCTATGCCGCCTTCGGCTATGTGGTCGATGGCTTCGATGTGCTCGAAGAGCTCACCGCCGACGACGGCATCGTCAAGGCGACCGTGATCGACGGAGCCGAGAACCTGCGGCCCCACGCCTGAGGGGGACATGGTCAGGGCGCCGCTGGATTCGCCATCCGAGACCTTCAGGCTGGTGGATGGAACGTCTCAGCGCTGATGCAGCTCCCGCCCAGGTTGCGGCCGAGACGGCTCAATCTGGATCGGGTCTCGCCACCCCTTTTAACCAGAGGTTGGAGACCCTGGCCGATCTCGGTGAATGGGAACTGATCCGCCGGTTGGGGGCCTTTGCCCCGCCGGGTCAGTTCGCCGACGATGCGGCCCTGCTGAACCTGTCGGAGGGCGGCACCGGGACGCCTGAGCTGGCCGAAGCCACCGCCGGATTGCCGTCAAACGGATCGCCAGAACCCGGCCCAGCGCTGGTGGTTAACACTGATGTGCTGGTGGAGGGCATCCACTTCAGCGACAGCACCACCGCGGCGGCGGATGTGGGCTGGAGAGCGGCGGCGGCCAACCTCTCGGATCTGGCGGCGATGGGCTGCACCGAGGTGGTGGGGATCACGGTGGCCCTGGTGGCGCCGGCCAGCACACCCTGGAGCTGGGTGGAAGGGGTGTACGGCGGCCTCCGGGAAGCCCTGGACACCTATGGCGGCGTGCTGCTGGGGGGCGACTGCAGCGGCGGCGGCCAGCGGATGTTGGCGATCACGGCGATCGGTCGGCTGGCGGCGCCCCGGCAGCCTGCGGAGGCGCCTTTACGGGGTGAAGAGAGCGCAACAGCAGGGGAGATCCAGCCAAGGCAGCCGCTCAGGACTGCAGAGAGAGAGGGGCTCCAGGCCTTGGCGCCGACCATAAAGACAGCCAAGGAGGAGATCTGGCCCATGCAGGCGGCCAGGAGTGGCGAAGCCGCAGCGATCGCAGGGATCCAGCCCGTGGAGGCGAACAAGCCGGGGGAACCACGTCCGGAAGCTCTGGCTCCAGCGCCCGTATCCCCTGCGCCGAAACTCCCGGGCTCTCCGGCTCCGGCAGCCCCCAGCTCCGGCCCGATCCGCCGCCGCGACGGCCGCCCCGGTGACCGGCTGGTGAGCACCGGCCACCACGGCCTGAGCCGGCTAGGGCTGGCCCTGCTGCAGGGT
>JBAPUA010000115.1:0-3612 GCA_049282435.1 Cyanobium sp. | reverse complement strand
GCCGCGGCGTGCAGCGGCGCCAAAAGCAGCCCTGGTTCACGCGGATTGACCTGCCACCACGGCCACACCCGTCCCAGCTGCTGGCTGTCGCATGACCCTCTCGGATGAGATGTGTCCGTCAGTCAGGGCTGTCGGCCAAGGCGGAACCGTGTCCTGTAACCAGGAGGGGCAACATCAAAGTGCTGCAGGTGGCGGCCAGACGAAGGTTCATGACAACGCGCTGTATCAAGGGCCCTGGAATTATAGGGGCCTTAGTCGAACCTTGGGTTGGCGTGGCGTGCCTGCGATCGCTTCAGAGAATCGCCGCCAGGCAGCGCTCGTAATACATCGCGTGTTCGATGAGGGCATTGGTGCCGCCGTTGACGTGCAGCATGGTCATATCTCTGATGCTGGGGTGGTATCGCATAGTTAATGTACGCGGTTGTTCTGCGACTGGAAGCCTTCCGAATAGTAGGGCTAACGCATGCCATCACCAGGCCGCAGATAGTGTGTACCACCAACGCCCCAGGGCGCCAATGGTGATCGGGGGCGGCTCAGGTGAATGGCTGTGTTAGCCAGGCCGCTACACAGCAAACATAGCCTGCAAAACACCGAGCACCTCAACCAGCGTGTCTTCGTCCAAAACGCCTAGGTGCTTAATCAACCGGTCTCTATCGACAGCCCTGAACTGATCAGCAACCACGTATCCATCTTTGTCATCAAATTGGCAACGTACGCGAAAAGGATAGGGATGCCCACCTGTTGTAAGTGGCGCAACGATAAACGTGCGGAGATGGGCATTCAACTCATCCGGGGAGACGACAACGCACGGTCTCGTTTTCCTGATTTCTGATCCTCGCGTTGGATTAAGGGCAACAAGATAGATATCCCCTCTTGAGACAGCTTCTTCTGCTACCACGACCACTCTTCGTCGTCAAAGCGGGTGCTGCTCATTTCATCGAGAAGACCATCTGGATCGAATGCTGCTGCCGCTTCTGCCCAGCCTGCTCTTGGATGTGCCGAGGGTCTGATAGTCAATACGCCAGGCTCAGCCTCGATTTCGACCTCGTCAGTAAGCCCCGCAACATCAAGTAAGGGCTTCGCGAAACGGATGCCCCGCGAGTTCCCAATTTTTACAAGCTTCGCCCGAACCATGGCGACCTCAGACAAGCGTGGTCACATTGTAGCCACCTCTGCCGCCATCAGCCGTTGCCTTGGCTCTGGCTAACGCTGCCCCTGAGTGGCAGGCAGAGAGCTTGGGGTGGTGGAGCTGAGGGCTGGTGGTGGCCTGTCCACTCAAGGGGCTTGTTCGGTGAGCTTTTGAAAGAAGTAAAACAGCATGGGTATATTTATCGCCATCGCCCAAGGTTATAGCAAGATCAGTATGAAGCAAATTTCAGCAGCGGATCAGACTCTCATAGGTGAAGCGCCCTGCACGTTTCTATGCGTTGGCAGGCCGGTGTTGATACAGTACTGGGGCGTTATGAAAATCAAAGGTGGCCGTAGCTACTCCATCAGTGGCAGAGGATGCCAAAACTGCTGAGCAACTTCTGGATCTTCTTATATCAGCAAATAGCAGAGGAAGCCAGACACTCTTAAAAGACCCTCATGGAGCTTCGCACACAAGCTGGCATCTCTGGCTGCCACCTCATTTCAACACATCGCTGGATATACGGTACATCTCGAGACAACAAGTTAAAAACAAAGAAGTAATCAGAAAATGGAAGGACTGGGTGCAAGGCTCCAACTTCTGCTTCAATGAAGGAGCAATTATCTACGATCGAGATGTTTCGAGTCTAGAGACTTGGGGTGACAAGCTCGACGCGATCAACTTCTACATTGTGCTCGGACCAACTCAGCCAGTATCATTTCGTGGAAGCCCTGGGCATCAGGTGACAGCTGATGATGGCAACCCTGGATCTGGGCGGAACCCAGGATCGGTCAATTTCAAGGTCTATGTGCCCACAAGCGATCACAGATCGGCTATTTCTGTGGAGCATACTGTCTCCCAAGAACAGTTTGTTCGCTATGCAATTACTGGATCTCTCTAGAGAGTAACCATGGAAAAGATTGATTTTCTCGTCAAAGGCTCATCCCCGCAGCCTTATCAAGTCACATTCACCAAGAAGGGATCAAACATCTCCGCATACTGCACCTGCCCTGCCGGTGAAAATGGTCAGTACTGCAAGCACCGATTTGGAATACTAGCTGGCTCCGATGCAAATCTCATTAATCCTATCCCTGCAGATGTTGCTCGAGTTGGCTCGTGGCTTCCAGGAAGTGATATCGAAACTGCCTGGGTTGAAGTAAAGCGGCTCCAACATGAGGCGGAGCAAATCAAGGCACAGCTTGCAAAGGCAAAAAAAGCTCTTACAAAAGCCATGCGTGATTAGAAAGATTCTCGCCTGGCACGAAATTTTAGCTTCGGCCATCTACGTGTGCACTTCAGTCCACCGAACAGCTTTTAGGCGGACCCGCATAATACTTCCTTCTCAGCAGTTTTGGCCGCCTAAAAGCTGGAGGCTAGTCGTAGGTACCCGTGAGATTGCTTGCGATGACAAGAAGTTCACGCAAGTCGGAACCATTCCGGGTTTGATAGGCGGGTCCGCCTATAAGGGTTCATTGCGTTACAAAAGATCAGCAGGGCTGCAAACGCCCAGCGGGCCTCGGTTGAGCACATGGGTGTAAATCATTGTGGTTTTTATATCGCTGTGCCCGAGTAATTCCTGAATCGTACGGATATCTTGACCGCGCTCCAGCAGGTGGGTGGCAAATGAATGGCGGAAGGTGTGGCACGTGGCTGGCGTGATGATTCCAGAGGCGAGCACCGCCCGCCGCACGGCCTTTTGAATCACGCTGGGATCCAGGTGATGGCGTCCCTGCTCACCGGTGTTGGAGTTGTGCCAGCGATGTTGTTGCGGAAACACCCATTGCCAGCCCCACTCCACCGGCGCATGGGGATACTTCCGCCCCAGTGCGTGGGGAAGGCGCACCCGCCCATAGCCCTCAGCAAGGTCCTGGCGATGCAGACTTCGCACCTCCTGCAGATGAAACTTGAGCTTCTCTCCCACTCGCGAAGGCAACATCGTGCGCCGATCCTTACCGCCCTTGCCATGGCGCACCGTGATCTGCAAGCGCTGAAAATCAAGGTCATGCACCCTTAGCCGCAACGCCTCCAGCAAGCGAAGCCCTCCCCCGTACAGCACCCCAGCCACCAAGGCCTCCACCCCATCCAGCCGCTCCAGCACTGCTCGTACCTCCTCAACGGTCATCACCACCGGCAGCCTGGTGCGCCTCCGCGCCCGGATCACCCCCTCCAGATCCAAATCGCGCTCCAGCAGCTCCCGATACAGAAACAGCAGCGCCGAGAGCGCCTGGTTTTGGGTCGATGCGCTCACAAGGAGCTCCACGGCAAGATGGGTGAGAAAGGCATTCACCTCTGCGCTGCCCATCTGGCGCGGATGGCGCATCTGATGGAACTGCAGAAACCGTCGTAGCCACTGCTCGTAGGTGGCCACCGTGCGACGCGCGTAATGGCGAGCCTGAAGTTCCTCGCGATAGCGCTGGATCAGCCCGGGAGGGCGTGTGGGGCTCGGCATCAACAGACTCCTGAAGTCCACTACAGCATTCCCC